>CALEPR010000001.1 GCA_937910665.1 uncultured Selenomonadales bacterium
CCGTTAGCACGGTTCACAAGGTTTTAAATGGGCTAAGTATTCACCCACCCATTGCCACAACATGAGAGTTGTAATTCCCCTCTTGATAATAAGGTAGATTAAATGAAGCATCAAGATTGATAAAATTAGGAAATAAACGTTTTGCCGACACCTTACATGCTTTTTGGAATAAATCATAGTTTTTATCACATGGATTATAACTTATTCCAGACTTTAGAAGAAAAATACTAATGGGAAAAATTGGAGTTTCTCCATTACCTAATCCTGCGTCAATAGCGTTCAAAACCTCTCTTGTTGCTAATCTACCCTCTGGAGAAGTATCCATACCAAAGTTAATGGAACTAAAAGGAACTTGCGCTCCTGCTCTACTATGAAGTGTATTAAAATTATGAATGAGTGCCTCCATAGCTTGGTGAGTTTCTTCCTCAACGTCACGGCAAGCCTGTTTATAAATTTTTTCAGCAAGTTTTTTTGAACCGACAACCGCAGTTAAATTTTCGA
Source organism: uncultured Selenomonadales bacterium (assembly GCA_937910665.1). Lineage (GTDB taxonomy): Bacteria > Bacillota > Negativicutes > Selenomonadales > Selenomonadaceae > Quinella. The sequence continues at coordinate 502 of CALEPR010000001.1, forward strand.
TTGCGGCGAGATTTTCTTTATCTGAATAAGTGCAGATATTTAAATCAATTTCTGCGGCAGGTGTCACGTCGCAAAATTCACAGGCACGCTCAACTTCTGTCCTGAGAATTTTTTTGAAAGATTTTCTGACTCCCTCCGCCATAGCATAATCAAAAGCATTGATAGATTGTCCGCCGAACATATCATTTTGGTTCGACTGAATTGCAATGCAAGCAAGTGATGCGTAAGAGCGAATTGAATTTGGCTCGCGCAAAAAACCATGTCCTGTAGAAAATCCGCCGTGAAAAAGTTTCAGCAGATCAATCTGACAGCAATTTAAAGTTATCAGCGAAAAATCTTTGTCGTGAATGTGGATAAAATTTTCTTTGTCTGCCATTGCAAATTCCTCCGGCAAGACATAGTTGTCGACAAAATGTTTTGCTCCCTCTGCGCCGAGTTTCAGCATAATTCCCATTGAGGCATCGGTGTTGATGTTGGCATTATCGCGCTTTAAATCTACTTCGCTGGAATCAGCGAAAAAAATGTCGCGATAAGTGTCCATCAATTTTTTTTGAGCACGTCGACGTTGTGCATGCTTTTCGCGATAGACGATGTACTGCTTGGCAACGTCAAAAAAATTATTCTCCATCAAGGATTTCTCTACCTGATCTTGAATTTCCTCCACGCCAATGCTGTCATGGTCGGCGATGGCAATTTCAACTGAGTTTGTAACAAGTTCCACTGCTTGCGGTGAAAGTTTGTACTCCGGTTTCGTTGCGTCACGGTTGGCCCCAAGAATGGCACTAAAAATTTTTCCGCGATCATAAACTACAGTGCTACCCGAACGTTTCGTTACAGTTTTCAACTTCATCGCATTTTTCTCCCTTCCTAAAAAATGTAGGCTCATTTTAGCAGAGGAATTTTTTCAGTTCAAATTAGATTTTTTAGGAAAAAAAAATTTGCAGTCAAGGCAGAATCAGCAGAAAAAATTTTTTCTGCTTAAAAAGCCCTACTTGACAAAATTTTTTTCGCTCAGTCAAAAAATTTTTTTGTTATATTACTTCGACGACCATAAATGCAAATATGTTTGAAAACTTTGTTTTCGCAAATTGCAATAAGAAGTTGAAGATTTTTTAAAGATTCCAAAATTCCGCGACGAAAAACTCTTTCGAAGGAGTGTCAATAGATTTGTGTAAGTGAAAAAACAAAAATTAAATTTATCGAAAAGAGTAACCATACGTTCATCAAGTAAAAGTTGATTTCGAACAAAGCCCAATTTGCGACAGGACACTCTTTCCATTTGCGATAAAATTCAGTGACTCGCAGATAAAGAATTTTGAAAACAGAATCGTCTGAAGAAAAAGGAGCGCATTTGGGGACTTTGCGAAAGCTGGAATGGACAGCCTCTATAGCGTTTCTCACAGACGACGGATGATTAGAAGTTGTATTCACGGCTTCTTAGTTGATAGTGAACAGGGTTTTGATAATTAGGAGTTAGGAATGAGAAATTAAATTTCCAATTCCTCTATCCATTATAACAGGTAGTGTAAAATAGTTTGTGTAAGTGAATTATGCAAACTATTTTTTATGGAGTGAGTGCAATGAGAAAAAATCGACGCAACGGATATTCTCCAAAAACCATCAAAACTTCGATGGGAGAGAGTGAAATTTCCATTCCGCGAGATCGCAACGCTTCTTTTGAGTCGATAATTTTGCCGAAGTCTATCGAGGGCAAAGTTTTGGCTATGTACTCTCGCGGAATGAGTCAGCGCGATATTT
>CALEPR010000002.1 GCA_937910665.1 uncultured Selenomonadales bacterium
GCTATGTACAGATCTCTCAGATTAGTTAGCAAGTAATGTACCAACGTTAGGAGACACCATATGAGCAGCTGCTGTATCACCATAGTATACAGAAACTGTGTTGTTAACAGTATCAACCTGAATGTAGTAAACAGTACTTAACGCAGAACCACCTAAGTCCTTCTTAGCCTTACCAGTTACAGAAGCCTTACCAACATTCTCAGATACTTCCTGAGCGAATGCATCAGATCCTGTTAATACGGTGTTCAATAAGGTAGCGCCTGTGTAGCTGTCAGCAGCCTGGAAAGCAGCCTCTGAAGCTAATGCTGAGTTAATTGCACTTGCAATTGTTGTACCATCAGATACAGCAGTTGAAAGTCTTGACTTGTTGATGTACTTGATCAAAGATGGTGCTAATGCAGCAGCTAAGATAGCCATGATAGCGATAACGATGATCAACTCAACCATTGAGAAACCTTTGTTACTTGTCTTTTTCATAATAAATCTCCTTACTTAATAAGCCCGTGATTTTTTAGGGCTGTTTTTATTTGTTCCACTATTTCAAGCAAGTCCTTTGTCGAACGAGACAGGCGGTCTATTGACTTCACTACCACTGTATCACCTGCTTGAAGGTCATTGAGCATACGCTCAAGTTCGGGGCGGTCTCGTTTCACCCCACTCATCTTGTCTATGTATATAGAATCAGCTTTATCGTATGCCAAAAGCTGCCGATCTATCTTCTGATCCATTGATGAAACTCTCACATAATATCGAATTGCCATTTCTATCCCCTCATTTGTTCAGATGACATTTTATAGGAACAGAACAAAAAAATAGAGTGACCATAGTAGGGTACTCTAAAATGAACATCATAACTTCCTCTTGCAAAAATATTATAAAGTTGCTATCTTAATAGAAAACAACGTCAGGAGATATAGCAATGAATATATCAGCAAGAGCAAAGAAGTTTGCGCAGGAATGGAAAGACAGAGGTAGCGAACGCAGCGAAAGTCAGCCATTCTGGTTAACACTATTGCGCGCTGTGTTAGGAATAGAAAAACCTGAAAACTATATCCGTTTTGAAAAGCCTGTACAATTAAGCCACAAAAGTTTCATAGACGGCTTTATTGATTCAACGCACGTGATGATAGAGCAAAAAAGTCGCGATAAGGACTTAAACGAGCCTATAAAACAATCCGACGGAACTTTTTTAACGCCGTATCAGCAAGCCAAGCGTTATGCAGCAGAATTGCCATATTCCAAAAGACCGCGCTGGATAATCGCTTGTAATTTTGCAGAATTTCACATTTACGACCTTGAAAATCCACAAGCTAAACCTGAAATTTTACTTCTTGAAAATCTTGACAAAGAATATTACCGCTTGAATTTTATGATTGATAAAACTGACAAAAATATCAAGCGCGAGTTAGAATTATCAATCAAAGCCGGAGAAATTGTCGGCAAACTTTATGATGCACTCCGCAAGCAATATATCAATCCAGACAGTGAAGAATCGCTCAAAAGTTTGAATAAATTGTGCGTGAGGCTGGTATTTTGTTTATATGCAGAATCAGCAGGAATATTCGGCAAGCACAAAATGTTCCGAGAATATTTGAATCATTTTCGCGGACACAACGTCAGACTTGCATTGATTGAGCTTTTCAAAATTTTGAATCAAAAAGAAGAAGAGCGCGATCCATATCTTGATGAAAAATTGAAAGTATTTCCGTATGTGAATGGCGGATTATTTGAAGATGACAAAATAGAAATCCCGAACTTAACGGACGAAATATTAAATTTATTGCTGGAAAATGCGAGCGGAGAATTTAATTGGAGCGGAATAAGTCCGACAATCTTTGGAGCGGTCTTTGAATCGACATTAAATCCAATTACACGGCGAAGTGGCGGAATGCATTACACGTCAATCGAAAATATCCACAAATTAATAAATCCGTTATTTCTCGACGACTTAAAAACTGAATTTGAAGAGATAAAAATTATCAAATCAGTGAAAAATCGTCAGAAAAAATTATACGAATTTCAAGAAAAAATGTCAAAATTAGTTTTCTTAGACCCGGCGTGCGGCTCAGGAAACTTTTTAACTGAAACGTATTTATCGCTCAGAAGATTAGAAAATGAAATATTGAAAGAAATAATCGGAACACAAATCACACTCGGCGAAATATCAAACCCAATAAAAGTAACAATCGGACAATTTTATGGCATTGAGGTCAATGATTTTGCTGTCACCGTCGCAAAAACTGCCTTGTGGATAGCAGAAAGTCAAATGATGGCAGAAACTTCTGAGATAGTACACCGTGAATTAGATTTTTTGCCGCTGAAAAGTTATACCAATATCGAAGAAGGCAACGCATTAAGAGTCGATTGGCAGAAAATAGTATCGAAAGTTGATTATATTTTTGGAAATCCGCCATTTGTAGGTCGTCGTTATCGTACTAAAGAGCAAGTTAATGATATTTCAAAATTTTTTACTTATAAAGATGTAGATTATGTTGCTTGTTGGTATGCAAAAGCCGCTGATTATATAAAACAAACAAAAACTCGTTGTGCGTTTGTTTCGACTAATTCAATTACTCAAGGTGAACAAGTTTCTGCCATTTGGACAAATTTATTGAAAGATATTCATATTGATTTTGCATATAAAACATTTAAGTGGATAAGTGAATCGAAAAAGGCAGCTGCTGTTTACTGTGTGATAATCGGATTTAGTTATATTCAAAATGAAAGTCAAAAATTTATATTCAACGGAGATGAAAAAATTTCGGCAAAAAATATAAATGGTTATCTTATTGACGCTCCAAATATCTTTATTAATTCGAGATCAAAGCCAATTTGTGATGTGCCTGCAATGTGTAATGGAAATATGCCGGCAGATGGTAAAAATTTGAGTATGAGTGATGATGAGTATAAAATTTTCATTCAAAAAGAACCTGCAGCACAAAAATTTATTAAAAGATTGGTTGGTGCTGAAGAATTTATTAATAATAAAATTCGTTGGTGTTTATGGCTTGTTGATGCAAAACCGAATGAATTAAAAAGAATGCCGCTTGTGATGAAACGAATTGAAGCGGTCAAAAAATTTAGATTGAACAGTACATTTAAAAATATTGCTGACAGACCTCATTTGTTTAGAGATTTAAAAAATCCAAAATCATTTATAATTATTCCGTCAGTGAGTTCAGAGCGAAGAAAATATATACCGATTGGATTTTTGGACGATAATTTTATAACGACAACACAAGTGCAAATGATTCCGAATGCAAATTTGTATCATTTTGGGATATTGACGAGTAGTGTGCATATGGCGTGGACGAGAACAGTTTGCGGACGACTTGAGATGCGATATAGATACTCAAAAGATATAGTTTACAATAATTTTGTGTGGTGCGCTGCGAATGAGAAACAAAGGCAGGAAATAGAGCAAACGGCGGCGAAAATCATAGAAGTAAGGAAAAAATATCCTGAATCGAGTTTAGCGGACTTATACAACGATACAATAATGCCGGCAGAGTTGAGAAAAGCGCATCAAGCGAACGATAAAGCGGTGATGAAAGCCTACGGATTTAATTTTAAGATGACAGAATCGGAAATTGTTGCGGAGTTAATGAAAATGTACGCTACTTTTGCCCAATAACTAAATTAGACCGCCATTCAACGGTCTTTTTATTTTGCCTACAATCTGATTGGAATTTATTCCAGATTGGAGGATTTTTTTATGTCTAATATCTATGGTTACATTCGTGTCTCTACTCAAAATCAAAATGACGATCGTCAACGTCTTGCACTTCTCAACTTTGGTATCTTAGAAAAGAACATTTTCACTGATAAGCAGAATGGCAAGGATTTTAACAGACCTGCATATAAACGGTTGATGAGAAAACTCAAGCCGGACGATACTCTGGTAATTAAGAGTATAGATCGACTTGGACGCAACTATGTAGAAATACTAGATCAATGGAAAATTATTTCTGAACATAAAAAAACAGCTATCGTTGTGCTGGATATGCCGCTGTTGGACACCCGCCGGGGCAAGGATCTTGTTGGCACTTTTCTCAGTGACATCGTTCTCCAGGTCTTGTCCTTTGTGGCGGAGAATGAGCGAACAACGATCCGACAACGCCAGGCGGAAGGTATTGCGGCGGCAAAAGCGCGGGGCGTCCATTTTGGAAGAACACCAAAACCGCTTCCGGTAAATTTTCATGAAGTATATCAAAAGTGGAAAAGGAAGAAAATCTAGAAATAATACATATATTTGAAGGAGAATATATGTATTATT
>CALEPR010000003.1 GCA_937910665.1 uncultured Selenomonadales bacterium
AACATTTGTTTCAAAAATTTTATACACTTTGCTCGAAAGAAAAAGTCTGCGAAAACAATGTCAATTTTGGGTACAGACTTTTTTTCACAGCCTCTTTTAATACTGATAGTAGTAAAGTATTATTTTCATATGTTACTACTTTCGCATCTTGCTACTTTTTTTATTACTGCAGGGCGTTGAATTTATCAATCAAATTTTTTACTTCCGGCTTATTCAAATATTCCCGCACAGCGAATTGAATTGCCTGACTGGTATTTAATCTCTGAATGCTTGCCGCCTTTTGTAAATCGTCAAGCGTATCTTCAGGAAGGGAAATGGAAAGTTTTTTTGAATGAATTTTTTTCCGTTCATGCTCCTCTTGAGTCATTGTTCCTGTGATGCCGCCAAAGTTAAAATCATCACTGTTGGTGGACATTTGGGTTAATTCGTTGTCATCGGCGAGTGACGGTAAAATTTTTTTAGCCATTTATTTAGCCTCCAGTTCATCGATAATTGCATCATAATCTTTAACGGCATTACAGGTTGGTGCATAAGAATAAATATCTTCATGCAACAGCTGAGATTCTCTCAATGCAACACATTCTCTGATTTCGGTCGTGAAAACTTTTGTGTTGAAAGCCGCTGCCATTTTCATCAAGTCTGCCTTTATCGTCTTATTGATATTTGTGCGATTATTGTAGCGAACAATCAAAATTCCGGCGACTTTCAAATCTCTGTTACAATATTTGCGATTGGTAGCTATGGCTTGCCAAAGTTGTTTTATCCCTTCGTAGCTGTACATATCAGCTTGAGTCGGAATAATAACTTCATCGGCAGCTGTCAATGCGTTTATTGTTAAAACTTCCAATGAGGGGGGCGTATCCAACAAAATAAAATCATAATTCGGTACGATTGATTCAAGCGTTTCTTTAAGTCGAAACTCCTTGCCTGTTTGATTTAACACCACATCAATGGCATTGAGTGATTCGACGGCGGGAATAATATCTCCCATTTTTGTTTGTTGTACGGCTTTGTCTGCGGAAATTTTGAGCGTGAGCAGATTAAGAATATTTGCAACAGATTTTTCGGTCTGTAATGTGTTTGAAAGGTTGCACTGTGAATCAAGGTCTACAAACAAAACTTTTTTGCCGCGTTTCATTAAACCTGCACCGATTGCAAGTGCAGATGTCGTTTTGGCTACGCCGCCTTTTTTGTTGCAAAAAGCAAAAATTTTAGCCATGAAATTCCCTCCTTAATTGGTAGTATTTTCCTACAATAGTAAAGTATTCAAGTAGGATGGTAGTAGTATACTACCGAGTTATATAAAAATCAACAAAAAAATACACCTGTTTCAAAAGGTTCAGGTGAAAATGTATTTTAACGGTTGATATATCTCATTATAGATTGCGAGATTCTCAAAAGATTTGTTGCATATTGCGAGATAGTATCGGGATTATTTTCGGCGTATTTTTTTACTACATTTTTGAAATATTCCGTTTCGGAAAGTTCGTTGCTTAAATTGAAGATTTGATTCAATTTTTGGAGGTCTTCATCACTGATTTCAGGTTCATTTTCTTGCATAGGTTCAGATTTTTTCCGCACAGTTTTTCTATCATCACGCCACTTTTTTACTTCTTCGCGAAGAGTTCTTGCTGACATATTTTCAACGGGCGTACCTTCTGCCGCTTTACTTTCAAAAAATTCTTCTGTATCCCCTGCTTTCAATGCAAGAAGTTCAAACATTTGTGAAGAATTCAAATTAGACGACGCCGTCCAATTTCCAAAACGCTCCGCGCATTTCATGAAACGGTCTGCGGTGCGTATGGTAAAGTCGATATTGTCAGCAAGCCATTTTCCCCATTCACCGTGATTAACTTGCTTTTTTGCTTGAATAAGAAGTCTGCCGATTTCAATGATATTTTCTCGTGTTTGGTTAAGATATCGTTTGATTTCGGCAACAAGTTCTTCAGGAGTTGGAGATGGATTTTCAATGATGATCATTTCATTATCCGACATAATTATTACCTCCAAAATTTTATTTGAAAGCAATATATAAAATTTTTTCTATATTGGCAAGTAAAAGTTTTGTCGATTGTGGTATTATATGTCCACAGAAAGGAACTGAACGCAAAGAATGAGAATAGTTTCATGGAATTTAAACGGTTTACCTGCTACACTCGACAATGGTTGTTTTGAGGCAATAGAAATATTGAGACCGAATATTTTGTGTTTGCAGGAAATTCGCACGGACAAAGAGCCGACTGTCATAAAAAATTTTCGGCACATTTGGAATCATGCCAAGCAATCAAATTATTCCGGCACAGCAACGATAACTCACTATAAGCCGCGTTCCGTCAACAAAGGTTTTGGCGATTTGGAAGGTAGAATTATTACGACGGAGTTTGAAAAAATTTTTGTTGTTAATGTATATTTTCCAAACTCGCAGTCAAATTTGAAAAGGCGTGAGTACAGATTGCGGTGGGACGACGAATTTCATGACTATATTTGTTCGATGTCGAGCCGGAAACCTATAATAATTTGTGGTGATTTTAATGTTACTCGTTCTCCGCTGGATATTTTTAAATCAAATGAACGTATGCAACTCAAAGAACAAGGTTACTTGACAGATGAACGTGCAAATTTGGAAAATTTACTTGATGAAGGTTTTTGTGATGTTTTTCGTGAGTTGAATCCGACTGAGAGAAGTTATACTTGGTGGTCAAATCGAATGAATCAACGCGAAATAAATCACGGTTGGCGGCTGGATTATTTTTTGATTTCGGAAGAGTTGATGTCAAAAGTTATTTCAATGGAACACTTGACAGAAATTGAAGGTTCAGACCATTGTCCGATAATGTTGGAGTTGAAAATATGACGGACGAGACAACGCTTTTGCAAATTAAATGGGAGTTTTTTGATTGGGCGCAGGCAGAGAAAGATTTAGCGGCAGAACAGGAAAAATTAAGCCATGCTGCCACACAGAAAAATTTTTCACTCGTCAGGAAATTGCAAAGAAAAATTGTTCAGAAATTTGAAAACAGATGTTTGGCGGTTCGCCATGTGAGTAATTCAAATTCTGCAGTGGGAGTGGACGGTGTAAAATGGACGACATCACTTGAAAAAATTCAGGCAGCAATAAAACTCGGTGAACAAGAATATCATGCGTCACCGATGCGTGTTATAAAATTTTGCTCGAAGAATAACGGCAAGATTCGACGCGGACATTTGCTGACATATTTCGATAGAGCGATGAGTGTTTTGCACGGATACGCCCTTTTGCCTGTTCTGGAAGCGACGGGCGATAAAAAATCTTTTGGCTTTCGCCCCGAGAGGTCTACGCAAGACGCTCATTCTTGTGTTTTGGAAGGCTTAAAAGGAAACCATGCACCGCGTTGGGTAGTTTGTGCCGACGTTAAAGCGTTTTACTCTTCGATTCATCACGCTTGGCTTTTGGAACACGCACCGATGGACAGAAAAATTCTTGCCGAATTTCTTAATGCGGGAATAGTTTTTGCCGGAGAGTTATTTCCTTCAGGTGAATATGGAATTTCGGAAGGCAGTAATTTGTCGCCATACTTGGGCAATTTCGTTTTGGACGGTATGCAGAGCGCGATTTATCGCGGCTTGAAAGATTTTCGCAAAGTTGATGATTACGCTGACGGCAATATGATTCGTTTTGCTGATGATGTGATTGTTACAGTTAGAAGTCAGGCGGCGGGTGAAAAGGTGATAGAAATTTTGAAAGATTTTTTGAGCGTACGCGGTTTGCAGCTGTCGCCGGAAAAAACGAAAATTGTTCACGTTTCTGAAGGATTTACATTTTTGTCGCGCAGTTACATTCGCAGGGATGGATTGATTTTTTCATATCCTGCGGAGAGGGCAGTTGAAAAATTCATTTCGGAATTGAAGGAGTATGTCGAAAACAGCGTTCTTTCGCAAAGAAAATTGATTTTATCGTTGAATAAAAAATTACAGGGTTGGGCAACTTATTATCGGAGTACCGATGCGCTGGAAGCATTTAAAAAAGTTGATATTGCCTTGCAAACTGTACTTTTGGAAAAGACGCGAGAACTTTATCCGAAGTTGCCGCTTGAAAAATTGAAACACCGATTTTGGTATGAAGAACACGACGGCAGATATTCTTATGCTCTGCCCGACAATAAATCAATCAAGCTGATTCGATTGGAGGATACGGTTTTGCTTGTCCCGCATAAAGCCAAAATCGGTTTTAATCCTTTTGTTGATAAAAACTATGTGGAGTATAAATCGCAGAACCGCGAAATTCAAAATGTGACGGGAAAATATAAAGCCGTATGGGAACGTCAGGGTGGTAAATGCCATTATTGCGGAAGACCGATTTTGAATGACCAGTCACGAGCGGTTGTGGCTAAAGATTTAACAAAATCTGCGACAACAAAAAATTTAGCGTATGTGCATAAAATTTGTGCAACACATTCTTATGACGAAGTTTGGATTGACGAAGAAAATTTTTATAGAGATTATGATGTGCTTGAAAGCCTTGAAAATCTTTTGTCCGACAATAAAAAAATTTCCAAGCAGAAAACTTGGAAATATCGCCCTTTGACGGAGTATTTTGAAGGACTTGAAAAATATTCTGTCACATTGGACATTGACGAGATTGAAGAAATTCTCGGATTCAAATTGCCGAAAGCGTCGCGTTTTTCTTCATTTTGGTATCGCAAGGAAAATTATCGAAGCATATCGTCAACTTGGACTTCAGCGGGTTATGCGATTCGTCGGATAGACCTTGATAAGCGGCGAATAACATTTTGTAAATTTGAAGATGGTGTAGGGAGATTGGAGATTCCGTCCGAGTTAACCGAAAAGAAACTGCCTGAAGATGCAATTTTTGAGTTGGAGAGTTTTTTTGAGTACATTGTCAAGAAATATGGACTGTAACCTTTTTATCAAAGAAATCAACCATCTACAAAATTTTTGGATTTTTTTGTTTTTCTGCCAAGTGGTTGTATATTTAGTTCAATTAGGATTTCGTTGCATTTGTCTATTGAATACCCATTGAAATTCGTTAATATGAACTTATATGCAAAATCCGTATTATTGTGTTCATCGTAGCATAAACCGGACAATTGTAATGCATTTTCTGTTTCACTTATTGTTAACCCAAGCCCCACAGCCATCGCGGTATAGGATTTTATATCAAATTTATGATTATTTTTCAATCTTGAATAATCGATGGGATTTAATAAAGTTTTTTCTTGAAAAATTCTCGTATTCCAATTTTGTAGTTCCATGTATCTCCACATTTTTTGTGAAGTAGTTTCATCCATAGCTTGGATGCGATTAAATTCGCAAAAAAATTTAGATTTAATTTGGGCTAATGCAGTGTTGTATAATTCCGCATTTTGCGGGATATTTGCATTAAATGTAGAAACTTGTTTGTAATTGTTTAAATTACTACGAAGCAGATATTTTTCAGAAACAAAATCTGAATTTAATTTCAATAACTTGTAAGAAAATTTTAATGTACATTCATGCAGGTGACTTTTAGCATAATCGGTAAGAAAATAAGCATCGTTTTTTAATATGACATATTTTTCATTTCTTAAAGTAAAGTAATTTTCGGCGTAACAAAACGCTCCCGTATCAAGAATTTCACGCAAGGAAACATTTCGGACATATAACTCAAAAGCATCTTTGATAGAAACTATGCCGTTGTCCTTTTTTGCTGACGTGTAAAAATTAAGTGGTCGAGGACGTATAATTGTGGATTCTGCAGAATACAATTTATAAGTTCTATGATAGCCCAATTCAGAGATGCGAATGGCAGCAGATTGCCTTGAAACTTAATAAATTTCGGATACTTTCACTATCAATTTCTTTAGAGCTTCATCTGTAATGTCTTCAGGGGATAGTTCGCCAAAATATTTGTCAATGAGCATATTTACTGTACATTTGGGCATCAATAACTTTGGAGCGATAGTTCTTGCTTGATATTCCATTTTTTCCACATCTGACATTTGCTCGTAATTTCTGTTTGAAAGCAATGCAGAAAGACAACGAAATCCCAAAGATGTTTTTGTTGAATATTTGTTTTTATATCTGAAATATAGACGGTGTTTATAATGATGATAGCATTCATGGGCTAAAGTATTATTCAGGCGTCCGCGATTGACAATATTCGCATCTAAAAAAATAGTAGGAAAACTTACCTCGTAACCGACATATGCTTTGGTCTCCCAATCATAAACATCTACTACTCCTGCACCAAAAATTATGGCACCTTGTACGCTTTCATCATTGGAAAGGCTTTCGCTTTCAATAATATCAAGGTTCATTTTGTTTTTGGCAATATCCCAAATCGGTGTTTTTTGAGGGCTGTTAAGAACATCAGGACAATAGTTTTTCAAGAATTCTTCTGATTCAATTTCAAAATCATCAATGTAACTCAAAAAAGGATTTTTGGCATTTTCCATTTACGTATCCTCTAAATTTGGTCACCGCGAAGAACGTGATATATTTCAGTCAGGAAAATATTTGAAATTTTTTTGCGGACTTCTTTGTTATCGAGCAGCAGACCGTAAAAATCTTTGTTTTGTTCATATCCGTCCGCAAGTGCTTCTTCTATGCAGTCGTCGTAGAAGAATTGAAAATCTTGAAGCGTGTTGTTTTTGGCACTTTTGGTCAACTTTTCTTTCAGATCTGCTGTTTCCAAAAGTAAGTCACGGATTTGCATAGCGGCTTTGGTAGCAAAATTCACTCCGTAATGCTTATTGTATAACGTATTCAACTCCTCTATAATTTGTGACAGGCGTTTTCGCTGTTCTTCTTCAACAGTTACAGGTTTCGGTTTTTTTATCGTAACTTTAGGTTTGGAATTTAATTCTGTGGTGTATTCGCCGATTTTTTCTTGTCGAAAATTGCTGACGGTAATTTTATCTGCAATATCAAAATTATTTCCGCCGCCGCTTATATGAATTTCATTTATGAGATATGTCAAAAAATTATACCGCTTGTGTAATTCAATATTTTCGTATGCGGTTGCCTGAATTAAAAATCCGTAACCTTTGATAAATTTACGAATATTTTTCAAAATGGAAATTTGTTCGAGTTCAGTTTTCAGGGAAATTTTTTTTGTAGCGGAATCAAGAAGTACCCACATATTTTGTTTGTCTTTTGCTGAGCGTTTTTCTTTGTAAAGATAGTTGTTAAATTTTTCAACATCATCTGCAATGAGAAAGTTATATGAATCCAATTTCCGTTCAATCTCTCTAATGTCGGAAGGTGAAACGGTTTCAAAAAGAATGGTGTCTTTGTAGTAGGGGGCAAATGCATTTTTTATAACTTCATAATCGTTTTTGAAGTCCAAAATGAATGTACTTTTTTTGTACGGCGGGTATATTCGATTCAATCTTGAAAGAGTTTGAACAGCGGCAACACCTCTTAATTTTTTATCGACATACATCGCGACAAGTTTCGGCTGGTCAAAACCGGTTTGATATTTATTGGCGACAATCAACACTTGATAACAACTGCGATCAAATTCAAATCTCAATTCTTCCTCTTTAATTTGGTTTATGCCAAATTCGGTGTATTCAACGGTTTTAACGGTTGCCTTTCCCGAAAAAGCCACGAGAGCTTTTATATCGGTGTATCCTTGTTTCTTGACATATTTTGAAAATGCTTGCTTGTATTTTATAGCCGCTTCACGCGAAGATGTGATTATCATTGCTTTAGCCGTTCCGTCAAGCAGATGTGCTATATTTGCTCTGAAATGTTCTATAATAATTTCGACTTTTTGAGTGATGTTTGTTGTGTGCAGATCTATAAAGCGAGCCATTTTTCTTTTGGCTGTAATTGTCTTTAATTCAGGGTCATCATCTATCGCTTTGTTTATATTGCAATAAGTTTTCCATGTAACGTAATTGTCGAGAACATTCAAAATATAGCCTTCTTCGATCGCTTGTTTCATGGAGTATAAATCAAAAGAAACTTTTTTACCGTCGGCGTTCAGAGTTCCGAAAAGCTGGAGAGTTTCGGCTTTCGGTGTAGCTGTGAAGGCAATAAATGAAACATTTGACTGCTTACCGCTTTTTTTGATTTCTTCGCGAATTTTATCTTCTTCGGTTTTTTCGTCCGAATCATCTTCGGACAGAACATTTGTAACGGATTGCATGAGAGTTCCTTCGGTTGAGGAGTGTGCCTCGTCAATCAATACGGCAAAAGTTTTGTGGGTGAGATTTGAAAATAAACTTTGTTGCAGAATGTAATAAAATTTATGAATGGTTGTGACAATAATCTTGGTGTTCCCTTTGAGTGCCGTTGCCAAGTCAGAAGAATCGCATTTATCGTCCATAACTTGGACTTGACCGCTCTTATGTTCCATTCCGAGAATTGCTTCTTGCAACTGTCTGTCCACAACAATTCGATCCGTAATGACAAGCACCGTATCAAAAACGGTTTTATTTTTCGCATCGTGTACTGTTGACAAAATATGTGCAAGCCATGAAATGGTTTCCGTTTTTCCGCTGCCGGCAGAGTGTTCTATAAGATAGTTGCAAGACGAATGATTTATCATGACATCATTCATGACTTTTTCAACGGCACGGAGTTGATGGAAACGCGGAAAAATAACTTCGCGTGAAGTTTTTATTTTGCCGGTGTCGGCGTTTTTGCGTTCCTTTGTCTTTATGTAAATAAATCTCTCAATCAGGAACAAAATTTTTTCTTTCGTCCAAATTTTCTCCCACATATATGAAACATTGATTCCGTGTTCATTGTGCGGATTGCCTTTGCCGAAATTGTCACCGATGTTAAACGGATTGAAAAAAGAATTTTTCCCCGCCAATTTTGTGCAAAAGTATACTTCATTCAAATCCATAGCGAATGCCGCAAACACTCCGATTTTTTCTTTCAACAGTCGCGTTGAAGGATCACGCTCGTTTTTGTATTGCTTGATTGCGTCCTCATAATTTTGCCCGGAAGTATTGCATTTGAGTTCGACGGCAAAAATTGCAATTCCGTTCAAAAAAATTACAAGGTCTATTCGTTCGCCGGGTTTATGATAAACTTCCTCCATGACCGAAAAAATATTTTCGTAAAAATTTTTGACTGCGATGGGATTTTTTGTGCTGTCGGGCTTGCGAAACATCAATTTCAAAGTGTAACTGCCGTCAAATTCCACGCCATGTTTTATAACGTCAATTAAACCGCGATTCTCTTTGTTGATTTCTGAATTTATGTAATTGATAACCGTCTCGTCGGTATTCTCTCCGTAAAGTTTGCGGAGATTGTTCATGGTTTCGGCTTGTGTGTTGTTAAGAAATTTCAAAAGCAATTCTGTATCCATTGCCAAATTTGGAGAATATTTTTTTGCCGGACGAATCAAAAAGCCGTTGACTTCTTGCAAATGCTCCAAAATTATTTGCTGATAATCTTCCCTTTCTCGCAACAAGCCGCTTTTGATTGCCATAACTCAACACTCCTCCACACGCTTTTTACCTGTCACATACTCATAAATCACAGATTTTTTATATTCGGCTAAAGTTTCAAGTTGCTTTTGCTTTTGTTCGATGAGTTCATCAATTTTTTTGCATTTGTCATCGAGAAAATCTGAAATGGCTTTTTGTTCGTCGAGCGGTGGGACGGGAACAGATATTCGCCCCAATAAATTATCACTAATTGCGGGATAACTTACTCCGGTAGAATATTCATTGACTATAGCTATAAAAAAATCAGATATACAAACATAGTAAAGATATTTTGGATAAATAACTTCAAGTGGCGTGTGTACCGAGAATCCGGTTGATACAACTATATTTGCTGATTCATCGATAAAAGCTATGGCTCTCAAATAAGTTCTAACTGTTGAGATTATTGTATCGCCAACAGAAACCAGCCGTCTTGCTCGTGAAGGTGCAACATCAAAAGTCATTTCTTTGTAAGATTCAATGCCGACCATCGATTTTATAGAACTTATATCAACGTAGCGAAATTTATAATCTGGTGGTGTAGATTCGGATAAAATTTTTTCGTTTATTTTGGAAACATATTTCAATTTTGAAATTTTCCAATGCTTGGGGATTTCGCCAATCCGGTTAATGCCGCTGTCTTTCATTTCGGCTGTAGGATTTAAACCTTTGGTGACGGTTTCGGTTATCAGGGATTTTTTGTATTCCTTCAAAATCTCAATCTGATTTTTCACGCCGGAAATAATTTCGTCGATTTTCCCGCACTCCTTGTCAAGAAAATCTGAAATTGCTTTTTGTTCGTCAATCGGCGGGACGGGAATTTTAAATTTTTTTATAGTATTAGGAGACACTCCGCCAATTATTCCTGTTAATTGTCTATCAAATTGAAGTTTAAAGATTGGAGAACAAATTGCATAGAACAAAAATTTTCCATTAACATCTTTAGGCACAAAAGCACAAAGTTTATTTACAAAAGCAACATTGCGAGTTAAATAAGCCTTCTTTCTTCCTGCACTGCCTCCTTCAATGCAAAGCAAAGTTGAACCTGCTGGAGCGATTCTAAATTTTGAATTTTCAGGAACAAATAAACCATTTTCGTAGTTCGCAACGCAATAATCCAAACTAACATCTTTTGTAGCAATGTAAGGAATATTTCTTTCAACAGTGTAATTGTCTTTTTCTTCATCGCTAATGCTATTTCCGTTATAAATTTTTGAAAGATATTGTACACTAATAAATTTCCAATGCTTGGGGATTTCGCCAATCCGGTTAATGCCACTGTCTTTTGTTTCAATCATTTTTTGGCTACCTCTTCGCTCCAATTCTCTATTTT
>CALEPR010000004.1 GCA_937910665.1 uncultured Selenomonadales bacterium
CCAGCGTCGAGATATTTCCGTAAGAAATTATATGTTTCAGTTTCCGATTTTCTTCCCTCAATCTTTTCATTTCGCGTCTCAATTTTTCATTATCCGTGACCGCACTATTGAACATTGTCCGCCTCCAAAACAACAATTTCTTATAGCTTTATGTTACATCTTTTTTTTACAACTCTCATACCACTTTTTAGCAACTTGCAAAAAAAAATCGCCTGACCTCTGTCAGACGCTACTTCCTACTTCAATATGCGCTTTTTCACTTCTCGACCTTCCATAAATTCATCTGGATTTTCTGCTTCATCTTCAAAAATTGTTTGTTGTGTCAAATTTTTATCCGGCAAACCCTCTTTGTAAATATTATATTTCGGAACGTAGTCAAAGTAAGTTTTCGTACCGATTTTGCCGTTCCTGTGTTTGAGTATCACCGCTTCCATTTTGCGAATTGACTTGTTACGCTCCTTTGTCAATTTTTTTGTCCGCTCCGCTAATTTTTTTGAGTTCTCGGTGATTTTCGCCATCGCCTGAAATTGCAATCCAATAACTATGTCACCTGTGTATTCCAACGCTCCAGATTCCTTCAACGCTTGAAAAGTCACTTCTTCAGAGTAGCCCGACCTATTCAGCGATGCCGCCACCACTATCGGTATTTCCAGCGAACGGCTCAATATGTTCAGCGATTTTATGCTGTGGTCTACTATCTGTTTGTCCGTCCCACGCGGATTCGTCGGCTCTAAAATTTGCAGATAATCCACGAACAACACAGGTCTTTCCTCAAATTTTTTGACATGATTCGTCGCCGTCTTTTCTATATATTCGACTGTAATTTCAGAAAGTGCCGCGTGTGTGAAAATGTGACTCGCCGCTTTCTTATATTCCGCAACTACTTCGTCTGTGATGTATTTCCCGCCATTCTGAATTATTTCGTGGACGCTCTGCCCCTTGCCGTAAATTGATGACAGTCTCGACAAGTCCCGATAAAATAAATCCTGCATACTCATCTCCAACGAAAAATACATTATATCTTGCTGATTTCTCGCCAAGTTGAACGCTATCTGTTGCATTAACGCAGTTTTTCCAACCGACGTTCCACCCGCGATTATGTAAAGTCCCGGTGCATAAAATCCACCGTCCAAACTTGCATCCAATTTCTCAAACCCGGTCGAAATTGGTTTTCGGCTCTCCTTCATTATTGATAACATTGATTCTACCTTGCCCATGTTGCTTTCTTCATTCCGTTCCCGCGTCAAAGATTCGCTTTTCGGATTCGTCGCTACCTCCACCAATCTTTCTTGAAAAATTTTTCTGTTGTTCATCAAAGCCTCATTAGCGTCCTTAAATTCGCCGCTGATGTTTACATTATACGCCTCAAAATTTAATTCGCGCAACATTTTCAATAACTTTTCTGCCGCCATCTGTCCTGCACTGTCATTGTCCAGCGCAATCACGAATGGTTGAGCAACCTTGATATTTTTCAATTCCTCGACAAGATGTTCTACCATCGACGTACTTCCCAATGCTATCGCCGTGTAGCCGAACTCCTCAATACTCATAAAATCAAATTCGCCTTCGACTACAAAAATTGGACTTTTCGCCGTTGCTACTGACTCCAGATTTAAAATTTTTACTCGACCTGCTTTTTGCTTGATGTAATTGCGCTCTTCCTGCGGAATTTCTTCAGTTGGTCTTATGTCTCGCGCCGTGTAACTTTCTTCGCTCGTCGGAATAATCAAGCGTGGAGTTCCTGCAAATGGCGGTCTCATTCCATATTTCTCGCGCACTTTTGGGTGATACCAATTCATTATGCAACCACACTTTGCTTTAATTGCCGTCGTCAGACTTATTCCCCGACTTCTCAAATATTCTTCCGCTTGCCAAAGATTCTCCCGTCCTATCCTTATATCCTCCTTGATTCGCGCTATTTCGATTTTCTGCAGTTCGTCAGTCTCTTGTGTTTTATCATCTCGATTCGCCTTAGATTCTGTCGAGTGTTGATAATTACCGCCCTTCTTCAAGGTAATTCCATAAATCTCAAATGCTCTGAACAGGGCTTGCTTGTTGTCCAAATTTTCCTGCGCCGCAATAATGTTGATAATGTCCGACTTCGGCGGAAAACAATTATTCGCAAAGCAAGTAAATTTCCACGATTCACTTTCCTCCGACACTATCCCTGTCTTGTGTGGTCCGCTACCACTTCCACAAATCGGGCAAATATAGCCGCCTTTTGCTTTACCTGTTGGCTTAAGATACACTTGCGGATTTTCGTGTATGTACTTTATTGCCTCTTCCAGTTCCATTTCGTACATTTTTCTTTTTTGATTCTCCTTCCCATGAAATTTTTATACTGACATACTGCTTGCCGTCCATGACCACCTCATAATCTGTTATCTGTCCTTGTTCCTTGCAATTTTGAACGATAGTGACAATGCACTTACGCATTAACGACAATCTTTTTGGTGGAAAATTTTCCATATACAAATCTTTTTCAATGGTGGAAAACAACATGGTGTGAATACCTTTGCGATTTTTCTTCAAGCCTTGAATTTTCTTTACAACATAATTTATCAAAATTCTTATCGTCCTACTGCTTTTCAGTTTAGGCACATTCAAAAGCGATGTTGGAAAGCACGTTAACTGTTTTTTAGATTCCGAGTAACTTTCGAGTATCACCGCAACGTCTTTATCATCGGGAATGCCGAAACAACCATTTATCGGAAAGCCGAAAGAAATTCGTGTTTTGCCGTCTTTGTCTTGACGCTCCAATATTACCGTATCCAACAAGTGTCCCTGAATAGCTTTAAGACCTTTAACTTCATCAGGCAAATTGCGATAATGACTAAATTCTTCACTAATTTCAATTCTTATGAACCAAGTCATCATTGTCTTAATTCTATTCTCAACCTCTTGAATTTCTGCGTCAGAGATTCCGCCTGAACTGTTCCCGTGCATATGTTTGACCAACTGCGCCGCTGTAAATTCTTTATTACCAGCATTTTTTAAACTCTTGACGCACTCCATAATAAGCATATCATAATCCGTAGGATGCAATTCGTGTTCTGGCGTGTTGAATGCTGTCGGCATAATTTTAATTTGCAATGCTTTATCAAGCCACATTTCAACGTCAACATAACCAGTTTTGCCCAATGGTAATCTCACTGGATCGTTCAGATAAATTCTTCTTAACTCACGAGCTAATCTTGACGTACTGTAATAATGATATGGTGCTGGAATAGCTCTGCCTTGACGTTCACGTTCTGTCCCAGCGTCTTTTTCGCCCTCTTCTATTTGCCCAGTATTGACATCGATTGTAATCATCGAACTATTGTGAGCAATAGACTCTTCCACCGACATTTCCGACACATTATCTTCTGACATCGCTGCTAAAGTGGCTTGCGCCTTTTTGTAATCGCCGTAGTAACCTTCCAAAAAATCATAAATTTGATTTTCAGTGTAGTACCTGTAGCCATTATTAGCCGTATGATGTGGCAAAAATTTTCCGCGTTTTTCCCAAAGTCTCAAAGTTTCTTGACTGATTCCCAATTTTTTTGCCGTTTCGCCACTACTCAAATAATTTTCTTCCACTTTGCGCACCTCCAGAAAAATATTTAAGTTTAAAATTTAAAAATTTTTTTCAAACCTCCAAACCTGCAACTTTTTTCTCCAAACCTCCAATTTTTCCCTGCCAAACCTCCAATTTTTTTTCAAACCTCCAATTTTTCCCCGCCAAACCTCCAAAAAATGAATCTTTATAGCAAATATTCATTTTTTCGCTCTGGATTTTAAAAAATTTTTCTTGAAATCGGGACTGACTAATTTTGTCAATTTTTGTTGGCAATATAATTTTATTTTTACATTTTGCCCACTTCAGCTTATTTTTCGGATTCTTCACGGAGTTTTTCAGCCTTTTTTTCGGCTCTTTTTTTAGCCCGTTCCTGTTTTTTAAATTCTTTGAGTTCTGCCGCTTCGTTCGCTTGTTTAAGCCACCGAACTATTGTCTTTCTGGATTTGTTGTAAACTATCATGATGTCACTGATTTTAAGAATATCTTCGTTGTACATTTTTCTGAAAGCCTCAAAATCATCTGGAAGTTTTGTTATGCGTCTTGGTTTTCGCGGCTTTTCAACTTTTTTACTGACCTTTTTGGGCTTAACTTTTTTAGCAACAGATATGTCACTTTGCTCATTAGTGTCCAGTTCCCGCATTTCAACAATTATCTCTGGCTCGTCATAAATCGAAGGGTCATCAGGTATATGCGGCATTTCAAGTATTTCTGTCTCTTCAATACCCTCGTTAGTGTCAATATTTTCAGTTTGCCTTATCCATTTATATACAGTCGGACGAGAAACATTATAATGAGTGGCAATATCTGCGACCGACATTTCTCTTGTGTAGTAACGGTCTCGAAAATCCTCAAAGTCTTTCGGAATTTCTTTTTCGTTGTTGCCTTTGTACTTACCAGCCGCTATTGCTACTGCGACTCCTTCAAGTTGGCGTTGTCTTGTGAGAGTTTTTTCAAATTCAGCCGCCGACTTTAATACCTTTAACTTAAATTTTCCCTCCTCTGTACCAGTATTAAGTTCTTCCTTATCGCTAATCACCGCAATCCCACGTTCATTAAGTTGCTCCAATGTTTTTACAAGTTCAAGCAACGATTTGTTAAATCTCGCAAATTCAGCTAAAACTAATTCATCGCCTGCCCTCAAATAGTCCATCATTTTATCGTACTCGGGACGATTCTTTTCTTTGACGCTGATTTTTTCCCAATAAATTCTGTCTAATTGCTTGCCAGCCTGAAATTTTTCTAACAATTCATCAGCATTTTCATCTGTCGGATTTATTCTGATGTAGCCTACTCTCATTTTTAGTTCACCTCCCTTCTACAACAAAAATTTTACCATAATTTTTGTAAATGTCAATTAAAAGATTTTTTATTTTTAAGCCCAATCACTTTTAAAATGACCAAGAATAGTCTCAGATAAGGTATAAAATAGTCTCAGATATGACCAAGAATAGTCTCAGATAAGTATTTGTTACTATTTGACTAATAGCATTGTGATGCGTTTTTTTAGCCCTCGATTTTCCCCTAAGAATTCCTAAGAATTCTAACAAGCGACGGCGACGAAAGAGCCGACATAGCGACGAACCAATCAAGTCGGGCAAAGGGAATGAAATTAGACCGCGAACAAAAAAACTTTCGTCACCTGCTTGAAAATTCCTAACTAACAAGCGACGGCGACGAAAGAGCCGACATAGCGACGAACCAATCAAGTCGGGCAAAGGGAATGAAATTAGACCGCGAACAAAAAAACTTTCGTCACCTGCTTGAAAATTCCTAACTAACAAGCGACGGCGACGAAAGAGCCGACATAGCGACGA
>CALEPR010000005.1 GCA_937910665.1 uncultured Selenomonadales bacterium
AAGTTCTTTCCCCGTGTCCTCAATAAAACTTGACAAGTCTTTACATAACGGAGGTGCGAGTTATGAACATCACAAAAAATAATTTTGGCAAGACGGCTGAAGGAAAAATTATTGAAGTTTATGAACTGAAAAATTCCATCGGCACGACTGTAAAAATTATTTCTTATGGCGCACGAGTTGCAAGTTGGATTTTTAAAGGCGTTGAGGTTGTGCTTGGTTATGAAACTGTTGCCGAGTATGAGGCAGACGACACTTACAAAGGTGCAGTTGTCGGTCGTTGCGCAAACAGAATTGGCGGAGCAAAGTTTGAGTTGAATGGAAAAATTTTTGAAATCGACAAAAACGACGGTGGGAAAAATCATCTGCATGGCGGTTTCAATGGCTTTGAGAAAAAAATTTGGTCGGCAGAAATTTTGCCTGAAGGTTTGAAGTTGTCTGTCGAAAGTCCCGACGGCGAAGGCGGATATCCCGGAAACTTTAAAGCGGAAGTTATTTACAATCTTACTGACAAAAACTCACTGGAAATTTTTTACTCGGCGACTTCGGACGCTGATACGCTCTGCAACTTGACTAATCACAGCTATTTTAATCTGGACGGCGGCGGTGATATTTTAAATCACAAGATACAAATTTTCGCTGACAGTTACACTTGGGCGAATGTCGAATCAGTTCCCGACGGCAGAATTTTATCAGTCGAAGGAACTCCGATGGACTTGAGGAAGTTGAAAAAAATTGGTGAACACATTGACGATGATTTTGATGAATTAAATTTTGGTCGCGGCTACGATCACAATTATTGTCTTGGCAAATTCGGTGAAATGAAAAAAGCCGCTTACGTCGAAGGTGCAAAGAGCGGAATTAAATTGACCGTTGAAACCGAAATGCCTGGCATCCAATTTTATGCAGGAAATTGGTTGAATGATAAAAAATTTGGTAAACGCTCCGGTTTTGCACTTGAAAGCCAATTCTATCCCAATGCAATAAATCTTCCAAACTTCGACAAGCCAATTTTAAAAGCCGGCGAAACTTTCAAATCAAAGACAATTTACACCTTGAGTTGAAAAAAAAATTTAACTCGATAAAAAATTTTGACCTGTAACTCTTTATGTGTTAAAGTTTGTTGTCAAAAAAATCAAACTTACACATTAAAGTTGCAGGTCATTTCTGTTTTAATTCAAAGGTTCGATTTTAGATTTTGCCGAAAAATTTTTTGAACAAATTTGAAATTAAGGAGGACTTTTCAGTTGAAGGAATTAAAAAATCTCGGAAAAGTTACAAAATATCTTTTTGATTATACGCCTGAAGTTTTGGAAACAATTCCCAATCAAAACAGTGAAAGAAATTATTTTGTGAAACTTATAAGCGAAGAATTTACTTGCGTTTGTCCTGTCACTAATCAACCTGACTATGCAACAATAATAGTTCGCTACATTCCGAACGAATTTTTGGTTGAAAGCAAAAGTTTCAAACTTTATTTGACCAGTTTCAGAAACACAGGAATTTTTCACGAAGAAGTTGCAAATAGAATTGCCGATGACTTAATAAAACTTTTAAATCCGCGTTATCTTGAAGTCGAAGGACTTTTCAGC
>CALEPR010000006.1 GCA_937910665.1 uncultured Selenomonadales bacterium
CTTCAATTCTATCGTCAATATGCGAATGATACATGTACACGCCAAAACATTTATGAGTCTGTCCATCTTGCGTTGTTATCATCAAAGAATTGGGCGGAGCAGTAAAACCCATCATAGCATCCATATCTGCCAATACACCTCTGTCCAAACATGAAAATGACTTGATATTTTGGTATTCAATTTTTTCACTAACAAATTCTTTAGTTTTTTCATCAGTATAACAATGACAAATGCTATCCACTGTTAATGCCCAGCCTCTGTCAAAACCGGGCACAGAATTACTTTTTCTGAAAAGTCGGACATAAATGATTTCATTTTCCGAATATTCGTTGTTGAACAAAGTTCTCATCGCAATACTTTTTTGCATTTTGGCTGTTTCTTCGTCCTTATTAAAATCAAAGTCCCACAATTTTTCAAAATTAAATCTCTCCCGGTCAGACTTATAAAATATGAACGCATCTTTGAGAAATTTTTGCATTTTTTCCTTCGGAATATAGGGAGTATGATTGCCGGACAAAACTTTTGTCGCTGATTTTTCTACACTGACTTTTGCAACAGTTTCGACAGCGAACGGCAAAATGCAATTCTCAAAACTGATATTTTTCGCGTCAAGTTCAGCCTGTGAATTTGCCTTGATTGTGATTTTCGGCGCACCAAGAATCCCGACATACTTTTTGTTTTCTACACGAATCGGCACATTAAAACTTTCACCGCACAGATAAATTGTCGGTTCTTCCATATCCAAAAGGTCTGACAAATCTTCCTGATTCAGTGCAGTTTTGTCGGCGTTATCGACAATATTTTTGTCATCAGTCTTTTGACGCAGATAATTTTTCTTTTCATTCAGTCGAGCCAAAAATTCCACGTCCAAATTTTCGCCGCCGTCATACTCCACGCCGAGCACGTCACAAAATTTTTGGCGAAAATCAGGCGAATCTTTATCAAGCACGGAAATTTTTTCCGCCTCATCTTCATAGTAGCGGTCTTCCAGCCACTCTACCAACTTCCCCGACAGAAAATGTCCAATCGCCTTGTCAATGTCGAAGTTCTCACGCAACTCTTCCAAGTTACTGCGAACTTTTACACCGTCTGCCATTTCCAGCGCAAATTTAATTTTCCTTGCCATAATTTTTCCTCCTACCATGTAAACGCTCCAGTTCTTAACCACGGAGTTTTAGACCCCCATGGACCTGTTGGATCTGTTGATTTAAGAAAAAGTTTATCATATTCAAGCGAATAATATTCCTTAACGACGTTGAGATATTTCTGCAACTGCTCCAATGTACCCCAATCAAAACTGCGGCTATACGATTTATCGCGGGACAAAGTAATACGCCCAGTTTCATTACTATTTATCGAAAAAATTATTTCTTTATCGTCAAAAGTGCCGCTATCTTTTACTTCTTGTATGTTACCGTAAGGAATAATGCAATCCGCGAGCCACATTCCTTTCATACAGAAACTATCCTTTGTCAAAGCAAACCCAATATATCTGTCCGCCTCTGTTTGATTACCGATAGCTTTTTTTTCTTCTCTGATTACCCCAATACGCACCAAATCGCTTTCACCATACCTGCCGTGACAAATAAGCGGAAGTGCAAATGCTTTTTCTCTGTCGTTAATCGGTTCGTCGCCTTTAGTGAAAGATTTTCTAATTCTTTCAAAACGTTCATCAACAAACTCACCGCCATGATTTATATGCCACAAATCGCCATAATCCCTATCTTGAGCGTGAATATGCATCGGCTCATAGCAATTAACAAGTATAGATTGCAACTCACTAATCGACTTTCTATTTTTATAACTGCCAGAACTCGATGAACCGCCGTGAATCGAAGTTACATTCACAGGTGAGACAGATTTTTTCTTTTCCTGAAGATTGTTAGGCAAGATACAATTTTCAAAGTTGATATTTTTCGCGTCCAGTTCACTCCGTGAGTTTGCCTTGATTTCAATTTTCGGAGTGCCAAGAATCCCGACATACTTTTTATTTTCCACGCGAATCGGAATATTAAAATTTTCGCCGCAAAGATAAATTATCGGCTCATCAATATCCAACAAATCCGACAAATCTTCCTGATTCAGTGCAGTTTTGTCGGCATTAGCTACAATGCTTTTTTCATCAGTCTTTTGACGCAGATAATTTTTCTTTTCATTCAGTCGAGCCAAAAATTCCACGTCCAAATTTTCGCCGCCGTCATACTCCACGCCGAGCACGTCACAAAATTTTTGGCGAAAATCAGGCGAATCTTTATCAAGCACGGAAATTTTTTCCGCCTCATCTTCATAGTAGCGGTCTTCCAGCCACTCTACCAACTTCCCCGACAGAAAATGTCCAATCGCCTTGTCAATGTCGAAGTTCTCACGCAACTCTTCCAAGTTACTGCGAACTTTTACACCATTAGCCATTTCCAGTGCAAATTTGATTTTTCTCGCCATAAATTTTCCCCTCCTACCAGCGTTTAAGTTTTTCAGTTTGTTCCGTGAATTTCAAAAATCCGAGTACAACCTTCGCCGCAGTTTTATTCTCGCCGCTCTGACTTTCCTTCTCCAATTTCTCGCGAATTTCTTTTTTGATTTTCTTTGTCAGCGGACTTTCCGGCGGCGGTGATACAAAATTACTCATTCACATCGCTCCTTTCCTCACTTCATGCGCAGTATAACATAGTGGTTCGTCAGTTTTTGACGTTCATAAAAAAATACCGAAAAATTTTTTTCTCGGCATTTTCATACATTCTCTATTTTGCAAATATTTTTTATCAAAAAATTTTTTGTCAGCCCTGAATCTGTCATACCTTGCAAAATCCATTCACCATCAGAGCAAGAAATTTTTTCAGGCAAGATTTTTTCGCGTTCCAATTTTCTATTTTCATTTTCATAAATCAAAAAAATTTTTGTTCCTCTGTCGATTATTAAATTTAAATCCCAGATAACTTTCAAAATTGAATCGCTTACCTTAAATTCATAGGCTGAAGTTAATCTTTGAACGGTGCGTTGCAAAATTGTTCTTTCGTTCATAGGGATAGCCGAAAACAATTCAGTTAAAATTTCCGCAGTATCTTTTGCTGACAATGCACCACTTTCCAACACCAAAAGTATTGGTGTCAAAATTTTTATTCCGTGCAATTTCCCTTGCGTCAAGCCACTCAAATAATATTCATTGTTTTTCGTATCGTAACAGACTTCATTCGGTGCATATACGTCCGACAACATCAACCTGACTGTTTGAATATATCTGTCAAATGAACGCCGACCTACTTCAAATTCTTTCATAAACAAATTTTTCTTGATTCGTTCTCCGTTCATCAAGCGATAAAATAAAATCAAAACATAGTCGGACTTGTTCACAAAAATTTCCTCTTTCCCAAACAGGACTCACCTCAACAATTCTGGGTGACCTTCGATATATTTTATTTCCTCTTTCTCAAAGTCTGTCATTGCAGACTGAAAATTTCGCGTTTCAATCTTCACTTGATTTAAAATTTCTTCGTCGCGAATCTTTTTCCTTTCAGACAGATATTTTTTCCACTCCTGCACATCGCCCAAAATTTCTCGCCGACTTCTATCCAACCGATTTTTCAAAAAATCTGTTACTGTTGAATCTTTCAACATCTCTAAATCTTCAGCTGAAATCAAAAATTTTCCGTGTTCATAATATTCGTAAAAAAATTCCAGCCAAATTCTTTGCTTTTCCGCCGACTTCAGTGCAAACAAAAATTCATACGCCGCACCGCCTGTCAGGATTGTCTCTGGCAAATATATTAAGCCAATTTTATTTTTCAGTTCGCCTTCACTGCCGTGATAAATTATTTTCAACTCACCAAAATTTCTGTCGCTTGTAATTTCTTCTGCAAGCGGCTTTATTTTTTCTTGTTGCAAGTTTTTTAAAATCGTCCTCGCCTTGCTTGCCGCTTCAAACAACTTGTCAGGATTTTCCTCAATCTCGAACAAAATTTTCTCGGAGTAAGTTGGCAGGTATGTTTCAATTTTTGTGTGCAACTTACTTTCAGCTACAAAAATCTGCGTCGCGAAAATTGCTGTCAATTCATCTGCACCTTTTTCGACGGCATACTTTTTCACCGTATCAACGCAATCCTGAAACGAAATTATTTCATCACTCGAACTCAACAAACCGCGAACTTCAAAAAATTCTACCATTTCCTCCAGCGTCTGATTTTCAATTTTGAATTGTTCTTTTTCCTCAATCTCCGATGTATTATAAAATTCTGTCAAAAAACATTCTTGCTCACCGTCCGAACTTTTCGTCCACACTTCAAGCAATTCCGCCTTTGCATTTTCTTTCAACTTCCAACTGTTTTTTGTAATCTCATCTGCCGGAATCCAGCGCGGGTCACCTTCACAAATATTTTTGTTGTTCGACGACATCAGCCGCAAATTATTCGCCATACTGAATTTGTAATTTTTCTCGCCGTCGCAATGTGGTCTCTCGACAAAATATTTTGCGTTCAGCAATCGTCCGCCATTGTCACGAATCTGCTTGCAAATTTTTCTCCCGACCTCGCGCCGATTTTCAAAAATTTCTGCTCGCGTCATTTTTCTTCACTCACTTTTGCCGACAATGATTCTTCAAAATCTTCGTCAACCATTTCACTTGAAAATTTTTCTTCCGACAAAAATTTTTCAGTTTCAATTTTCAAATTGCGGTCGATAAGTTCAGTTTCTACAACCTCCGCTGAATTTTTATCACCGCTCAAAATTCGCTGATTGCCTTTCAATGCGTCCACTATCGTCAACACCGACGCTGACGTAATATCCAAATTTTTGTTTTTGATTTCTTTCTTCACCTGCTCAAAAATTGCCTCGAGTTTGCGATTCTGCAGTTTGTCGATTGCCGCACAAATTTCTTTTTCCTTGTCGTCCAATTTTTTGCGAAATTCGCGAACCTCAACCAGCTCTGCATTTTTGCGTTCCAATTTTTTCTCTATCGCCTTGAATGAAATTTGTTTCATAAATTTTTCCTCCAAACTTTTTATTCCAGCGGCTTTTCCAATTTGCTTTTGTTCACCGTCAACATTTCCAACAAACTTTGCTCATTGAAACTGTAAAGCAAGCCGCTCTGTTCGATGATTTTTCCTGCGTATATCAATCTCGCCAAATGTTTCATTTCATTTTCGTTTTCTATCTCGCCACCAATATCATCAATTTGCCGCTCAACCTTTTCCAGCGATTTCATTAAATTTTTGCACTCTGCTCTCAACTGCTCCGCTTTCTCTTTTCGCATTTTTTCCCTCACCGATTCAAACTATATCACAACTTTTTTAGCTCGTCCCGAAATGCACAAAAATTTGTGCAAAATTAGTGCATCGCCTTTTTCTATTCTGTGCTATCATATCTGTGCGGGGATTTTTAGCGACAATGTTCACTTCCGCATTTCACTTCGTGAAACGCTACTTTTTGCTACTTCTTACGCCTTTTCTCGGCGGAAATATTTTGCCAGTCGCGGTCGCTCCTTGAACCTGCGGTTGACTTGTAAAATTTTTAGTGAGGAGGAAAAACTTTATGGCGATGTTTCATTTCAGACTCAAATCTGACAAAAAGCCCGACGGTACTAAAATTTCTGCTGTCAAGCACGTTGATTATATTCGCCATGAAGGTAACTTTGCTGACAACGAACTTTGGCTACAAAATAACAAATTTGTCGGCAATTTCATTTCTTCCGCTCAAATCAAAAATACTCTTGACGGTCAAAATTTTCTCCTCTACAAAACTGACGACTTTGGCTCTATCAGAAATTCTGAACACGGCATTGAAGTCACTGAAAATTCTTCGCCCACCACTCTCGCTATCGCTCTCATTCTCGCCAATGAAACCATGAATCATCAGCCACTCATTATTTCAGGCTCAACCGACTTTCAAAAATCTCTCCTCAACGCCGCAATTCTTTTCGACCTCGACATTTCTTTTGCCGACAAACTTCTTCAAAATCAATTTTTAAAAACAAAGGAGCAAATTATTTATGACAGAAAAATCTTCTCTAACTCAGGCGGAATTGTTGTCTCACATCGACCTCTTCCCAAGTCCTATCCTTCAGCAACTCAGTTTAAAACAATCGACGATGTTACCAAAATTGGACTTCGCTTGCCTTCACTGTCCCAACTCTCTCTGGTTCATTCAGAATCAGAAGGAACTGACCTGCTTTTGCCGATTGATGAATCTCGTCAGCTGGAACAATTCGCAAAAAAATCCTATAACCTTGTGCGATGGAACTTTTCTTCAGAACGAAAAAAATTAGCTGTCGATACCGCTAAAACTATTTTACAACGTGTCGAGGAGACTATGGACTATGTTTTTGCGTCTTCTCACGTCGAGTACATCAATCGCGAAAAAGCATTTGCGCGTCGCGGCGGTTGTATTTTCCATTCTCACAAACTTCCCAAGTGGGCAAAAAATGACCCTAAGAAATTTTTCAAAGCCGCTGACAAATACGAAAGCAAGGGAAATCGTCGTTACATGGAAATTGAATTTGCCTTGCCAAACGAACTAAAAACCGTTGAACAGTACAGACAAATTATTGACGCTTTCATTGATAAACATTTGTCGAATCATTATTTCGCTTATGCCATTCACGATAAAATCGGCGCAATGTCCAACGGTCAGCATCATCCTCACGTTCACATTATGTTTTCTGAAAGACTGATTGACGATGCTGAAAAAATCAAGGAACGCTCTCCTAAAAATTTTTTCAAATATCCCGCTCGCAAGAAAAAAGACGGTAGCGAGCTTACCTTTGAGGAAAAATTTAATCGCGGTGCGCCTAAAAATCGCAACTGGGCTGAAAAATCTTTTCTCGCCGTTCTCCGTGCTGACTGCGCCCAAATTCAAAATGACGTTCTCGAAAAAAATGGCTTTTCCATTCGCGTTGACCACAGGACTTTGAAGGCGCAAAAAGAAGAAGCCGTGCGAAAGGGTGACACTTTCCTTGCTCGACTTCTCGACAGAATTCCTGAAGAATATGTCGGTTTAATCTCTTGCCAAGATACTGAAAAAATTGAACGCCTTAAAAAATTTCGCTCTCTTCGCCAGCGTCACTTCGATTTACTTTCCAAAATTGACGCGATGACCAAGCAAGCTGATGAACTCGACATTAAAGATTCCGTTCAAAAATCTTCTATCAACGCTAAAAAAATGCTTACTCAAAATTTCGGTTCTCAACCTCTTCGCGACTTACAAGCAAAAATATTTTCTGCCGTCGCTGATGTCAACAAGTGGAAACGTGTCATTATTTCTTATCGCAATGCTGAAGAACAGGCTAAACTGGAATATATGACCCCTTCCGAGCGCGAGCTTTGGCACACTTACTTTGAATCTCTTGCTCAAAAAAAGCGTCTTGAAGATTTTTTAGCTGATATTAAAACTCCCACAAATTCTCAAAAAGCCTCTCTCGACGAAATTCAATCTGCCGTCAAGAAAAAAATTTTTGCTCTACTTTCCTCTGTCTCTCTACTCAAAAAATCTGTCGTGAACATCGAAAATAAACTTGATTCGCCCGACTGCAAGAAAAATATTCAACTTGTCACTCATCAAATTTTACAATCTAACCTTCACACAAGAAAAATGTTAAAACTTGCCAATGACAACCTTGAACGCTACGTTGATGAACTTCAAAATCTGATTTTTGAGCAATCCAGCGAACACAAAAATATTTTCAAAACTCGCGAAATCTACGACATTATTCGCCGTCAATTTTTCGGTCTCAAGAAAGAATATGAAAAAAATCTCGACCTAAAATTTGCCCTCCAACTCAAAATTATTTATCCTCAACGGGCTACCGATATGGCGAAAAATATTTTCGTTCATGGCGATTTCAAAAAATTGCGCTCCGACCTTCTCAAACTCCACAAGGACGAACAAAAATTTATCAAAAATCTCTCCGACTTCAACCAACGCAAAAAATTTTTCCTCAACAGAGATTGGTCTGCTGAGGAGCGAAATTTGTTTTTGCAGGAAAAATATTCTCTCACCAAACAACAAACTTTGCTTGAACTTGAAAAAAATCGCTTCGCCAATTTAAAAATTTCCCTACAAAATCGACAAATTGAATTGGAAAATCTTTGCCAACTTCCTGAATCGAAAAAGAAAATTGACCTCATCGCCGCAGGTATACTCCGTAAAAATTTCAAATTTGTTCGCCGTCTTGAAGAAGTCGAATCTACCTGCAAAAATCTTTCCTTGCGGCTCACTCACACCAAATTGCAAATGGACACTTTGAAAGAACAACTTGGGCTTGAACATAGGTCTACTTTCTACAAAGTCAATCAAGATAATTTGAGCAACCATTCTGCTGCTTCTATTATTGCCGACGCTATTTTGCATGAGCCGCAAGCCGTTCAACTTGTCGCCCTTTCTTATGACAAACCTCTCGAAATTGATAAAACTTGGGAACTTATGTCCGAACTTGACAAAGACGAACTCCGCCAGAAAAAAATTCTTCGCGAATTATAAATCTGAACATTTCAAAGCAATCACTTCATCAAATGGCTAATAGGGTATTTCAAAAATTCCTTCTTCCTGCCTCTGGGCAATTTTTCAAGACAGTGCTTATAAGTATGTTTTTCGTGTAAAAGAATTGCACAACCCGTCAAAATTTCCCAACTATTAACCGAATCGTCTCTTATATTTAAAATAATCTCCGATTCCTCATCACTCAAAGGACGTTTCCTAAATATGGATTGCATCTTATTTAAATAACGGACTACATTCGGAGATTGCTTACAGAGCCATGATGACACCTCTATTGCACAATCCAACATTTCAGCACTTTTTCTTTTATCGTATGCCGACAATAAATTTAAAATAAAGTAATCAACAGCTGTTCCATAATCCTCAGAGTATTCCACCGACTTGATAGATTCAGCCATCGCAACATAGTCTATATTGTCGTACTTTAGAAAATCTTCTTTGTTAAACGTCACGAATAAACTCGCAGAAAATCTCTCATTGTCTCCAGCAATAGCCATTTCACATTTTGCATTGTTATTTTCAAACGGATTGATATAACCGACTTCATTATTGTTTTTCTTGATTCTTAAAATAAAACAACGAATCCTTCCTATTTCAAAACCCCCCATCGCTGGCTCTGCATTTTTATCCTCAAAGGATTTTTCTTCGATAATTGCGCCGAACAAAAAATCGATTTTTTTGCACATATCATTTGAAAATTCTCTGACAACCAATCGTTTTTTTATATTAAGTCGTTCAAATAACTGTGCAACTTTTTTATAAAAATTCAACTCCCCTTCCAAAACGGATACCTCATCATTCATTTTGGGATTACTGCCTATAGCTAAATTTCCTAATTTCAAAATTTTACCTTCAGCCAGTGCGATGAGGAATTCTAAGTTTTTTATATACTGAGCCACTGTACAATTTTTAGTGACTTTAACATTAGCCATATTTCCTTTGGAATTCACTTTTATAAAAAGTCCTTTATTAAGTTCAAGTTTTTTCAGAACATTCCCTTTAGCAAAGGTTAATTTAACATCTTGAAAAAATCGTTGGTCGTCCACAGACACATCTACTGGAGCATTTTCTAATTCTATTTCGATAGGCATTATTTTCTCTACTGGAATAAAAACATTATCGGGCAAATTTTTGTACACATATTTAGGTGTGCCATCCAAAAAATGCATCGGTGACTTTGCCAATATAGAATAAGACGTTTCACCATCATTTTTTATAATATCTATTCCGTTTAAAAACGGTTTACCGAACTGATGATGTTTATGAACCAAGAAGTATCGAAAAATTTCCTCTATTTGCTCTTGTTTTGGTGGAAACGACGACAACTGAACACTGCGTGTTTTCTGTTTGTCTTTTAAATTGTTCAAAATTTGGTTAATATCGAATGGCAATAAAACCGAGTAATATATTCTGCATTGCTCTTTATCTGTCGCACTTATTCCGATTACAAAGTATATGACACCACCGTCATTTAGATAATTCCTAAGGTCATCAACATCTACTGAATATGAAATATTCTGCTTTCTTAACTCGTTGTTAGATACACTTTTGCCCTTAACTTGCACGGGACATCTACCCACAAAATCAGCCTTTTTATTTCCCGTGCTACCATACACTTCAACATGACCATCCCAAGATAGCGTCTTATCGTTCTGATTTATATCTGCTTTCAAATGTTCACAAATTGCTATCTTCATGGTCAAGTGTGCAACGGCAATTTGCTCAATAGAATTGGAGTTCATATCAGTACCTCTAAAAAAATAACTTCAATAAGCCTTTTTGTGTATTATATCACAGCCCAGCATAACAATGCACATAAAAAAACCGCCAACTTTCGTCAACGGTTTTGATTGATATCTGCTTTTATTTGCAAATTTCTTCTGCCAATTTCGCTTTTACTTCTTCTTGAATTTTTTCCAATTCCAAAATCCATTCAAGTGAATCTTCCTGATAGAGTTCATCATTTATGCCACGTTCTGCCGACAATTCCCTTGCCATCTTTTCTGCGCGACTGGAATATGCTGTCTGATAGCCTTTCAAATAATTTTCCAATTCGCCTTTCTCAATCAGCGAATTATACAGCTCAGGCTTATGCATTTTCAAAAATTCTTCTCGCATTTGTCCCCAGACTCCACAAAATTTTTCTTCCAATTCCTCACCTCCCACACGACCTAACTTCTTGCACAATTTCTCTGCCGTAATTTTTATTTTTCTGTCCGAGCGGACTCAAGTCCTCTATCACTTGCCGCACCGATTCTTCGGAATATTTTTTCGTCAACTCCGCCGCAACTTCCATGTCAAATTTTTTCTGTTTCTTCGGCGAATATTTGTAAGGTGAATCTGCTTGCAAAATTTTATAGCCTGTCAACTTTTTTGCAACCTTACCTCCCTGCATACTGCAAATATTTTCATCTATTCGCGACACAAAATTTTTGAATTGCTTATTCGTCAAAACTACTTCAGGAAATTTTTCTTGCACTTCCTTTGCTTTGAAAAATTTCTTAACACTATCCAGTAATTTCTTCGTGAACTCTGCCAATCTATCAGCCAAACTTTGATTTTTTTCAGCAATTCTTTCTACAATCCTGCGTCCTGTTTTCATATCTGCAAATGCATCGGCGAGCATTTCTTCTACAACTTTTGATTCGCTCATTGTCGGCTGCTTAATTGACTTGCGATAATCAGAAATTTGCTGACTTGTAAAAATTTCTGCTTTCTCAACGTGTTTCAAAATATCTTCATATAACTCAGGCTCGTGCTTTTTCATTATGTGAAATGCTTCGTGCCAAAACGTCCAATCAAGCGATGTCTCTGCATTTCCATTCAAGTACATTACATCTCTGTCCGCGTCGTATCTGCCATGTAATTCAGCCACACCTTCAAAATATTTCACTTCAATTCCAAAAACTTCCTCACTCATTTTTTTCAGTGCCACTTGCTCCGCCGTCAATTCTCTATCAAAAAGCAGTTTTGATTCATTCACCATTTCGCGAATATTTTCTGTCCTTGCTGAATAAATTTCGCAATTTTTATCATGCATTTTGTACCTCAGCGAATCAAACAAATACTCATACGCCGCCTTGAAGTCCTCAGTTTCTGCCGCCGTCGGATACGGATATGTATTTTGCATCTGAAAACCGCTATCCGTCGCTTGCCCCCACGATTCTTCACTTCGATAATTTACCAGATAATCGTTGCGAATCCCGCCCTCTTCCAACTTTGATTTCAAATAAACTTCAAATGAACGCGCCGCCATTTCCTCTGGCAATGTCCAATAATCCTGATTCCTGCGCTTGTCCAAATTTTTACAGCGATTCATCAATTCACTCTCATTGATGATTTTCTGAACCAGCTTGAATCCTTCCATAACTTCCGCACTCACATTTTGCGAACTTCCTTCACTATGCGTCAACATCGACGTTACAATATTTTTTTCTTTCCTTCCAAAATAGTTGTCCAAGCTGTGAAACCATTCGTGTCCGAGACTTCCTGCTCCATTTTTCTTCGTCAAGTTGATGACAACCTTCATCGGCTCATAATGTGCCAATGGTGCATTTTTTCCGCCGCGTCCTCTTGCACCAAACGCCAAGCCAAGCGAACCATTCAGCGACAACGCTCGCGGTGGCAATTTCAAAACCTCTGCCATGTCCATCAATGCGTCGTATGCCTTGTTC
The DNA here is from genome assembly GCA_937910665.1 of uncultured Selenomonadales bacterium. GTDB lineage: Bacteria > Bacillota > Negativicutes > Selenomonadales > Selenomonadaceae > Quinella. Next base: position 12,156 of record CALEPR010000006.1, read on the forward strand.
AAATTTTCTTGCCGATTTTTATTTTCCACCCACTCTCCAAACTCAACTCCTCGAAAGCCAAATGTTTCTTGAAATTTTTCCGGCGTGACATCTCCCGACCTCTTCAACTTGCCTGTTCGCGGATTATTTTCTGATTCGCGCTCATAGGGTATATCACGATATTTTTGCAATTTTTCTTCCAATTCTTCCAAGTGCGAGTTCAGATAAGCATGAGCCTCCTCAGATTTTTCAAACGGCGACTGTATCTCAACATATTCTTTGCCGACCTTGCAACCTATAAAATAATAATTTTTGTACTTCCAACTATATACCTTGAACGGATTTTTCTTTTCACGCGGATATTTTTCCTCGTGCCTGTCCTGATTTTTATATCTCTCAACTACATCAGATTTTGAATAGCCGTAACACAAAATTCTATACCTGTCCGCGCCGTGCATTTCGATTAGCTCTGTTGTAAATTCATCGTCCTCTCTGTAATGATAATGCTCATTGAACGCCAATGCTGAACAATCCTGCTCGTGTCCCATTATTTTATATATCAGCATTTTATCTTCGATTTTTTCGGCGAAACTGCGACTGTTTGAAATCGTTTCACTGTATTTTGATTCGTGCTTTTTGAATTTTTCCAATTCCTCAGCAAATTCTTCCTCCGTCCAATTGTCCTCAAGAACACTGATTGACATATCGCGAAAAATTGCCGCCTGTTCCGTCCACTCTCTCATATCCCACGAATATTTTTTTCTCGGTTTCATCGGAATTACGTCGCGCAACGCTCTCACTGCGTCTACTTTCCAACGCTCAATTCCATTTTCCAAAAGTTTTTTGTAATTTGGCGCAGGAAACGACTTCGACAACGGAACTTTTTCTATTTCCGTTTCTTTCGCGACCTTCATCAAATCGAAATACGCCGCATACAAATCTTTTCGCGCTCCTCCGATTTTTTCCCCGAAGTCCTCTATCTTTTTCGACTTTTTCACAGGCTCATCGTCTTGAATTTTTTCAATCGCTTGTTTGACCGCTCCGACTATTATATTTTCCTCGTCAACATCTAAAAAATCCTCGAACAAATCATACTCGACAGAATTTTTTTCTTTGCTCATCAACATCACTCCAAAAAATTTATCTTCCGAAATTCAAGGTCAGTTCCTTGTCCTGAACTTTTTCTGACCCCATTACTGCTTTTATATAATTCGCGTCCCTACAACGATGTGTGCCATAAATTTTTAAAACTTCCTTCACCGTTTCGGACGACAAACCGCCTTTAAATCCTCGCCGTGCAATATCTAAATCTGTTTCCAACAGCACAGTTTTTTCCTTCCCCTCGCTGTTTTTCGCTCGATATTTTTCATCGTCAAATTTTTCTATGAACGACTGATAATCAAAAATTTTGCCGTCCTGATAACCTATATTGTCACCGTGCCGCACAACTACTTTGAACGTCGCGTTATCTCCAATCTGCTCAGTGCGTTCATAGTATCTGATACTGAATCCGCCCTGCGTATCGTTAAATAATTCGTCCATCTCGTCCAACGTCGCATTTACTATTACCCTTGATGTCATTTCTTCCACCACCAAAAAATTATCCTATTCGCGTGTCGTAATCCTCAAAATTTTTCACTACGCTAAAAATTCGCTTATTATTCACCCAGCGTTGCATTTTTGTAATTTCTTTCGGCGCATTGATTTTATCAAAAACCATTACATACGGATCGAAGCCGTTATCTCTCAACCAATAAATTCTCCGTAAATCTTCTTCGCGATTGCTCCAGTAATTTACCAGAACATACACATTCAACTTGCGCCTGTCTTTAATTCGTGACTTCTCTCGGAAATTTTTTAGTGCCGACATTATCGAATCGTCGCGTGGATTATCCCATGCAAAGTGTAAATTTTTTATCTTCAACTCATTTATCAACTCAATATTTTTCGCTGTCAAAAGTCTTGCGTCCAAGCCTTGAGTTATGTCTATATATGCACCAGTTTCCGCCAACTGTTTTAAAAGTTCCAAATGTTCCGTACATGCCAACAAGTTCGGGTCTATCAATTTTATATTTTCCTGCCCTGCCCACCACTCCGAAACGTCCGCCACCTTGTAACTCTTGCGCCCTTCTTTCCGACCGACCACACAAAAACTGCAACCTCGTGGACATCCTCGCGTCAAAAATCCATACGCTGTGTCTGTTATCCCATACAAGTAATAATCAGGCATTATGTGTTCAATTTCTGGCGGCAATATTTCTCTGTACCTTGTTCCTGTGCCGCCCAAATGCACCCCGCGACTTTCCAACTTCTGCAAAATTTCTTCCTGTCCGCTGAAAACGCACGCTCCATAAATTTTGTCGTATTTGAAAATTAAATTTTCCTCCTGCAATGCTTTTTCCGCTCTTATCAAAATCACTTCGTCACCACGATTTTTGTGCCACGCCGATAATTTCATTAAAACCAAGTTCGGAAAGTTGTGACTGTCCACATCTACCAATGCTATTTTCATCTCGACCTCACTTAAAATCCGGCATTCCCACCGACTTCGGCTTTTCATAGCCGTACTCATCGTTCAGCAATTTATAATTCACTTCGTCGTAAGGGTCTGCCACATCAAATTTTGTAATTGAATCAATATACGCCGACTCCACATTTTCATCATACTCCGCCGCCTGATATACCGACTGCATTTGCTCAAAATTTGCGTCCAGTGCATTTTGTCGCGCCAATTCATACGCCAACAATGTTTTCAACTCATTCTGCGCCTGATACGCTTGTAAATTTCCTTCCGCCATGTTTGTGTGATTGAAAATTTTCTTCGCCGCACTCAAAACTTTTTCCGACTCATCAATTTCACTTTTCGCTCCGTCCGCAAGGTTTTTATACGTCGTGTCCAACCAACTAAATTTTTCTTCGCGATTGTAGGATTTTTGATTGTAACTTTCCCAGTCGTCATCATTGCCTTGTCGCAAATATTTTTCCACTTCATCTGCCGACACAACTTTTGAAACTTTTTCCGTCCCAATTCCGACGACTTTCAATGCTTCCGACGTTTCTGCAAAAATTTCTTCTGAAAATGGCGTGGAATTTATTTCTTCATTCTTCGTTTGGCTTGAATCTGTCTCCGCCGTCTTTTCAAATTTGTCGCCAAAAATTATTGATTTTATGTGTCGAGTATAATCATAAACCGTTCCGCCATTGCTCGCCAAATCTCTCAACGCATACGGTGATGGACTATCTGCCCATGAAATTTCTGTCAAACTGTAATATGCGTCGATGTCGTAAGGCTCGTCCCAACCCGGCACTGTGTGCGCATACGCCACCAAGCTGTAGCCGCCAATAAATCCCAACCCCAACACGCTTAACATCGCTAAAAATTTTTTCTTCGTTTTCATTTTCTATGCTCCTTCGCTTGTAAATCTGAAACCGCCGCCGCCAAATTGTTTCACCACCAACTTTGATACTCTGCTGCCCATATACACAAACATCATCGCCACAAATGTGATTTTAAACAGCAATATCATGTTGATTGTAACCTGCGGTGCAGTAAATGCTCCTGTTGTCGCGTCTACTCCTGAAACTTTTGCCCAGTAAATATCTGCGTCCGAATTATTTCTTCCACCTTCGCCTTGATTCCAACATCTTGCCGCCATTTCGTACGAGCCATATTTGTTGTAATAGCCGGTCAAAATATATCGTGCAACATTATCTTGATTGTTTGGTGTCCACGCCGGAGCATGAGGTTCATTTGCAGTTACCGGCGCAGTTTCCAAAACTCCGCCATTCGCAACATAATCAGCCGTCCAGTGACTCCAGTTATCATAGTTTGCGTAGTCAATCTGATATGCGCCAAAATATCCAAGTCCATTGTCAACATAATATCTGTTGCTTGATTCTACAACGCGAATATGTGCCATTAGCTGGTCGATTGACGTTATCGCTCCACTTGAAGAAGTTTCAACTGCCGCTGTATGCCCTCCGATTGTGTAAAAATCATCGACCACTATATTTTTCATCATCATCTGCATCATCAGCGAGAACATACAGAAAAACATCAGCTTGATTGATACCGCAAATATTCCGTTGATTCCATTCGCCGCAAACTTTCGCGTTTGTTTCAGTCCCGACAAGAAAAATGTTGCAAAACTTGACACCATTGCGATATAAAATTCCAAGTAAGCCAATGTTATTTGCAACGCTATCGCGAAGAAACAAATCGTCAATATCACCGCGAAGAACAGCGACGGTAACCACAACGCAATTTTTGAAATTATGTCCATTACGCCGTGTATTTTGAAGAGTTCGTTGTAAATCGGTGCGGTTATGTGAACGCCTTTTGACACTATATCCATTGGATTGGAAATTGCGTCCATTGCTTCCGTGCCGCTCACTCCCATTATCAAGCCGCCAAATCCTGTGAACATTTCTTTTGCAAAGTTCGCTACCGTGTCTCCCCAATTCAGCAGAAAATATATCAGCACAACGTAGAACATCAATTTATAAACCATTCGCGAAAAAAAATCTGTGCCATTTTCGCTGTCAGCAACGTACATTGTTGCGCTTATCGCCAAGTCAATCGTTATCAACAAAATTATCAGCCACTTACCAACACCGATTAAATTTTGCAGTGCGTTTTGACATTGTTCGCCAACTTTCTCTATCACTTCTCGCAACGGCTTTCCGAAATCATAAGCTGCGTCAAATGTGTTTTTGATTGATTCAGGCAAAGTACCATAACCAGTTCCACTCGACGGCGGCAATCCTTTCAAATATCTTCGTGGGTTTATCGGCTCACCATTGATTCTAATTTCAAAATGCAAATGCGGACCCGTTGCCCAACCTGTCTGCCCTACTTTCGCAATCACTGTTCCAGCTGAAACTTGAGTATTTGCACTGACCAAAAGTGCGGAACAATGTGCATATCGCGTTTCAACATTGTAGCCGCCCACTCGTGACAAAATATAAATCACATTGCCATAACCTTCTGCCCAGCCTGAATAAGTGACTCTGCCGTCCAACGACGCATAAATATTTGCGCCCATACTCGCGCCCAAGTCTGTTCCCTTGTGCGGTCTGACACTTCCAAACACTGGGTGAGTTCTTCCTATCAGTGAAAATTCCGACGTTATCATCAATGAGCCTTCCAATGGATTCAATACGCTCATCACCGGCAAAGTTGTATATGCGTCACCATATTCGGGGTCATATGCGGCTAATGCGTGTCCCGACATCAAATTTATTATCAAAGCTACTATCGCTACGACACGTTTCATCGCCGATTTTCCCCCCTACTCCTTTGTTTTCTTACTCATTTTTTGAATCGTGTTTTTGATATTGTCGGCTGTGTTTGCAATTCCCATTGCCGCACTTGAAAATTTTTCTGTCGCAGTTGTCGCAGGTGATTTATTTCCATCCAAATTTTCCAACATCTCAGAAGGCGTTACTCCTCCGCCGTTTGCATTGGCTCGTGTTTTGCCATCAACGTCTTTTGTCAACAGTCCATTTGATTTATTTCCCAACAACGAAATTGCATTTTGATAGCCTTGATACGCCGGATTTCTATACATTGCCGCATTGACTCCAGCACTTGCCACTTGTCCCATCATCGACATTGCTTTTCCTCCCGCCGCATTTGCTAAACTCAAAGCATTTTTTCCGAAACTTCCTTTGCCGCCCCATTCAGCCATAGAACCTGCCGACTGCGACAACGCTTTCATTCCTCCGACTACTGCGCCTGTCATTCCGCCGCCTTTAGCGACTGCATTTGCCGCTCCTCGCGCCGCGTCCATTGCCATTTGCTTCATACTTCCGCCACTCAGTGAAGGATTGCCTGACAAAAGTCCCGACACCAACTCTGGAATTTTTTTCGTCATATAGAACAGAATTAACGCATACAATAACACTTGTAAAAAGTAGCTTATGTTGCCCATAAAATCGCTTGACGTTGCTACTTCTTTCGCATTGTCTACTAAACCTGTCAAAATATTTACCGAAAGCGTCGCGATAAACGCTACCACAAATATTTTTATCGCCAAGTTAAACATTGTCCCGATTGCTTTTTCCGACAAAAATTTTAGCTGGCTGATAACTCCGAACGACAAGAGCGGAATGGTTATCAATGCCATTGTCCAAAATTCTATTCGCACCATGAACATTTCCAACGCCGTCAAAAATAAAATCACGACCGCCGCCACTACACACACCAATCCAATTAAAATTGTCAGCAAATTTTGTTGTTGTGCGTGTTCCCAAAAGATATTGAAAAAATTCAGTGCGTTTGTCACTATCTGATTCGACTGTACTTCTATATTTGAATCTGGGCTTGCCTTGCTGAACTCTTTAACCATTTCTTCAGCTCCACCAGCCGTGTAGCCCATTGTTTCAAAGCCTGAACTCAATGCCGGCATTAACTGATAGCTTGAATTTGTTCCTACCCAACTTTGTATCAAAAATATGAAAAATCCAACTTTCAATATCGTTGTTACCAAAAATTTTATTTTGTCGCCTGAAACTAAATCGAACGCAACTTTTATCGCACCGTCAATCGTCGCTAATATCAGTGTCAAATTTACTGCGTATGGCGCAATTACCGCCGCGCCGCTCATTATTACGCCGATATAATATCTCATGAACGGACTTAGAATATCTATTGATGGGTCGTCCTCGCTTTTCAGCAAAAGTTTATAGTCTTCGATTTTTGTTGGAGCACTCGGACTTTGCACACTCCACAAATGCAAAATCAGGTCGCCGAAATTTATCGCAAGTCCGATTCCTAAAATCCAGTTCCATAATGTTTTTTTGCCGTCTTGAACTCCAAAACAAACCATGCATCCTGCCGCCGCAGTCATTATCACTGAAATTATTTTTGCCGATTCCAAAAGCCCTTTGCTCAAATTGCTCAGTTGTGTTTGAAATGTTGTTCCAAAGCCCGCTCCTCCGCCCGATAATCCTGCTGTCATCTGGTTTACCGCAGAATTATTATCCGCCGCACTCGCCACATTCGACAAAATTAAAATTCCTGCCACTATCGCGAGCGGTAAAATATTTTTTTCTGCCTTCATAAATTTCATCTCACTTTGAATTTTCCACCCATTTTTTTGAAATGTTTGTCGAGTTTTTCAAAATTCTCTCACTCTCGGCTTGCTCCTGTACTTTTGAATCATAATAAGCCGCCATTGATGCCGCCATGTGTGCCTTTGCTCTGTTTCCTGCCGTCACGCTCTGCAAGATGTCATACAAAATATAATTTCCGGCTTGCAAGGCTTGTTGTTGTCCTTCAGCTTGATTCGACGCTTCCAACGCCTTTTTTGCGTCGTCCATATTCTGCCTGTCAAATTGAATTGTCTGTTGTGCCACCTGCGCCGCACTCTTGCTTGCCTCGTGAATTGCTTTTTGCCTTTTCTGCTCTTGAATCACAATATCATAAATTGTCATGTTGCCGTTAATCACATCTTCAATATTTCCAATTCGCTCTTCCCATTGCGCTTGCACTGACTTGCTGTTGTCATTGATAATTCCTTCAGGCAAAACTGCGTCGCCTGACAGTGGCATTTTTTCTTTTTCCTTGTTCCTCTTCATCAATGTCTCCAACATCGACACATCAAGTTTTTTCATGTTCAAAATTTGTAACGCGACTTGTTTTTGCTCCTCTGTCAAAATATTTGCCGTCTGAATCGCTGTTTTGATTGCCTCTTCAATGTTTCTTTCGTCAATGACCGCAATTGCCGCCTCTGTTCTTTGACTTGTCGGCAACATTGCTGTAAAACAAGCCGCTACTCCTACCACTGCCGCACTTACTGCCGCTGTCTTTTTAATCCACGACATAATTTTTCCCTCCATCATCTCATCATCTGAAGTATTTTTTCGTAATTGTTATACACGTTCATCACATACTGTCGCGTCTCCGCATAATTCGGAACTCCTCCAGCTTTGATTACCGCTTGCGCTCCTGCATTGTACGCCGCCACTGCGTCCGTTACCGAGTATTGTCCGTAACCTGAAAATCTGTTCAGTTGATTTTTCAAATAAATCGTTCCGCCCAATATATTTTCCAGTGCGTTGTATGGATTCACTCCGAGCATTTTTGCTGTCTCCGGCATTAACTGCATTAAACCTATCGCTCCGGCTGAACTTGTCGATTGAAGATTAAATCCGCTCTCTGCCTCCATTACCGCCGTGATTAAAATCGGATCGACTTGATACTCTCCCGACGCATACATTATCGCCGACGCTATCCATGAACTTTCTTGCGAATTGCTGTTGCAACAGCTGACTTCGCGATAAATCACGTCATAAAATTCCGCCGCTTTCACTTCCGAAACTTCAACGCCGAACATTGTCAGCGACATCAATATCGCCGCCAATAACTTTTTCATTCTCGTCACCTCCAAAAACTTTTTATAAATTGTAGCCCATTTTTTGCCGCCCAAAATCTTATTTTTTTGCTTTTTTCTGCAAACAAAAAATCCCCGATAAAATTTTTCATCGAGGATTACGCCACGAGCATATTTTGTACATCTCAATCTTATTCAAATCAATTTTTATTTATTCTTCTTTGTGTTTCAAAAAATTCTATTAAACTCAAAATCGCTTTCCGTTCAAGCATTTCTGACAGACTTTCTGCCGATAATTTACTTTCTGCTAAATCCATTCCAATTTCTATAAGTTCGTCTTGTGAAAAATCTATTTTGTAATCATTTACCTCAAGATAAACTAACATTGCATGAATCGCTACACGCTTATTTCCATCAACAAATCCGTGATTTTTTACGAGTCCATAGGCAAGTTGTGCCGCTTTATTAAAAATTGTCGGATACAAATCTTCGCCACCGAAAGTTTGAAACGGATTATTCACCGCCGATTCCAACAATCTTATGTCACGAATCGTAGAATTTGTTTGTAATTCTTTATCTGATGCAAGCAATTTATGAAAGTTCAAAATATCTTCCATTATAAAATCTATTATATTTTTCATTTGTTCGCCAAAATCCTATACGCTTCACGATTATGTTCAAAAATTTTTTGCGAAACATCTTCAATTTTTTTCGCAACTTCCATATTTGTTCTACTTGTAAGGTGCATAATTTTTTGTGCTTGTTGAAGTTCATGTGACGATATAATTTCTTGTGCCTTGCGAAATTCAGGCGACGACATAATTTTTTGCATTTGCTGAATTTCAGGCGACGACATAATTTTTTGTAATTGCTGTAATTCATGCGAATAATTTTGGCACATATACTTATCCTCCAAAGACTTTTTTATATTATATCACAAAAAATCTCCGACTAAAAATTTTATCGGAGATTTCAATTTTATTTTTTCTCAAGTTCTGCTACTCGCTCTTTCAACATTACTATTATTCCCTCGTCGCGATTCAACCTGTAAGCCACATACAAAACTGCTACCGCCAAAAATCCTGTTATCAAAAAAATCTCCTCCGCTCCGTCTCGATTTCAGGCAATGAAACATTTCTATACTCCAGCCAGTGCCGATTAAAATTTTCCTGCCCATATTGCTCCAAAATCTCCTGCGCTTTTTTGTTGTCGGCTTTATTCACTGCTACATACGCCAGCGAAATCGGACAATTTTCCAACGCCAAATCATAAAGTCGGCAACCCAGCGGCGACACATAGTAATATTGTTTTTTCTTCACTGCTCCTGCAATAATTTCTACTTGCCGCTGATTCAAACCGAACATAAAATATTTTTCTTTCAAACTTTCCTCCAACGCCTTATCATTCGGCAAAAATATTTGACTCGGACAAGATTCTAAAACCGTCGAGAAAATTGGACTTTCCACAATATCTGTCAGTGACTGCGTTGCAAAAACTACTGACGCATTTGCTTTACGCAAAACTTTCAGCCACTCACGGATTTTTTGTGCAAATTGTTCATTGTCGAAAAATACCCAACACTCATCCAAAATTATCAGCGTCGGCGCACCTGTCAAACTCTGTTCGATTCTGTGAAAAATATACATCAGCGTTGAACCTACTATCGCTGGTGTACTCATCAATTTTTCCATTTCAAAACTTTGCCACGATGAAAGTTGCAAGCTGTCTGTGTCCGCGTCAAATATTTCTCCATATGCTCCCGAAATTGTCAGCGGTTGTAACGCCGTTTTTAACTCCACCGACTGAATCGCATTGACCAAATTTGTCATTCGACGAAAACTTTTATCTTTGTATGACGCAACAACATTTAAAGCGTTCCAAATCAATTTTTTATGCTCAGGTGTGATTTTTAAATTTTCCTGTCGAATAAAATCACAAAGCCATTCTTGCACCCATTGCCGCTCCTTGTCGTTATCAATTTGCGCCAGCGGCTGGAATGATAAATGTTGCGTTTCATTACCCAAATCAAAAAATCTTCCACCCACTCCTGCAGTCAACACCATTGACGACGCTCCTTTATCGAAAATAAAAATTCTTGCGTCTTTATATTTTCTGAACGATGCCGCAATTATATTCAACTGAACACTTTTTCCTGCGCCTGTCGGTCCGACTATCAAAGTATGTCCAACGTCACCAACGTGTAATGACAATCTGAACGGCGTATTTCCTGCCGTCTGCGTATAAATTAACGGCGGGGCTTGAAAATGTTTGTTGCGTGCCTCTCCTGCCCATATATCCGAGATTGGCATCATATGTACCAAATTTGCACACGACACCATCGGACGGCGAATAAATCTGCCAACATTGCCCGGCAAACTTCCTTCCCAAGCGTCCACTGCATTTAAATCTTCAACCTTCGCCCGAAATCCCAAGTTGATTAAAGTTTGCTCGACCAACTGTGCTTTTGTGTTCACAGTCTCATAATCTTCGTCCATCACAATTATCATCGTCGAATAATAGCCGTAGCTTGTGACATCTGCCTCAACTGAAGTTATTGCATCTTTTACCTCATCAAATTTCATTGCCGCATTTTCATTCAAATTTTCAGGCGTTTCCCTGTCAAGCACCAATTCTTTGAACATTGCCGATAACGGTTTTATTTTTCCATACCAACCTTTTTTGATTCTCGTGAGCTCCTCTATCGAATCTTGCTTTGACAAACAAAAAAATCTTGTCACCCATCTGTACGAAAAATCTAACTGATTTAATCTATCAAATATTCCAAATACCGAATTGCCCAAATACCCTGTCGGAACTATCACTCTAACGTGTTTTTTTCCTAATCGCGGCTCAAGTCCCCCATAAAAATCTGAATCATACAAATAATTGTCCAGTAACAAAATTTTTTCTGGCATTTTCATTGGACGCGGATTATCTGACACGCACGAGTGCAAATATGTCAACATCTCATCTTGATTCAAAAAATGTGCCGGAATCCTCAACGATGTAAAAATTCCTATGAGTTTATCCACGACCGACGCGAACGCTTCAATATTGTCTTCTGATGATATTTCTTTGCGTTTTGCTCCCTCGACAACAAACTCCCGAATTTTTCCCTCTTGGTCATTAGGTGGCATCCAATAAGCTGTGGCATAATAATTCGATTCATAATGCTTGCCGTCCGAGAAAAAAACTTTTCGCTCATCGTCCATTGCCTTTGTGATTTTGTCGGGGAAAAATACATCTGTCGCATAATTTTTTGACGCTACTCTCTGCGCCTCGAAATACAAAACCCAGCCTGTGTCCAGTCCCTGAAAAGATGTATTAAGTTGTTGCGTGATTATTGCGAGTTGTTCTTTTATCGCTGAGTTCAAATCGGGTCCGCGATATTTCCACGTAGTTTGCAAACTTCCGTCCTTATTCAAAACTATCGCCGGTTCGTGAATTATTTTTGCGTATGGCAGTGTGTATTTGAAATATTCTTTCTTACGCTTAAATCTGTCCATTCGATACATTTTCTGTCTCCATTTCCTCCAAAAACTTTTTGAATTTGTGTTCCCGACGCTCAGATTTTTCAGGCTCTCTGTGCAAAATAAATCCTTCCACCGATTCAAAGCCCACAAGCGGCGGCGTTATGTTCGCCAAGTACACACCCGGCAGACTTCCCCACCACACATCTTTCAAATTGTAATGCTCGAATAAGAATGAAAATTCTTGCGCCTGAAAATATTCCGATAAACTTGCTTGAAAAATTTCATACTCTACCTCGTCTACGCTAAAAATAAATCCATTCCAGCAGTAACCGTTTAACTTCGACAAAATTCCGCTCTCAATTTCCTCCAGCATTATTTTTCTGTGCGGACACCACTTACCACAATATTTTTTCAACTCAATTTCTGATTCTTTCTCATCGAAAAGCAAAATTCGCCGCACATATCTGTACGAAATATTTTTCACTTGCTCAAAAATTTTCCACGCTTTCGGCAAATCAGGCAATGTCACCACAAAAATTTTCTTGCCATTTATGAAAATGTCGTTCGCCTTGAATTGAATTTTCACGTCCTGCGACAAAAGTGCGTCCATATACAACGGCACTTCAGGCATTTCCACTTCAGTTTCTTCCAGCGTCAACGTGAACGACAAAAAATTCATCAACTCTTGATATTTCAATAATTTTGCTTGCGTCACTTTGGAAAATTCTTTGCAAATTTTTTCTGCTATCATACCAAAATATTTCAGAAAATCTTTTTTATCAACCTCATCGCCGAGCGTATTTTCTATTTTTAGATTGACTTTTGTCTCAAATGGATTCCAAAAAATTATCAGAAAATCTCTGTCGCCTTTCAAACTATGCTGTCTCTCGTTCCAAATCGCCCAACCTCTGCGAAATTTCGGCAGTTCCAACTTCTTCGACAAATAATTTTTCTCGTAAGGCTCATACTCAATCACGCTGAAACAACTTCCGTCCTTCTGTTGCATAACGTGCGGCAAAGTTATTCCGCCCCACATTAAGCCTTCCGACACATCATCATTGATTTCAAATTCTTTCAAACTCATAGAAAACCCCTCAAGTGCAGTAATAATTTTTCTTGCTTTGATACACTTTCAAGCAGTCAAAAAATTGGTCGTCGTTTCTCGCCACATAAATACAGCCGAAATGAAACAACAGCGACACCGGCACGATATACCAAAAATGAAAGTTGATTATGAACAAAAATGCTATCAGCGCATTGACCATTATCGCACTTCTCGGCGCACCCAAAAATAAAATTTGCTCCGTCAGCGAACGATAGAACGGCAATTCAAACCACGCCACATTTTTTGTTTCTTCCTTATTCATTTTACTGACCTCACGGAATCAAAAATCCTGTCGTCTGACTGATGAAAGTCGCCGCACCCAATGCTACTGAGCCACCTCCGACTACTCTCATAGCTGTTTTAGTAATTTGATTTTCAATGTTGAGAGCCCAAGATGCCGCGCCTGTTGCCGCTCCGATTGTCACTATCGCTTTCGGCACTGGTCCCGACATCAATGTTTCCATTCTGTTCAGCGGGTCTGTGATTACTGAAATGTTGCTACTTGCCGACGCTGTTTGTGCGTAACTCACGGAGTCAGGCATAATCACGACTGCAGCTACTGCCAGCCCAATTCTCGCCAATGTCCAGCGATTTTCTTTCAAAAATTTTTCTGCCTTGTCTTTCAAATTTTTTGTAATCATTGTTTTGACCTCCAAAATTTTTTGTTTTTCAACTTCGCCAAAATCATATAACAATTTCACTTGCTCAAATTCTTATTTTTTTGCTTTTTTCATGTCAAACTCTTTAAATTGTATTCTTTTCTCGCGGCGTTATAGCCGTCCACTTCGATTATCTCCTCAACAATTCGCCGATTACCCAAATATTTCAAGTAGACAATTATGTTGACTGCTTGCCCTATCGTCGCTTGTTGCGGATTCTGTGACACTCGCGCCGTCATATTTTCCAATCTCAGCAATGTATCTTTAGCCGAGTTTGAATGAACTGTCGAGCAACCGCCTCCGTGTCCTGTTGACCATGCGTCCAACAGTGCTAACGCCTCGCCGCCGCGTACTTCGCCGACCACTATTCTGTCTGGTGTCATTCGCAACACACTTCGCAAACAATCTGACATAGTGAAAGTTCTCATCGTTCGCATTGATACACAATCTGCCGCCGTGCATTGCAGTTCCGGCGTGTCCTCTATCAAAATTACTCTGTCATTCAGCTTTGAAATTTCCGCGAGAAGTGCGTTCAGTAAAGTCGTCTTGCCGCTTTTTGTTCCCCCTGCCGCTATTATATTTTTCTTGTCGCGGATTGCCTGAATTATTATTTTTCGCTGATTTTCCGTCAAAATTTCTTGCTTGACATAATCTTCCAGTGTAAATATTTTTTTCGGGTGTTTGCGTATGTTCAGCGTCGGAGACAAAACTATTCCCGGCAAATTTCCTTCAAATCTGCATTTATCAAAAAATTTATTGCGTGGAATTTCCGCGTCAAGTGCAGGTTTTTCTTCCGTTACAAGTTGATTCGTCAACGCCGCCACATTCAATATTATTTGCCTGACTTGCGCTGATGACATCACTTTTTCAGTACACTCCCTTCCGCGAAAACTGTCCGTCCATACTTTGCCGTCGGGATTGATATAAACTTCAAAAATGCTGTCGTCCTGCAACAGCGGCATTATCTCACCAAGACAATTTGCCAGCGTCATCATCGTTATTTGAAATGTTTCATTATCACTTTCCATTTATAAAATTCTCCCAGCTTTCCTCATACTCGTACAAGTCCGCAGGACTTTCTCCGAACAATGCAATTTTTATTTCTTCATCTGCAAAATAGATTTTTGAAATTATTTCCTCTGCTATTTTCGATTCATATTTTTCTGCCGCACTCTCTCCAATTTTTCCTCCCAAATTTTCTCCGATTTCTCCAGCGTCTTTTGAAACTTCATCGCACTCTGAATTTTCTCCGACACTTTCGGTAGCATTTCGATTTTCTTCAGTCGGCTCAAGTTCCTCATCAGATTTTTGCTCCTTCTTCAAATTTACTTTTTCAGCTTGCTCTTTAACTGCCTTGCGCTCCTCGTATTCCTTTTCAAGTTGAACTGCTCGTGCTTTTTCATCACGTTCATTTTTCTCACTCGCATTGACCGCAAATAAATCTTCATATGACAAAACTTTTGTCACGCTGTCGCTATACAGTGGATAAGTCGGACACACTATCGCCACTTTTCCTTGCGACTCTTTGTACTCTCGAACGCATTTTTCGCAGTCATGGTTGTACTTTTTACAAACTTCTTCAAAGCCGTGTTCCCTGATGTAAATTTCTTGATACATCGACAATCTTTTTGTGAAAAACGGTTGCAGATAATACCTCAGCTTGTTGCCGTAAATTGGTCTGTGTCCTGCGACGAAAACTAATTCGCGTTCAGCACTCATGTGCGAGACTTCATCAGCCGTCATCAATTCGCGTCCTGTGAACGATTCTGAATTTGAACCTTTGCCAAGTCCTCCGCCGTCCGAGTGACTGACCGTCTTTATCGTCTGCTTGCCGAGATTTTTTGAGATTGATTCAGCCGTTGCCGCACCTGAATCCAAGTTCGGCGTGAAGTATATATGAACGTGGCAGTTCGACGCGATTGAATTATCTTTCGTGTACTCCTTGTTCAACTGATTCACATCCTGCGCCACTATGCAGACTTTTATTCCATATCCGGCACACACCGCCAACGCAAGTTCCATTGACTTTAAGTTGCCAAGTTGTGGAAATTCGTCCAACATCAATAGCAATCTTTGTTTCATTTTTGCTCCACCACTGCTGTCAAATTTTATATCTCTTACCAATTTATGGAGCATTGTATTTATCAGCAACCTTGAAAGCGGTTTGAGCGTTTGCACTTCGTTGCTGTGCATACAAAGATAAAGGCTGACTGTATCTTTCGGCGAAAGTAAATCTTTTATGCAAAAATCCGACACTTCTGTATTTTTCTGCACAACAGGATTCTGATATAACGCCAATGCCGTTTGCGCCGTCTGCATTATCGACGCTCGCGTTTGTTCCGCTCCGTTCAGCATATTTGCCGCACATTCCGCGACTTTTGGGTGTGTCAGCAAAATATGAAATGGGCTTGTGTTATCGTCATCACCTTCCCAGTCTATTTCAGTTTTTTTCATTAACTCCAAAATTGCTCGTCGCACGTCCTCCAAATTTTTTATTCCTTTATTCTGAAAAATTTTCGAGAACGGTCGCAAATTCTGAACGTACTCTCCATATATTTCTTTCAGTGGATTTTTTCGCGGGATTCCTTTTTCGTCTGGCAACTCCAAAAATTCTTCTGGCGAGATGTGCGGATAATTTTTCATGTAAGTAAACAATTCTTTCAGTTCCATGTCAGGACTGGACAAAAAACTCATTATGTCCGTCGGACATGGCAATCTTAATTTTTCTTGGTGATGTTTGTATAGTAAGTGCATTATCACACCTGTTATCAATGCCGCCGCTGAATTGTCCCAAAATGTCGAATCGCCGCCTCCTGCTTTTTCCCCGTCGGGTTTCACCATTATTCCCACTATCATTGCCACATCGCTGATTTCTTCCGCCGTCCGAAAATTTATTTCTGCCAACGGATTCCACCGCGCTGAACTGCCATCACTCACCAGCGGCGCAAACTTCATTACTTTTTGTCTGAGAACTTTCTGCCTGTATCCTGCCGTCGCTTGCCACAATTCTTCTTTCACGTCGAAGAAAAATATTGAGTGTCTCCAAACCAAGCCTGTCGGAATTATTGTGTTCACGCCTTTGCCACTTCGCGTCGGCGCGACCAACAATATATGTTCTACTCCATCGTGTAGCATCAATTTTTTTGTGTATGGATTTACTCCGACAACCACGCCAGATTTTTTGACTTTACGAGATTTTTTGTCCTCATACATTCCCAAACCTGCCGCGTTAATTTCTTCTGAAGTCGCGAAAGCCGCCGAACCGTGAGAAGTTTCTTTCTTCAAATTTTTAGCACACAAATAAGTAAATCCTGCACCAATTACAAAACCGAGATATGGAAATCCCGTGTAACTCCCTATTATTTGTGGTATTGCCTTTTGTAATTCTACGTCCTGCTGCCAAACATAAAATTTGTACGGCGGATAAATATGAACGTCTCCAAAACTCAGACACGAACCAAGCAATTGGCTATATCCGCAATCTTCCGCCATGCCCTGCGTCGCATACCAATACGCTATCAGCAAACAGATTCCGATTGAAATTGCTCCAATTTTAGTGACTTTCTGCCGATAAATTTTTTCATCTTCCATTGCTTACCTATTTTTAAAAAATTATATTTTCCGTGACATAAACATTGAACTCATATCCCGGATCTATCGTCACCGTGTTTTCTATGTCCGCACTTTCCTTCAGCATACTCGAAGTCATATTTATCAAATTCGCCGTTGCTCCCTGCGCCGCTATTTGTCCTGCTGTGTATGTGTTCGCATTTGATGAAATATTTCC
This sequence comes from uncultured Selenomonadales bacterium, assembly GCA_937910665.1. GTDB lineage: Bacteria > Bacillota > Negativicutes > Selenomonadales > Selenomonadaceae > Quinella. The sequence goes on from CALEPR010000006.1 coordinate 29,495, forward strand.
AGCCGCCAACGAACCGAGTGCCGCTATTGCCGAACCAATCGTTCCTGCTGACATTTTTCTGCCTGTGTGATGATGAATTTTTCCAGCTACCCCCGTGTAACCTGCTCCGTCAACCGCAACTATATTTTCTGAAATCGTCCATGAACCGCCATTCGGCAACGTCAACTGCTTAAATGTCACTGGCACTCTGCCGTTATTCACTGATTTTTTCTCGTAAACTCCAGTCAATTTACTACCCTGCGGTATCAATAATTTTGTTCCTGTCGCCGTGTCGTAAACGTCTGTCAAAACTTGTGCCATGACTTGTCCTTCTACGTCTGTATTTATTCCCGTCAGAAGTCGAACTGGAATTACAGTCCCGGCATCCAGCGTTGAATCATTTGGCTCAATGTATTCTGTTTTTTTCTGAACTGTTGCACTTGTTTTCATTTCTCCTGTCGGCTCTGATTGTTGAGTCGTACCCTCGCCGAGTGCGAACGCTATTGCCGATTTATATTTGTCTCCTTCCGCGTGTGGATTTTTTTCAATTTTTGCGGGTCGAGATTCCGGCGTTTCTTCAGGCAATACAGGAATTTGCGTTGCCGCCGGTAAAACTTTGTACTGACTTTGCGGAATTGCCGGTATTTGCGGCTCAACTTCTGCAACTTTTATAGGTTCTGTCGCCTGATCTTGTGCGGCTGATTTTTTCGCATTTTCTTCAGCTTGCCGCTGTAATTCCAACTCTTTCGCCTTGTTCATCGCCATAAGGCTTTCATAATCGTCAGGCAAGGCGGTTTTCGGCTTTTTCACTTCGGCTATTTCGGATTCTGTCGCTATCGGCAACTCGGCGGCTTCTTTTTTCACCTCATCATCACTTGATGCAAAAACTAACGCCAAAATTAAAACTGTTCCGAAAAATGCCGCCACACCTTTCACTATTTCACGCCTAAATCCAAAAACTTTGTCCGCCTTACCCTCATTCATCGAGTAACTTCCGATTTCTTTTTCAGACTCGTAGTCAGGATTTTTTGCCTTGATTCCCAAACTTTTTTTGATGTGCAAAATTATTTCTTTCAACTTCTCCAACTCTGCCACCTCAACTTACTTGCGTTTGATTTTGATAATTTCTTTCTCTGAAACTCTCAACTCAATTTCGTCCGCCACTCTGTCCAAAATGTAACAATTATTGCTGAGTTTATAATTCACCATGCTGATTCCCTTCTTGCCCTTGTTCTTCATAAAGATGCTCGGCAATTTTTTCGGCATACTATTGAACTTCAAAATTGTTTTTTCGCCGTCATCAAAAACCGCAACAGGTTTACTCGCTGATTCACCGCTAATTTTGTAATTGAAATTCAGCGTTTCAAAATTTCCATTCAAACTGCCTTGCTCATTCCTAAAATTAAATTCCGACTCTTCCTCGTAACCATAATTCCACGTCACCATCGGATTGTACCAACTCGACGTGTTGAGGATTAACTGATAACTGCGCTTGTTCGTCGTGATTATCAAATTTGTTGTCGAAGTTTCAACTACCGGCTTGATATAGATATGTGGAACTCCGTCAACTGTCGTCTTCTCCACCGCCCATGCGCTTGTATCTCCTCCTCCAACGAATGAAATTTTCTCGCCTTTTTTCAACGTCAAATCTGTCAAATATCCCACTCGGCAATAAATTTTGTAAAGCTGATTCGGCGCATACTTGAACACCACCGTTGAATTATTTTGGCTATTCGCTCCGTCCTGCGTGTAATTTACTCTTTGCGAACTCGGATTTACCAATGCCGCAGGATTTTTCTGCTCATTTTCATAACGCTCCAACAGTGAGAGAATTTTTTTCTGCGTTTCTTCCAACTCTGTGATTCTTGCATTGACCGACTCGGCAACCTCAACTTCTTCTTTGACCGCAGTTTTATCTGCCGCAAAAACTTCGCAATGACTGAACATTGTCGCCATTACTGCCATTGCCAACGCTGTTTTTTTAAAATTTTTCATTTTTATTCGCTCCAATCATTTTTTATCAACTTTTGTTGTAGATTCTGTATTTACCGCCGACGCATCTTTCGACCATGAAAAGTCGCTGATGTAAAGTCCTATCGGATTCACTGCAAGTTGTTCCTCGTCGTCGCTCTTTATCGTCTGCACCGTGAATATTCCGCTGTATGGCGTAACTTTTTTCTCGCCGTTTCCGATTGTGAAAGTTTCTTCTGTCCAGCGAATTTGATAGGAATGTCCACCTTCCATCGGCAAAATTGTTGAAATATTTATCTGCACTGTTTGATGTCCAAATTTTTCTGTCAACTTTTCGCTCTTCAACATTGTCTGCAACTTCAACGCCGCGTCCTTCGTTAAAAAGCCGTATGATGTCGTGATATTTTCTTTGTAGACTACTGGGTCGAGTGGTATTTCTCGCGTATTCTTCAAGAATTTTGACAAAAAATATTTGTAGACCGCCTCTCCTGCTTGATAATTTTTGCTCGCCTCTACAGTACCGACATTTCGGATTGCTCCTGTCATTGTATCCACTTCCACGATGTACGGCATCACATTCGCACTCAACGATTTATAAACAAGACCAACTGTCAAAAACATCACCACCGCCAACAAGCCTATCAATAGCCGACGCAGATTATAATTTTGAACAATGATTTCTCCCTCGCGCTCGTCCCATTTTCGCGCCGCCCTCTCTGCCGGACTTTCTGGCTCATAATTTGTAAATTTTTCCGGCTTACTAAACAAATTTTTTATCTTCAATCCTTACTCATCTCCATTTTTATCTCTCAGCGAAATGTGTTCATAATGAACACATTTCAAAAAGTTAAAATCGGCACAACTCTTGCTTTTATTTGTTTTACTGAAATTGTTCCGCTATATCTGCCGTCAAATGACCTTTCATTCGTCGCTATCGGTAAAATATATCCTTGTGGCACTTCAAATTCTCCTCGCAACTTTGGTAATTCGTTGCCTTTATTGTCAGTCTCAAAAACTCGCCCGATATATTCCCCTTCAATTTCAAAACTCAGAGTGTCAGTGCTGATTTTATATTTTTCGCCCTCCACCGCTCCCACTTTTTTCAAAAAATCCTGCTTTCCACTTCCCCAACCGTTCTTCACTATCAAATTTTTTACTTCAGCCGACGGCTCATAAACTATGTAGTCTCCAACTTTAAAATTTTCGCTCGGAACTCTCATATACAAGCCGCGCGGCAAACTTTCTGTAACATTCACATAAAACACTTCAGACAACAGCCAAAATCCTGCACCGACCGCTACACACAACATTAAAAAAATTATTGCCTTTCTTTTCATCGCCTAACCTCCTTCCCGATTCCTTGACAAAGTGTATCTCATTTTCTGCCGCTCAAATTCTTATTTTTTTGCTTTTTTCCAAACAAAAAACCTCAACGATTTTCTTCGCTGAGGTTAATTTTCGTTCGCCATTTTTAGCACTGTTTCTATTATGCTCGGACTTATGTAAAATCCTTGCCGCAACATTTCATCTACTATCGGCTTGACTTGCGGAATTATTCCTTCCGACTTCGCTTTCAAAATTACGCCCAATGTCCCTGTCACCGTAAATCCCAGAAATTTCGCAGTTTTCTTCGCCGCATTGTCGTCTATTATCAGCAAGTCCGCCGAAATTTCATTTGCCAACATCATCACTTCTACTTCGCCGTCATGCAATTTCGCTTGATACATTTTGCGATTGCTTTTATCCTGCACCTCCAAAACTTTTATCCAACTTAAGTTCTGTGACAAATTTAATTTTGCGTTATCGTCCTTGCTCGTGACTTCTTCAAAAACTGCTCGCGGTATGATTATTTCTCCGTACAACTCTTGCAAAATTTTCAAGCCATCAATGTTGCCCAAAATTATCAGCGGCGTTGAATTTACTACTATCTTACGCATTTTTCACTTCCTCTAAAAATTCTTCCTCGTCCTCAAATTGAAAAATCGAAATCTTTTTCTCGCCCAAATACTTTATAAATTCTTCCTCGCTCATTCCCGCAACTTCCGCACAATATCCGATTGACACACCTTGATTTTTATAATATTCCAGTGCGACCAGCCTCCGAACAAAATTTTCTGTCTCGGCTCTGTTCATTCGCGTGTCGTAGAGAATCGCTTCTGGAATGTTTATCGCTATCTGACACATCTCAATCACCTCGTTCCTATTATACTACAAATTTCTATCCTCTACTCCAAATATTTCCTCACACCGTTCACAAAGTTTTTCAAATGTCTGCATACGATGCTTTTATCGACGTTGCAAAACTCTGCTAATATCTCAATTTTTTCATTCGGATTTACCATCTTCGCCGAAATTATCTTTTTGTCCAGTGAATCTCCGCTGTTAAAAACTTCTTCAATCGCGTTCAACAACCGACAATATTTGTCATGCCTTTCAGCTATGACTTCAATCCATTCAAGACTTATGACTTCACGTTTTGAGTCGTACCTTTCCGCGAACTCCACAATTCTTTCCAGTAAAATTATCATATTTGCCACTTTGTCTGGAAAAAATACATCTTCGTCACTCAATCTGTACTGCATAAATTCTGCTACTTTTTCCAATATCGCTTGGTGTCTGATATTTAACTGGGCTACTGAAATATTTAACGCCAATGAGATTGCTACCGCTTGCTTTTTCTTTTTGTATTTAAGCAGGATAAATTCTTGTTCTTCTGCCGTCAATGTTTGATAGACCACATCAACCATCAACTTTGTCACTTCAATTTTCATCATTCGCGCATAAATTTTTCGCATATTCGCTGTTGACAAATAATCGCGACAATCTTTTTGCAATTCCAATATCTCCTGCGGACTGATTTTTTCTCCAGCAAATTTATTTTTCAATGCTTCTTCCGCAAGATACAGTGTCAGTTCCGGCTTGACTTTGTGCAACATTCTTTTCTCACCTTCCAACAAAAAAGGTTGCGAGTTTTGACCCACAACCTCAAAATTTTTATCCCTTGTGCTGAAGTTTCAATTCCTCAATGTTGTAACGAGCCACCGACGCTCTAATTGCCCACTGCGCCGCCTTCAATTCATTCGTTTCTTCTTCACTCAGTCGCTTTGCCTCATCGCAAATTGTTTCATAAAATTCCAGCCGCTCTTGATAAAACCACTCTTCCGCTTCTTTTTGCGGATCGCCAAATTCTTCCGGCACGTCCATTATTTTATTCACCGAATTTTTTTCGGACGTTGGCAAAAACTTTTTCGGATAACTCAGTTTTGTTTCTGATTCCGCAACTTTCTCCGCCGGAGTTTCTTCCGACAATGATTCTGATTCAGGCTGATTTTCTTCTGTCGGCAACTCATCAGAAATATTTTCTTCAACGACTTCATTTTTTAACGACTTAAAATTTTGAATTTCTTGCACCGTGCCTTTAATTTCGCCGCTCAAAACTTTTTCAAGACAAGCGTCCTGTTCCTCAGCCGTCATTCCTGTCATTATTTGCGCCGCCGTCTCACTAATTTTATTCTCGTCAATCGCTTGTCTTACCCCGTCGGTTAATTTTTCCAATGCCTTGATTCTGTGCAATCGCGTTTCCGACACATTCAAAATTTCTTCCGCAAAAAAATTTCTAAATCTGCCACGTTGTCTGTTGTTTTTTTGATTATAAATTGCTCTTGCGAATTGCTCCAAATATTTAATTTCTTGCAATTTTTCATCAACCGTGCGTTCTTCGCGTTGCCCTCTGTTCGACGCAATTAAATTCAACATCTCCACCGCGTCTTCGTCAAATTCTATCGTCTCACCGTTTTCTTGCTCAATTTGAATTTTTTCGCGAGTTTTGACGATACACGGCAGTTTGCGTTCGCCGTAACCTCCGTCATCCAGAAGTTTTTGGACTGCCGCGCGCCGACGGTGTCCAGAAATTATCATGTACTTACCGTCAGATTTTTCCGTGACTGTCAACGGCTCTACCAAGTGCGAAACTGCAATCAATCCCGCCAGCGTATCCACATCACGCAAGCCATAAAAGTTTTTGGGATTCGTTTCAAGATTTTCAATATCAATGTAGACAATTTGCTCCAATTTCTGATTCTCTCCAGCCGCTTCACTCAAGTAGCCTTCAAAACTTCCATTTTTTTCCATTCTGCTTCCCTCCATTTTTAGTGCAAATATTTTTTAAAAATTTCTTCAAGCCTTGTTAATCTTGCGTCTAATTTTTTTATCACTGAACTCTCAACTACTTCAGAATTTCCTTTACCTGCCAATAATTCTTGCAACGGCACGTTCAGTATTGCCGACATTTCCTCCAAAATTTCTACCGCGTGTGGCTCTTTTTCTCCCCGTTCCCAATTCGTCAGCGTATTTCGCGAAATTCCCAACTTCGTTGCCATTTCATAACTTGTTATTCCGCGCTCTTTCCTCAACTCCCGAATTTTTTCTCCAAAATTCTCCATTTCCAACTCCAATTTTCAAAGATATTTTCTGATTTCTTGCGCGAACTCCATTAACACATTTTCCAGCCCTTCACTTTTTTGTGCATCTATGTGCAAACGAATTATTTCTTCAAATTTCGGTATCATCTCCCGCGCTAATTTGACATCGTGTTTCAAACTTTCATTGTGTCCAACCGCTCCTTCCTCGCCAACCGCGACCAACTTGTGCAATTCATTTTCCACACATTCCAAATGCTCTATCAATTCCAAAACTTTTTCTGTCCCCGATTTTTCGTACTCCGTCAGTTGAATTTCCAGTGCAATTTTTTTCAAGTGGATTCGGCTATAGTCCATGTATTGGTCTATCAATGTTTCCAGCGTCGAGATATTTCCGTAAGAAATTATATGTTTCAGTTTCCGATTTTCTTC
>CALEPR010000007.1 GCA_937910665.1 uncultured Selenomonadales bacterium
GACTTGAAACAGAAACGCTCGGCAAAAAAGAAGTCAACGAACTTTTGAAAACCGCCCCTGAACCTTTGCGGACAGTTTTGACACTTCGGCAACAAATTTCAAAGTCGTCGGTGAAAAAATATGCGGCGATGGAAAACACAGTTTGTGCGGACGGCAGAGCGCGGGGAATGTTTCAATTTTACGGAGCGAATCGCACCGGAAGATTTTCCGGCAGAAATATTCAGTTGCAAAATCTTCCTCAAAATCATCTGCCGGATTTGGAACACGCGAGGGAACTTGTAAAACTCGGCGATTACAAAATGCTTGAATCGTTGTATGAATCCGTGCCTGAAGTTTTGTCGGAGTTAATCCGCACGGCGTTTATTCCACAGAGTGGAATGAAATTTATTGTTTCGGACTTTTCGGCGATAGAGGCAAGAGTTTTGTCATGGCTCGCGGGAGAAAGTTGGCGAATGAATGTATTTGCTCAAAACGGAGACATTTACTGTGAAACAGCGTCGAGAATGTTTCATTGCAAAGTCGAAAAGCACGGCGAAAATAAACATTTGAGGCAAAAAGGTAAGCAAGCAGAATTGTCGTGTGGTTTCGGCGGATCGGTCGGAGCGTTAAAAGCGTTCGGAGCATTGGAGTCGGGCATGAAGGAAGAAGAGTTAAAACCGTTGGTTGACGCTTGGCGGGCGGCGAATCCGAATATTGTCCAATTTTGGTACGACGTTGATGATGCGGCATTGACTTGCGTTAAAGAACACACAACGACGGAAACTCACGGACTGAAATTTATTTATCAAAGCGGAATGATGTTTATAGAACTTCCGAGCGGCAGACGGCTTTCATACGTCAAGCCGCGAATCGGAGAAAATCGTTTTGGCGGCGAGTCAATAACGTACATGGGTATCGGGTCAACAAAAAAGTGGGAGCGGGTCGAAACTTACGGGGCGAAACTTGTTGAAAACATCACGCAAGCGGTCAGCCGCGACATTTTGTGCTTTGCGATGAATACTTTTCGCAGTGAAAATATCGTGGCGCATATTCACGACGAAATTGTCATTGAGTGCGACAAAAATATTTCCGTCAAAGAAATTTGCGAGCGAATGAGTCAAACTCCCGCTTGGGCAGAAGGTTTGATTCTTCGGAGCGACGGCTTTGAATGTGAATTTTATAAAAAAGATTAACGGAGGACGAAAAAATGTTGTATGTGAAATTTAACGGTGAAAATATTCCTTTGGACTATGACAATGTGTATTGCCGCTGTCCTATTTGCGGTCGCGAAGTTTCGGTAGATTTGAGCATTTTTCAGGGCGATGAAGATTTTGATATTTGCGAAACGGAATTGTTTTGCGACAAGTGTTCCGAAAGTCATGCGAGTAAACAAATTTAACAGCGAGGGCTGCGGATTCTGAAACGAGAGGTGAAGTCGATTGAAAATGATAATTTACACGTCAAAGTTCGTCGGGAAAGAAAACTGCTGCGTGTATCCTCACAGGCAGATAATCGAGAGTGCGGAGGACTTGAAAGCGGCGGCGGCGTTTGACCACGTTTGCGGAGCGTTTCGGAACAATTATCGCAGCGTGGCAAATTTTATCGAGTCGTCAACAATCGTTATGGACTGCGACAACGACGACTCGGAAAATTTTATAACGCCGGAAAAATTTTGTGCGATGTTGCCGGAAGTGTCTTTTGCAATAGTTCCGAGCCGAAACGACGGAAAGCCGAAAGGAAATAAATTAGCCCGTCCGCGATTCCACGTGTATTTTCCGACAGAAAAAATTACCGACGCAGAAATTTACGCGAATTTGAAAGCGGACATTTACAAAAAATTTCCGTTCTTCGATTCCAACGCTCTGGACGCGGCGAGATTTATTTTCGGAAATTCTGCAGAAAAAATAATTTGGCACGAGGGCGAAGTCACGATTGACTGTCTTTTTTCAAAGCGGACAATTCCTGAAGGCACACGCAACAACACACTTTCAAGATTCGCGGGACGAGTCGTCAAGCGTTACGGGGCGACGGAACAAGCGTATAAAATTTTTTTGGAAGAATCCGAAAAATGCGAGCCGCCTTTGGACGAAGAAGAACTTTCAAAAATCTGGCATAGTGCCTGTCGGTTTGCGAAAAAAATTCAAAGTGAAGAAGGCTATGTGCCGCCCGACGTTTACAATTCGGACTTCAACACACTCAAGCCGCCGGATTATTCGGACATCGGACAGGCAAAAGCACTCACGAGCGAGTACGGCGACGAATTGAAATACACCACAGCGACGGATTATATCAGGTACGACGGACGAGTTTGGATAGAATCTCGTCAGCAAGCGGTCGGAGCGATGGAAGAATTTTTAGACCTTCAGCTTGCCGAATCGAAAGCGGAATTGAACAGGGCTTGCAAGGCACTCGAAGAGAGCGGAATTTCTGCGGAAGTCATAAAAGGCGGCTCGAAGGCAATTTCAAAAAATATTTTTCCGTCACAAATAAAAATTTTTGAAAAATATCTTGATGCGGCGGCTTATAAAAGTTTTGTAATGAAACGGCGGGATATGAAATTTGTACTTTCGGCACTTCAGGCGGCAAAACCTATGTTGGAAATTTCGCCGTCGGACTTGGACAAAGAAACTTTTTTTCTGAATTGCCCCGACGGAACATACGACTTGCGGCAGGGGATTGCGGGACGCAGAGAACACAAAGCCGCCGATTACATCACGAAAATAACTGCGGTTTCTCCGAGCGACAAGGGGAAAGATTTGTGGCTTGCGGCGATTGAAAAATTTTTCTGCGGCGATAAAAATTTGATTGATTACGTTCAGAAAATAGCGAGTCTGGGAATAATCGGTCGCGTTGACCTTGAAGCGTTAATCATTGCTTACGGCGACGGCAGAAACGGAAAATCCACCTTTTGGAATGTGATTCAAAAAGTTGTGAACAATTACGGCGGCGGGATTTCTGCGGACGCTTTGACCGTCGGTTGCAAGCGCAACGTGAAACCTGAACTTGCCGAAACGAAAGGCAAAAGGCTTTTGATAGCGGCAGAGTTGGAAGAAGGTATGCGTTTGAGTACGTCGATTGTAAAGCAGCTTTGTTCGACGGACATCATCAAGGGCGAGAAAAAATATAAAGACCCGTTCGACTTTGTGCCGAGCCATATTTTGGTGCTTTACACAAATCACTTGCCGCGAGTGGGAGCGATGGACGAGGGAATTTGGCGGCGGCTGATAGTGATTCCGTTCAACGCGAGGATTGAAGGCGACGCAGACATCAAAAATTACGCCGATTATCTCTTCAAAAATGCGGGAGAGTATGTGTTGAAGTGGCTGATTGAGGGCGCGGAAAAAGCAATAGCCGAAGGATTCAAATTCAAAAAGCCCGACTGTGTCGAAAGAGCGATAAACAAATATCGTGCGGATAACGATTGGCTGAGTCATTTTTTGGACGAGTGCTGTGAAGTTGCGGAGAATTTTACCGAGAAGTCGGGGAAGTTGTATGCATCTTACAGAGCGTATTGCACAAGGACGGGAGATTTTGCGAGAAGTACGACAGAATTTTATACGGCAATCGAACTTCGCGGTTTTCAAAAGCGTAAAAGCAAAAATGGGATTATCGTTTACGGTTTGCATCTTGTAATCGGCGATTTTGAATCCTGAAAATTATGTGAATACAAATTAAACACTGAAAAAAACTTGAAAAAATAAATGGCGTATTTATGCGGGTGTGCAGGTCGGTGAAACTCTCTACATAAACCCCCTTTAGGGCTGAAAAAATACAAAAAATTATATATAGAGAGGTTTGCCTGAAGACCTGCATAGACCTGCACCTTGAAAGGGGAAATTTATAATGACTTTTTACACTTATATGAACCGCAATTATCGTGATGATAACGGAGCAAAAGGTGAATTCGTCAAGGAAATGTGTTTGAAGAATGTTGGAAGGAGTATCTGAATTGCGTGAAAAAGAAATCGAACACAAACTCGTGACGGAAACAAACAGGTGCGGCGGTTTGGCTTGGAAGTTTGTTTCGCCGGGCGTTGTAGGAGTACCTGACAGAATAATCTTGTTGCCGCAGGGAAAAATCGGTTTTGTGGAAGTCAAAGCTCCACACAGAAAGCCGCGAGCAATACAGACGCGCAGGATTGAGCAGTTGCGGGAGTTGGGATTTAAGGTTTTTGTCCTTGACGACGTGGAGCAGATAAAAAATGTTTTGGAGGGAATAGAAAATGAATGAATTGCAGATTTTGGAACACAACGAAGTGCGGGTTATGACTACGGAGCAGTTGGCTGATGCTTACGGTTGTGACAGCCGGAATATTAAGCAGAATTTCAACAACAACAAAGAGCGTTTTGAGGAGGGCAAGCATTATTTTCGTCTTGAAGGTGCGGAGTTAAAGGCTTTCAAGAGGCAAGTCGAAAATATCGACCTGCCTTTGAGTAGGTTTGCATCAACAGTTTACCTTTGGACGAAACGTGGTGCGGCTCGTCACAGTAAAATGCTTGGAACGGACAGAGCGTGGGATGTTTTCGACGAATTGGAAGAAAATTATTTCAATCCGACAAAGAATCTGACACCCGCAGAATATCTTTTGTATCAGGCAAAGCGAATGGTTGAAAACGAAAGAGCCATTCGAGCCGCAAATGCAAGGTTGGATTCTGTGGACGACAGACTTCAAAAAGTCGAGTCACGTCAAATGACAATCGACAAAAATTATTACACGATTGTCGGATACGCCAATCTTCACGGAATTAAAGGCGTAAACCGCGACAAAGCCGCAAAACTCGGACGCAAAGCGGCGAACCTTTCAAGACAAAACGGCTACGAAGTCGGCAGAGAGTACGACGCGAAATATGGCACGGTGCAGACTTATCACACAGATATTTTGGAAATGATATTTTAGGGGAGATTGCGAATGAAGTTTATCCCGCATGAGTATCAAAAATTCGCGATAGAGTACATCATAAATCACAACATTTCGGCGTTACTCCTCGATATGGGACTCGGTAAGACAATAATCACACTCACGGCACTTGATGAACTTATCCGAAACCGCTTTGAAGTCGGGCGTGTGTTGATAATCGCACCTTTGAGAGTAGCCCGCGACACATGGACGAGCGAAATAAAAAAGTGGGAGCATTTGAAGGGCTTGAGTTATTCGGTGGCGATTGGAAAAGAATCGGAGCGGCTTGCGGCGTTGAAAAAATCTGCGAACATTTACATTATAAACCGCGAAAATGTAGAGTGGCTGATAGAAAAAAGCGGCGTGAAATTCGATTTCGATATGCTTGTGATTGACGAACTCAGCAGTTTCAAATCGCATCAAACAAAAAGATTTCACACACTTATGAAAAAAAGACCGCTTGTCAAAAGAATCGTCGGACTTACCGGAACGCCTTCAAGCAATGGTTTAATTGACCTTTGGGCAGAGTTCAAACTTTTGGACATGGGCGAACGACTCGGAAAATATGTCAGCCAATATCGGGAAAATTTTTTGACTCCCGACAAGCGGAACAGGCAAAATATTTTTTCGTACAAGCCGAAGGACGGAGCGAAAGAAGAAATTTATCGCAGAATCGGAGACATAACAATTTCGATGAGAAGTACAGATTTTTTGAAAATGCCGTCCCTGATAGAAAATCGCGTCGAAGTTTCGATGAACGAACGCGAGCGGAAAATTTACGAACGAATGAAAAAAGAAATGATAGTTCGACTCGGAGAAAAAGAAATTGATGCGGTCAATGCGGCGGCACTTTCAAACAAACTCCTTCAAATGGCAAGCGGTGCGGTTTATGACGCAGACAGACAAGTTGTAAAAATTCACGAGCGAAAACTTGACGCATTGGAAGATTTAATCGAAGGAGCGAACGGAAAGCCCGTCCTTGTGGCGTATTGGTACAGGCACGACCTTGAAAGAATCAAAAATCGGTTTTCGGTTCGGGAGATAAAATCGGAAAAAGATATTTCGGATTGGAACGAAGGAAAAATTCAAGTCGGAGCGATACACCCCGCGAGTGCGGGACACGGCTTGAATTTGCAAAGCGGCGGCTCGACAATAATTTGGTTCGGCTTGACGTGGAGTTTGGAACTTTACCAACAAACAAACGCACGTCTTTGGCGGCAGGGACAAAAAAATACTGTGGTCATTCACCACATTGTGACGGCAGGTACAATCGACGAAAATGTTATGAAAGCGTTGAGCGAAAAAAATAAAACGCAGTCGGCGTTGATAGCGGCGGTCAGGGCAAATTTGGAGGTGAATCGAAATGGAGGAAGCGTATGAGAAATTGGCGGCGGCGATAATTTTGCAAGCCGTGAACGATTACAGACGAGCGGTAAAAACAAAAGACGGCTCGGTAAAGCGTCAAGTTGTAACATTCATTCGCTCGAAGTGGTTCAGAATTTTAACGGGAATCAATCCCGCAAAATTTGAGCAAAAACTCAAAGAGGAGGCGTTGTCATGACGGCAAAAGAATATTTGAGTCAGGCGTTTTACATAGACAGCGGGATAAATTCAAAACTTGAACAGTTGACGGGACTTCATGAATTGGCGGTCAAAGCCACGAGCAGATTGAGCAGAACGCCCGTGAGCGGGAGCAAAGACGCACATCAGCTTGAAGAAGTCATTTGTAAAATTTTGGATTTGGAATCGGAAATCGGCAAGGAAATGAAAAGACTTTTGGAATTGAAACAGGAAATAATGCGGGTGATAGAATCGGTGAGCAACGCCGACTATAGGATACTGCTTGAGTTTCGTTACCTCTGCTTTTACTCGTGGGAGAAAATCGCGGTGGAAATGGGCTACGACAGGAGATACATTTTGAAAATGCACAATCGGGCATTAAATTCAGTGAAAATTTGAAAAAGACACCAAAAGACACTTTTAGACACCCCGCCCGATGTGGTATAGTACAATCAGCAAAAAAATAAAAACGCCGTCGAGGGCAGAAACCTTCGGCGGCTTTGATATTTACGGGGGAAATTTGATGCCGAAGAAACCGAAAAGACCTTGCCGTTTTGCGAATTGTCCGAAACTCACGGAAGATAAAAGCGGCTATTGCATTGAGCATAAAAAAATAATGCAGCGGCATTACGACAAATTCACTCGCGGCTACGACACACATGAGCGTTACGGCGGGAATTGGAAAAAAATTCGCGACAGATACATCAGGCAAAATCCTTTGTGCGAAATGTGCCGAGCGGAAGGGAAATTCACGGCGGGAACGATTGTTCACCACATCAAGCCGCTTTCGGAAGGCGGTACGAATGAAGAAAAAAATTTGATGACGGTCTGTACCGGTTGCCACGAAAAAATACACAGGCGTAGGGGGATATAAATTATCACAATTTCACGACAATTAAGACCGGAGCGCGGTCACGCACGAAAATTCGCGAAAGTTTTTTGCCTGTTGGAGAAAAAGTTTTTTGGGGGTGAGTTTATGGGATTGAGAGGACCTCAAATCGGAATGGGCGGCAGACCCAGAAAGCCGCTTGCGGATAAATTGACGGAAGGAAATCCGGGTAAAAGGAAATTGGAAATGTTGATATTTGATAATTTGCCGGAAGGAGCAGATATGCCGTCACCGAAGGATTTTTTATCGGAACGGCAACGAGACGGTTCATTACTTTCGGCAGACGAACTTTACAAAGAAACGTGGGAATGGTTGCAAGAGAGAGGATGTGCCGAATTGGTATCTCCCGCACTGTTGGAAAGATATGCGGTCAGTGCGGCGCGGTGGATTCAGTGTGAAGAAGCTGTGAGCAAATACGGCTATCTCGGCAAGCATCCGGTTTCGCAACAGCCTATACAGAGTCCTTACGTTACAATGAGCCAGAATTACATGAAACAGACAAACCGTCTTTGGGGAGAAATTTTTCAGATAGTGCGAGAAAATTGTGCGACCGAGTACAAGGGAATATCGCCGCAAGATGATTTGATGGAACAGCTTTTGAGGTCGCGAAAATGACGGAGGTGAGAAATTTTGAGCAAAACGACAAAGGAAATGCAACTTGTGCCGATTGAAAAACTTGTTCCTTATGTGAACAACGCAAGGACACATTCAGCGGAACAAATAACAAAACTTCGTTCGTCGCTCCGCGAGTTCGGTTTTGTGAATCCGATTTTGATAGACCGAAATTTTAATGTGATTGCGGGACACGGCAGACTGCTTGCGGCGAAGGAAGAAAAAATTTCTGAAGTTCCGTGCGTTTTTGTGGATTATCTGACGGAGGCACAGAAAAAAGCATACATTTTGGCAGACAACCGCTTTGCAATGGACGCAGGTTGGGACGAAGAACTTTTGCGAGTGGAAATTGAGGACTTGCAGGGAATGGACTTCGATGTGTCTTTCACAGGTTTTGACGAGTCGGAACTTGCGAAACTGATGGGAGCGGACGAATCAGACGGACAGGAAGATAATTTTGACGTTGACGCAGAACTTCAAAAGCCGTGCGTGTCGAAAATCGGAGACATTTGGACGCTCGGAAAACACAAAATAATTTGCGGGGATTCGACTTTGCCTGAAACTTATCAAAAATTGCTCGGCGAAACAAAAGTGAATTTAGTCTGCACCGACCCGCCGTATTTTGTCGCACTTGAAAGCACGTCGGGAAAAATAAAAAATGATGATTTGAATGACAAAGACGGCTACGAATTTTTGAAAAAGGCGTTCGAGTGTTTCAAAAATTCAATGTCAAAAGATGCATCGATTTATGTTTTTTACGCGACTGCGACGGCAAGAATTTTTCACGACGCATACGAGGACGCAGGTTTTAAAGTCGGAGCGGGACTTGTTTGGAAAAAAGACAGACTTGTTTTGACTCGAACGGACTGGAAATATATTCACGAGCCGATAATTTTCGGTTGGCGAAAGGACGGAAAACACATTTGGCACGGCGACCAAAAACAGGTTACAGTTTTCGAGTTTGACCGAATCAAAGATTCCAAAAAGGACGGCTGCGGACATCCTTCAAGCAAGCCCGTTCCTTTGTTGGCGTACTTGATAAAACAATGCACACAAACAAACGGCTTGGTTTTGGACGGATTTCTCGGTTCTGCGTCAACATTGATTGCTTGTGAGCAACTCGGCAGAGTGTGTTACGGCGTGGAACTTGAGCCGAAATTTATTGATGTTGCGGTTGAAAGATACGCAAATTTTATTGGAAGTCACGAAAATATTTTTGTGGAGCGTGACGGCAAGAAATTTTCATACGCCGAAGTAAAGGAGCAGTCCGATGTTGGAAGTGAATAAAATTTACAACACAGACTGTGCGGAAGGCTTAAAACTTTTGGACGACGCAAGCATTGATTTGGTTGTAACTTCGCCGCCGTACGACAATTTGAGAAAATATAACGGATACGCATTCGATTTTGAGAAAATCGCCGCCGAAATTTATCGAGTGATGAAGATTGGCGGCGTTGTTGTTTGGATTGTAAACGACGCGACGATTTGCGGGAGCGAAACGGGAACTTCATTCAAGCAGGCGTTATTTTTCAAGAAAATCGGTTTCAACCTTCACGACACGATGATTTATCAAAAATGCGGATGTTATTTTCCGGAGCAAAACAGATATTATCCGAATTTTGAGTATATGTTTGTGTTTTCAAAGGGAAAGCCGCGAACGGTGAATTTGATAGCGGACAGGAAAAACAAATGTGCGGGGGACACGGTCACGGGAACTTGGCGTGGAGCGGACGGAATTTTGAAGATAAAATCTGCGGTCAAAAACAAAACGGGCAGAAAAATTCCCGATTACGGAGTGCGATTCAACATTTGGCAATATCCGGTCGGCAACGGAAAAAGTTCCAAAAATCGGAATGTGTTCAAGCACCCCGCAGTTTTTCCTGAAAATTTAGCCCGCGACCACATAATCAGTTGGAGCGACGAGGGCGACCTTGTGCTTGATCCGTTTATGGGGAGCGGCACGACGGCGAAAGTTGCGATTGAAACGAAAAGAAATTTTATAGGTTTTGAAATTTCGCGGGAATATTGCGAAATTGCGAATAAAAGATTGGAGGAAGATTTAAATGTTTGGACAGATTAAATTTGAAAATTTTGAAGGATTGACTTCAATGCCGCAGGAGGCGGCGAGTGCGTGGGCGGCATTTGAAAACGCGGGGATTGTCGGAGCTGCTTACAAGCCGCTTTTGTACGTCGGACAGCAGGAAGTCAAAGGCACAAATTATGTTTTTATCGCGGAGCAGACGCTGATGGACGCACAGCAATCAAAAAATCTTGTGACGCTGAAAATCAACGAATTTGAGGGCGAATATTCTTTGCCGATGTCGCCTTTCAAGAAAATCGAATTTTGACGGAGGGAGCAAAATGAAAGTTTTTATAAATCCGGGACATTGTCCGGGCGTTGACAGCGGGGCGACGGGAAACGGACTTCGCGAATGCGATGTTGCGTTAAAAATCGGAAAGCGTGTGCAAAAATATCTGGAAAATATCGGAATTGAAACAAAACTTTTGCAGATTGACGGCTTGGCGGCGATAGCGGCTGCGGCGAACAAATCGGGCGCGGATTTGTTTGTTTCGATTCATTGCAATTCTGCGGCGGTTGACACGGCACACGGCACGGAAACTTTTCATTGGAACGGCTCGGAATCGGGAGAAAAACTCGCGTCTGCAATTCAGTATCAAATTATAAATTCAATCGGCACGGCGAATCGCGGAGTAAAGACGGCAAATTTTACGGTCTTACGATTGACGGATATGCCGGCGGTTTTGGTCGAAAAAGAGGACGATTTCGCGAGGGCGATTGCTCGCGGCGTGACGGATTATTTGACATGATGAAGTTGTTGTCACTTTTCGACGGGTCGGGCGGCTTTTGTCTGGCGGCGATTAGAGCGGGAATAAAACCTGTCGCGGCAAGTGAAATCGAGCCGTTTCCGATTCGCGTCACAACAAAAAGATTGCCGCAGGTAAAACATCTCGGCGACGTGAGAAAAATCGATGGCGGGAAAATAGAACCCGTCGACATTGTGACATTCGGTTCGCCTTGCACAAATTTATCGATTGCGGGAAAGAGAGCGGGACTTTGCGGAGAGCAGTCCTCGCTCTTTTTTGACGCGATTCGCGTGATAAAAGAAATGCGTTCGGCGACGGCGGGAAAAAATCCGAGATTCATAATTTTTGAAAATGTATGCGGGGTGTTTTCGAGTGACAAAGGAAAAGATTTTCAAAAAATCCTCACGGAAATTGTGCGGGTCAAAGAGCCGACCGCGCCCGATGTGCCTTTGCCTGAAAAGGGAAAGTGGTCAACCGCAGACGTTATTTTGGGAGAAGGATTCAGCATTGCTTACCGAGTTTTTGACGCACAATTTTGGGGAGTCCCCCAACGTCGTCGTCGAGTGTTCCTTGTCGCAGATTTTGCAGGAAAATGTGCCGAAAAAATATTATTTGAGTCAAACGGCTTGCAGAGGAATTTTGCGGAGAGTTTCGGAACGGGGAAAAACTCTGCCGCCGATTTTGAAAGCGGCGTTGGAAAGTCAAGCCTGAAACTTTATGAAAATCACAGTCAAGACTCGCGGTACACGGAGTCGGGAGAAATTTCGCAGACGGTTTCGGCGACGTTCGGCATGGGCGGGAACAATCAGCCGCTTGTTGTGAACACTTTCGACATTCGATTGACTTCGGAAGGAACAAAAAATTCCCGCAACAATATTCATGCAACGAAAATTTCAAGGTGTCTTGATACCGGCGGAAATTCTCCGCAGGCGAATCAAGGCGGGGTTGCGGTTTGCGGGACTTTGAACGCGAGAGATTATAAAGGCGTGGGGAATCAATATGTTTCGGAAGGGAAATTGCAGGTTGATAAAAATTCCGTTCGCCGATTGACTCCGACGGAATGTGCGAGGTTGCAGGGATTTCCGGATGATTGGTGTTCAAATTTGGAAACGGAAAATCCGAGCGAAGAAGAAATAATTTTTTGGCGAAAAATTTTTTCGAAGAAAAGCGACAAACAAATTTTGCGTTGGCTGAAAAATCCTCACAGCGACTCTGCGGAATACAAAATGTGGGGGAACGGAATTGCTCTGCCGTGTGCGGAATTTATTTTGAAAAAAATCTCCGATTGTGTGAAAAAATAACTTGCTTTTTGCTTTGTTTAGAGTGATTTATACGGTCGCCGAAAGGAAATTTGCACAGCGAAAGGAGATTTTCAAAATGAAAATTAACGAAAAATTTTTTAACGACATCGAAACGGCGATTGACGACGGAATTTTTGAAGAAGTCGAAAAAATCAACAAACACGCGGAGCAAATTGCGGAGTTTGCGGCGGCGGTCGAAGGCGGCGAAATTGCGATTGAAGGAAAAGTTGTGAACATTCCCGACAAGAACGGCAAACCGCATTATTACAAATATCGTTGGGAAAATTCGAGAAATTTTGCCTTCGACACAACGCTCCTGCCGATAAGCAAGAAAGCCGCTCAAGAAATTGCAAAAGAGTGGAGTTTGTCGCACGGATACATTTCTTTCGAGGATTTTATGACGGCAAGCAACGCCGAATACAAAAAAATCCGCAAACTTTATCTTGCCGCCGACGGTTGGATTTTGCGGGATTACGATAAAAAACTTGTCGAAGAAATGGAAAATGAGAAAGCGGAGAATTTTGAAATCAGTTTGCCGAAAGAAGATTTTTCCGAAACGGCGGTAAAGAATTTGAAGGCGATTTTGGCGAGCAAAGCCAATCTCATCAAGACGGCATTGAACGTCGAAACGGTCGAAATGAAAATTTCGGAGAACGACATCAAATTTGCATGGTTCAGCAAAAATTCCAAAGTCGAAGAAATTCAAGCGTACAGCGAATTTCTTTTCAAAGTCGGCGAATTGGCGAAAAAACAAAAGCGTGTAACGGCAAAAGAAAAATTTGTCGAAAACGAGCGGTACGCCTTCAGATGTTTCCTTCTGCGGCTCGGCATGATTGGCGCGGAGTACAAAAATTCCCGCAGGATTCTTCTGAAAAATTTGTCGGGAAATTCGGCTTTCAAGAGCGGGAAGCGCGGCGGGAAAATGTAAAAATAAAATTATTTCAAAAAGATTTTGTATACACAATAAACGGCGTAACAACGCCATTTATAAAACGCAGAATGTAAAAAAATAACTTGCTATTATCTCCTTTTAGAGTGATTAATACACACGACGAAAAACACAGCGACACAACGAAAGGGGATAACAAAAATGAAAAAGCAGACAATCGGAGTGGAAATCGAAATGACGGGAACAAGCCGCGAGAAAGTTGCACAGGCGGTTGCGGAATACTTCGGAACAACGGCGGTTTACGTCGGCGGGGTTTACAGAGCCTACGAAGTCAAAGACAACAGCGGCAGGATTTGGAAAATCGCGAGGGATTCGAGCATTACGGCAGAAGAAAAAGTTGACGGCACAAAAGTTGAAACCTTCGAGGATTACAAAGCGGAACTCATCACCCCGATTCTGAAGTACGAGGACATCGAACCCCTGCAGGAGATTATCCGCAAAGTTCGCAAGGCGGGAGCGTTTGTAAACGAGAGTTGCGGAATGCACATTCACATCGGAGCAAAGGATTTCACGGCGCAGACGGTGAGAAATTTGGTAAACAGCATCGCGAGCAAAGAGGACATCCTTTTCCATGCGGTACAGATTCACCCCAACAGAATCCGCTACTGCCGCAAAACAAACAAGCGTTTTTTGGAAGACCTCAACGAGAGAAAACCCGAAACGATGGGACAGCTTGCGGCGGTGTGGTACAATGAACCTGAACGCAGAGCGGTAAGAGAACACGGACACTACGACGACAGCCGCTACACGATTTGCAACCTCCACGCACTTTTTACCAAAGGAACGATTGAATTCAGATGTTTCAATGCGACCCTTCACGCGGGAGAAGTCAAAGCGGCGATTCAATTTTGCCTTGCCCTGACGCACCAAGCCCTGAACACGAAAAAAGCGATTTGCCGCAGGACGGTTTCGGACAACGAAAAATACACCTTCAGATGTTGGATGCTCCGACTCGGCTTGAACGGGGACGAATTCAAAACTTGTCGCCACCACTTTTTGAAACACCTCGAAGGCAACAGCGCATGGAGACAGGGCGCGTAAAAACGAAATAAAGACCGAGCCACAGGCGGGAAACCGCCTTTAAGGTCGTAGAAGGAGGGTTTAAAATGAAAACAAATTACATCGCTTACGGGAGCAACATGGACGAAGGGCAAATGCAGTTTCGCTGTCCCGCCGCAAAACTTATCGGAAAGGGAAAAATCAAAGGTTGGCGGCTGATGTTCAAGGGAAGTTTGTCGGGAAATTATGCGACGATTGAGCGCGACGAAAATTGCGAAGTTCCAATTCTTTTATGGCGAATCACGGCGGAGGACGAGAAAAGCCTTGACCGCTACGAGGGCTTTCCGAGTTTCTACTACAAAAAAGAAATCGAAGTCGAAACGGAAAACGGACAGCCGACAATCGGAATGGTTTACATCATGCACGAGGAGCGGGAGTTGGGGCTGCCGACACTTCACTACTACAACGTTTTGAAAAGAGCGTACGAGAAATTCGGATTCGATTCACAAATTCTTGAAGATGCATTGGACTACAGCGAAAAATAAAGCCTGACGGGAAGTCGGGCATTTTTTATGGGGAAGTTTCGACTTCCTTTTTTTGATTGGCAGGTGAGAAATTTTTGAGAAAGTTGGAAAATTACAAACCGACAAAATTCATGGCGAAAAATTCAAGCTATGATAAAAATTCTGCGGATTATGCGGTTAATTTTATTCAAGAATTGTCGCACACAAAAGGAAAGTGGTCGGGAAAAAAATTTGAGTTGATAGAGTGGCAGGAGCAAATTGTCCGCGACATTTTCGGAATTTTGAAACCGAACGGTTACAGGCAATTTAACATGGCTTACGTGGAGATTCCGAAAAAATGCGGAAAGAGTGAGCTTGCGGCGGCGATTGCCTTGCTTTTGTGTTGCGGGGACGGCGAGGAGAGAGCGGAAGTTTACGGTTGTGCGGCAGACCGTCAGCAAGCGTCGATAGTTTTTGAAGTTGCCGCCGATATGGTCAGAATGTGTCCCGCATTGAATCGGCGGGTAAAAATTCTCGCGTCGACAAAAAGAATGATTTATCAGCCGACAAACAGCTTTTATCAAGTTTTGAGTGCCGAAGCCTACAGCAAGCACGGATTCAATATTCACGGCGTGGTTTTCGACGAATTGCACACTCAGCCGAACAGAAAACTTTTCGACGTAATGACAAAGGGCAGCGGCGACGCTCGAACACAGCCGCTTTATTTTTTGATAACGACGGCGGGAAACGATACCGAATCAATCTGCTACGAAACACATCAAAAAGCGTTGGACATTTTGGAAGGCAGAAAAACAGACCCGACATTTTATCCCGTGATTTACGGGGCGAAAGAAAATGAGGATTGGACTTCGCCGGAAGTTTGGAAAAAGGCAAATCCGTCACTCGGAATAACTTTCGACATTGAAAAAGTTCGTACCGCTTGCGAATCTGCAAGACAAAATCCGGGCGAAGAAAATTCTTTTCGACAGTTGCGGCTCAATCAGTGGGTCAAGCAGTCGGTCAGGTGGATGCCTATGGAAAAATGGGACGCTTGCAATTTTGAAGTCAATCCCGACGAATTGGAAGGGCGGGTGTGTTACGGCGGCTTGGATTTATCTTCGACGACGGATATAACCGCTTTTGTTTTGGTGTTCCCGCCGACTGACGAGGACGATAAATTTTTTGTGCTGCCATATTTTTGGATACCCGAAGACAATATCGACCTTCGAGTTCGCCGCGACCACGTTCAGTACGACAAGTGGGAGCGGCAGGGATTTTTGCAGACGACTGAAGGAAATGTTGTTCACTACGGCTACATCGAAAAATTTATAGAAAAACTCGGCGAAAAATACAACATTCGCGAAATTGCCTTTGACCGTTGGGGAGCGGTGCAAATGGTTCAAAACTTGGAAAGTATGGGCTTTACGGTCGTTCCATTCGGACAAGGTTTCGCGTCAATGTCGCCGCCGACAAAGGAATTGATGAAGTTGGTGTTGGAAAAGAAAATTGCTCACGGCGGTCAGCCCGTTCTGCGTTGGAATATGGACAACATTTTCATTCGCACAGACCCCGCAGGAAATATCAAAGCGGACAAACAAAAAAGCACCGAAAAAATCGACGGCGCGGTTGCCTTGATAATGGCGTTGGACAGGGCGATTCGTTGCGGGAACGACGTTTCGGAGAGTGTTTACGAAAATCGCGGGGCGTGGATTTTTTGACGGAGGGCGAAAATGGAAATATTGAAACACATCAAAGAAATTTTCAAAAGCCGTGCCGAGCCGCAAAATTATTATAAATACATCGGAGTTCCGTTTTTGTTTGGAAAATCGGCGAGCGGAAAAAATGTAACAGAGTTCACGGCAATGCAGACATCGGCGGTTTATGCTTGCGTGAGAATTTTGTCGGAGTCGATAGCAGGGTTGCCTTTGCACGTCTACGAGTACAGCGGAAACGGCAAAAGAAAAGTTCCGAGCCACCCTCTGTATTTTTTGCTCCATGACGCACCGAATTGCGAGATGACAAGTTTCACATTTCGCGAAACGCTGATGATTCATCTTTTGCTTTGGGGCAACGCCTACGCACAAATTTTGAGGGACAAGGCGGGAAGAATAATCGGACTTTATCCGCTCTTGCCGAACAGGATGAGCGTCAACCGTGATGACAACGGCGAGATTTTTTATGTTTACACCACAAACTTCGGAGAAAATCCGAAGTTGAAAAACGCTGTAAATATAAAGTTGAGAAAAAGTGAAGTTTTACATATTACGGGACTTGGTTTTGACGGTTTAATCGGTTACTCGCCGATAGCTGTGGCGAAAAACACAATCGGAATGACGATGGCTTGCGAGGAGTACGGGAGTGCATTTTTCGCGAACGGAGCAAGACCGAGCGGAGTTTTGGAATATCCGGGCGTACTGAAAGACCCGTCGAAACTTCGCGAAAGTTGGCAGAGCGTTTACGGCGGTTCGTCGAACACGGGAAAAGTTTTAGTTTTGGAAGAAGGAACAAAATATCAGCAAATATCAATCCCGCCCGAAGAAGCACAATTTTTGGAGACGCGAAAATTTCAGATAAACGAAATCGCGAGATTGTACCGAGTGCCGCCGCACATGATAGGCGACTTGGAAAAAGCGACGTTCAGCAACATCGAAGAACAATCAATAGAATTTGTGAAGTATACGCTCAATCCGTGGATCGTTCGTTGGGAGCAGTCGCTTTGCAAAGCACTTTTGAACGAGTCGGAAAAGAGCAGATATTTTATAAAATTCAACGTGGACGGGCTGATGAGGGGAGATTACGAAAGTCGTATGCAAGGTTACGCGACGGCTCGCCAAAACGGGTGGCTTTCGGCAAACGACATTCGCGAACTTGAGGACTTGAATCCGATTTCGGACGAAGAAGGCGGGAATTTGTACTTGATAAACGGCAACATGACAAAGTTGAAGGACGCGGGACTTTTCGGAAAGGGTGATAATTTTGAAAAATAAATTTTGGAAATTTGTCCGCGATTCGGACACGGGCGAGCGGACTTTGCGACTTGAAGGAACAATCGCGAGAGAAACTTGGCTCGGCGACACGGTCACGCCGACAATTTTTCGCGAAGAATTAAATTCAGGTGACGGAAATATAACGGTGTGGATAAATTCGCTCGGCGGCGATGTTTATGCGGCGGCACAGATTTACAATATGTTGATGGACTACAAAGGCGAAGTCACGATAAAAATTGACGGAATAGCGGCAAGTGCGGCAAGCGTGGTGGCGATGTCGGGCGGGACGGTCGAAATGTCGCCTGCGGGAATGATGATGATTCACGACCCCGCGACGGTTGCGATCGGCAACTCAAACGAAATGCAAGCGGCGATAGATTTTTTGGACGAAATAAAAGAGTCGATTATCAACGCCTACGAACTGAAAACAAATTTGCCGCGAGAAAAAATTTCGGAAATGATGCGAGCGGAAACTTGGATGAACGCAAAAAAAGCCGTCGAATTGGGATTTGCGGACAAAATAATGTTCACGGAAAACCAAACGGAAGATTCCGAAGGAATGATTTTTTCAAGAATGGCGGTCACAAATTCGCTCTTGGAAAAATTCAAAAAAATTCCCGACGACAGAATTTTTGCGTCGGATTTACACAAAAGGTTGAATTTAATTTTGCATTGAACGGAGGAATTTTTTATGGACATTCAAAATTTGATTGAGAAAAGAGCAAAAATGTGGGAGCAGACGAAAAATTTTCTTGAAAGCCACACTGACAAGGACGGGAAAATTTCAGCGGAGGACGCGGCGGCTTATGAGAAAATGGAAAACGAAGTCAGCGACCTTTCCAAAAATATCGAGAGATTTCAGCGTCAATCAAGTATTGATTCGGCGTTGAAAGAACCGAAAACAAAGCCGATTTTGAACACACCTGCGGAAGAAATTTCTTTCACTGCGAACGACGAATACAGAAAAGCGGCGTTGAAGGCATTTCGTACAAATTTCCGCAACGTGCAGAATGTGTTGCAGGAAAAAATCGACGAACAGGGCGGCTATCTTGTGCCGGACGAATGGGACAGGCGGCTTATTGATGTGCTGAACGAAGAAAATGTGATGCGTTCACTCGGCACAAAAATCACAACTTCAGGCGAACACAAAATAAATATTGCGGCGACAAAACCTGCGGCATCGTGGATTGAGGAGGGCGAATCGCTGACTTTCGGCGACGCGACTTTTGACCAAATAATTTTGGACGCACACAAATTGCACGTCGCGATAAAAATCACCGAAGAACTTTTGTACGACAACGCTTTCAATCTTGAAAGTTACATTATCGAGCAATTCGGAAAAGCTCTTGCAAACGCCGAAGAGGATGCATTTTTGAACGGGAACGGCAGCCACAGACCGACGGGACTTTTCACGACGATAACGGATTGCGAAACCACGACCGGGACGAGTATTTCTGCCGACGATATTTTGAATTTGGTTTATTCGCTCAAGCGTCCGTATCGCCGCAACGCATCTTTTTTGGTGAACGACAGGACGCTTGCGACAATTCGCAAACTCAAAGACGCGAATCAGGCTTATCTTTGGCAGCCGAGTTATCAGGCGGGAGAACCCGACAGGCTTTTGGGTTATGCGGTTCACACTTCGCCGTATGTGCCGACAATTTCAGCGGGAAATTCTGTTTTGGCTTTCGGAGATTTCAGCTATTACAACATCGGCGACAGAGGGACGAGAGCCTTTCAGGAATTGAAAGAACTTTTCGCGGGCAACGGCATGGTCGGCTTTGTGATGAAGGAGCGAGTCGACGGAAAACTTGTGCTGAAAGAAGCGGTAAAAGTTTTGAAAATCAAAGGCGGCAGTTCCGATGGTAACTCTTGAGGTGGCGAAAGAATATTTGAAAGTCGATTCTTCGGACGAGGACGAAACGATAGAAATTTTGCTGAAGTCGGCGGTTCAAATTTGTGCGGACGTTGCGAGAATGAACGAAGATGAATTTTCGGAAGTCGGCGAAATCGGAAATGCGGCTGTACTTTTTGCGTTGGGATATTTTTATGAACATCGCGAGGACGGCGACCGCCGCGAATTGATTTTGACGCTCCGAGCGTTGCTTTTCGGAGTGCGGCGGGAGGGATTTTAATGGAATTGAAAATTTCGGATTTGCGAGAAAAAATCACGATTCAACGCCCGCAAAAATACACCGACGGCGAAGGAAACATAATCGAAGAAACAAGCCCGGACTTGATAAAAGTTTGGGCTAAAATTTTGCCCGTCGCCGCGAAAAATTCCGAAGGCTACGCAGAAAAAATTCAAGCGACAGACTACAAAATTTTTATTCGTTATCGGACGGACATTCAAATTTCGGACACAATCGGTTGGAAAAATAAAAAATTGGAGCAGATTTCGCCGCCTTATTTTTTTGACGGGAAGAAAAAATTTTTAATTCTGCAAGTGCGGGAGTTGGTCGAAAATGAATAAATTGGCGGGAAAAATTCTGACGGAGTTGGGAGAAAACGCGAAAAAAGCGGCGTTGAAAGCACTTTTAGATTTCGTACAATACAAAAAGTATTTCAACGCCGTAATGGAAGAATTGTATAAAATTTCAATTAATCCTGACTGAGAATTTCAGTTTTGTCGTCCATTATCACATCTTTAAATTTTTTATTTCCGATTGTACAATTTTCCAACAAATCATAAATATCGCCGTAACAACCGACATTCTCAAATTCATCGGCAACAGGATAACCAAATTTTTTACAGTGCATAACATATACTTGATAAAATCCGGGTTTGCTGTTTTCGAGTTTCGGACTCTCGGAATGTTCCAAAGGTTCACGGCACATACGGTAGTAAATTCCATCATACAGAAACTCAATCCCCATAAATTTTCTTTTATGATTTTCATCTGAAGAGCAACGACCGCTGTCATATTCATAAATAAAATCTTCCAAACGCTTATATTCGTTAATTCTCATTTAAGTTTAAACTCCTTCCGAATTTTTTCTATCAATTTCTTTTCATCGGCAGTTATGGGAATACCTTTATCTGAATGATCCAAATACAAATGTTTGTGGGGCTGTATGCCGCTGTGTTTATGTTGTAAATCAATAACGGCAGCTTGATTGTTGTTCTCGTCATAAAAGGCAAGATGTTTTAATGCCCCGTTTTGAATTATTCCGTAAATTCTGTTCCTCGTATGAGAAAATTCGGGAGCTTTAACTGAACCACTTTCTTTTATCAAAATTTTTATATTGCCAAGTTCGCCGACAGAACGGTAAGTTTTACCGCCTTCCACAAACCGAAAGTCTTTTGCCGATACGTTTTTAAATGAAGATCTGCTGCCCAAAATAGTCCTCCTTCACTTCAAAAACAGGTGAAATATCGAAAAGTTTTTCTTGAAATTGCAAAGAATTTTTCTTTTGAAAAGTTTCTTTATATGGAAAATTTATAAATCGTCCTTTCATTTCCGATAACATATCACCATAAACGATAATCAAAGGCGGGGATATACGCTTAATCATCTCTTCATATCCCCGCATAAAATATTCTTTGTCTGATTTACTCCCAAGAGTAGAAATAATAACAACAGAACCTTTTTCGACCCCGCTGAAACTTAAATCATCCCATTCACTTGTAGTCCAACCGACGGTAGGAATCGCTAAAATTCCGTGTTCCTGCCAAAAACAACCCAACCAACGATTTTTATAAATTTGATGAAGATATTCGGGAAATTCCATCTGCGGATGTATTGTAAAATCAGGTGTTGCAACAGCATAAGCCGACTGCAACAGAACAACATTTTCCAAAGAGTGCAACCAATATTTTTCTAAATTGTTATCGTACCTGAAAAAGAGAACAATTTTATCGGAATTGTTGTATTTGTTCGACAAATTTTGAATATTTATGGGATTCATATTCGAGATTGTCAACATAGTTTCCGATACTCTTTTCATCACAGGTATTTTAAATTTGTCATATTTATGATTTTCAAAAAGCGGATGTACAAGATTAAAAATTTTTTCGTTTGAAATATCCTGTTTCAAGTAATCGAACCTTTCCAAAACAGAAATTTTTTCTCGACCAAGACGTGTGTTTTATTTTCACACAAGCAATCAAACCGCCTCCTTTAATGACAAAAATAGTCTAAACATCAAAACAATTTTTGTCAAGCGTTTTTTAGTAATTCGTCATTTGTTTGTTGCGTTTAGAAAATTTTCTTGCGGAGTTTAAATCAAAAATCATTGTTTCGTTGTCAAACATAAAACCGTCTGCACGATAGTTAAATTCTTGCAAATTCCAATCCATCATGGACGCAATCATTTGTTGAATTTCGCGATTATTAAATCTCACGCCTGTTTGTAAATTTTTTTCATTACGATAAAATGAAACGGAGTTTTCGGTATTTTTTTCACATTGCTGTATTGCGATTTGTTTTTTGTTTGAATTGCAAAGAATTTTTATAAACTCGGTTTTGTTCATATGTTTAACAACGTTTTTGTTAAAATTTAATCCGTTGTCTGTTACGGACAGAAAAGAACTTCCGCTTAAAATCGGTATTTCCACAAAACCTTCCAACATTTAAATCACCTCCTTTTTTTAGCTTTTGAAGTGTAGCATATAAATAATAATTTGTAAATACTTTGATTGCCATTTGACAGATTTTATGATTTTATTACAGTTAAATTAACGCCGCCCTTGCTGCGGGGACGGCTGCGTTTGCGGGTGTGGCGGGAATTTTCAAGCTGTCGGAAGCGTCAATGAAAGCGGGACACGACGCTTACAAACTTTCCACGAGGTTGCACACGTCGGCAGGTGAGGCTCTGCAACTCAAAAGAGCTTTCGGATTGGTCGACGTTGACATAAACGCCGCAATTCCTATTTTTGCAAGGCTCGGAAAACAACTTTCGACGGCGGGAGAAAAAGGAAACGCTCTGACGGCGGCGATGGAAGATTACGGATTCACTTTGACCGACTCATCGGGAAAAATGTTGCCGTACACCAAAATGCTCGACGAACTTGCGAAAGGTTACAAAAACGCACAGGAAACGGGCGAAAACGCCGCCTTTGTCGCCGATGTTCTCGGGGCGAGAGGGACGGCACTTGAGCCGCTTTTGGCAGACTACGAATTTTTGATGTCAGCGTCGAAAGACGTAGCCGCGACGGGACTTCTTGACCCGCAAAAAGCCGAAGAAGCCTACCGCGAATACAAAAAAATGGAATTTGAAATCGGACAGCTGAAAGGCGCGGCGGGAGCGGCTCTGTTGCCCGTCACGCGGGAACTTATGCCGGAATTGGCAGAAGGTTTCAAGTCGATGGTCAAATTCATAAACGAAAACAAAGACGGCTTGAAAAATTTCGGAGAGTTGGCGGGTGACGTATTCGGCGGGACGGCAAAGTCGATAATGTCGGTCGTGACGGCTCTCGGCGACTTGAAGAAAAATCTCGGAGAATTTTCAGGGAGTGCGGAGTCGGAAAAAATTTTGCAGGATGCGGGATTCGGAGAATATTTGAATCGCGGTTCAAATGCGGGAATGATAATCGGCGGCAGATTCGGCGGGACAAAAGGCGCGGCGTTGGGCTTGGGAGTCGGCTCGGAGTTTGGGCGCGGGATTTATTCGCTCGTCGGAAAATATTATTCAAAAATTACGGGCGACTGGGATTATTACGAGCAAAAATCAAAGTTGATTGAGCAGGAGAAAAAAGCCTTTGAAGATTTGAAAAAAATTCGAGCGGCTGACGATTGGGACGACGGCGACATAATTTCAAGAAATCAAAAAGTCCTTGAAGTGCAAAAAAAACTTGAAGAAGAAATTTCCAAAGCCACAAGCACAAGACTTCAGGAAAAACTCGAAGGGATAAAATCTTCAACCGAAATGTCAATCGCGGCGGGAAAATCCGAGTCGGCAGCGTGGAAGGCGGCAGAACGCGAAATCACAAAGGCGATAAAAGACGCTCGCAAGGAAGCCGAAAAAGCAAACGAAGAACTCAAAGATAACATTTACAAACTCTCGCACAACGATTTACAAAATCGGCTTGATTCGGTCGATGTAAATTCGGAAAAAATGCTTGAGCGAGGTGCGGACGCTGAACTTGTGGCAAAGGAATCCGAACTTCAACGGCAAAAAATTTTCGACGAATTTAATCGCGATGTTTCGGAGAAAGTTGACGAAACTTATCAGACAGAATTGGAAAAGCGGCTGAACGCAATCGAACGCGAAAAATCTGCGTGGATTCAAAAAGGACTTGATGAAGTTTCGGCGGTCGAGTGGGCAGAAAATGAAAAGTCGAAGGTTGTCCGCGAATTTAACAACAATGTCGCTCAAAATTTGGATTCGATTTGGCAGACCGAACTTGAAAAAAGACTTTCGCAAATTGAGCGTGAAAAACAGGCGTGGATTGACAAAGGCGTTGAAGAAGTCAAAGCTACGCAGTGGGCAGAGCAGGCAAAAGTTGACGCACAAAGAAACGCCGCGATGTCAATTTTGAAAAGCCGGCTTGAAGAGTACAGAGCGTTTCGCGAAGGCGGCTATGAGGGCTTGCAAAATTATCAACTCCGGCAGCTTTACAAGTCGGGGATTCGTCCGCAAGATTTGACGATAACGCCGGAACAACTCGCGGAATTTCAAAAGGCACAGATGATTTCTCAAAAATCTTTGTTGCCGAATTTTATGAGCGAATCGGACAGAGCGGAGGACGCTCAAATGCGTCAAAATTTTATTGCGGAAAGACAGCGGAAAATCGACGAAGAAAACGCAAAAATTATGAGCGGAATAAAAATTTCGGAATCCGTCCCGGAACTTTCGGAAGTGACGGAGAAACTTGCAAACTTGAACGAAACAATTTCAAAAATTTCTCCGCAAAAAACTCAGCCGCAAAATTCAAATTCCGTGCCGATAAAATCCGCTCCGACCGAAGTCAACGTGACGGTTCAAATTGACGAGGCACACGCTTGGGACACGGAACACATTCAACAGCTCGCGGAAAAAGTCGCGGACGAAATAACGCCTGAAATAGTTTCGGCGATTGGGGGCGATTCAAATTCATATTAAAATCGGCGAAATACAAACTTTGTCTGTAGAAAATTGGAAAATTATCCCCGATGACAGACAAACGCAAATTGAAACAGTCGGCGGCGTTGAAGTTCAGGATTTCGGACACGTCGAAGAGGGCGACAAATTTTCCTGCAACGTAACCGTCAAAAAATCCGACGCAAATATTCTTTTCGATTATTGGCACAAAAGAACATTTGTCGATGTTGAAGACGAAGGCGGCGAAGTTTATAAAAATTTGCGTGTGGTTGTAAAAAGCTACGGATATTTGTCGGGATTTAAGAAATATTTGCAAGTACAACTTGAGTTTTGGAGGGTTTGACTATGGCGAAACATATTCACATCTTTATGAATAATCCGACGGCGGGAGCGGTTGACGGGACTGAAATTTCGAGCGGCGACAACACGTTGCCGCTTACTTTTTTGCTTGACGCGAGCGAGTCCGAATCTCAAGCTGAAAAATGCGCCGTCCGCTGCGACACGGGCTATAAAATCAGCGGAATTTTGTCAATTTATTTTGAAGGGACGAGTTCCGCCAAATGGCAGGTTGCGACCGACAATAATTTTTCGGATTCTGCGGACGCTTTGACTTCTGCGGATTGGCAAAACGCGATAACTCTTTCCGATGTTGCGGCGGCGAATGTTATTTTTTGGGTGAAGGCGACAAGTTCGAGCGACGAAAATCCGCAGAACGACACGAGCGTAAAATTGAAAGCCGACGGTTACGTTGAAGAATCGGAGGAGTGATTTCTATGAGTTTCAAATATATAAATCCGGGTTTTGCAAAACTTCTGGACGACAATGTTGACTCTCATCAAATTGAAAGTTCCGAGTACAGCAAAAGCGGATTCGGATTTTGGCAGAGCGACAATACAAAGGGCGTGACCGTCGCGAATTTCCCCGAAAATGATGAGTTTTGGGCGAAATTTGATTTTTATCTCCCCAATTCAACCGACGTAAACATTTATCTTTACGCGCCCGGCGACCGGAACAACGGCATCTATTTGCGAATAAGCAACTATTACAGCTGTGTCTATGTTTACGCTCAATATCAAGGCTCAAATTATGATATTGCCTACGTCGGCAAAAAACCGACCGCCGCCAACGCCGCCGACATCAAGGGGACTACGGGGCTGATTCTCGACGCAATAAACAGCGTGTGGATGAATTTGAAATGGGGGACGGGCGGTTATATTGACGTGCAGATAAACAACAAAAAATTGACTCGGTGGCAAAAATATGCACCGTCTTACGGCACTGACAAAACTCCGCTGGTAAAAATATCGAGCAACACGGCTGCCGCTCCGATTTCAAACGTAATTTTTTCCGACAGCGAAATAAGTCCGAAAGAGCAGATTGTTTTGATTCCGACGAGTTTGACCGAAACGGACATGACGGAAACCGACGGGATTTATTCGGCAAATGCGGCGGGACAGACAATTTTGCAAACTTTAGACGTTTCGTCACTTGTCGAGACGTACGGCGGCGATTCGCAGGTTACGGGGCTTTTGCTGACGGGTTATCCCGCTTACAAGAGCGGCGAAGAATTATCAAGTTTGACGGCAATTTCAAAAAGCAACGGCACTGTGACGGAATACGGGACGCACACGCTTTCGGACGAGGTTACCGGTGCGGTCGGCGATGTTCAAGCGATGAACACAACAATTTCAAATTTGAGCGGCTTAAAATTCGGTTGGAAAGTCGGTACTTGAAATGGCACAGATTTTGTATTCTTCGGCTTACGAACTCGGCGGGAAAAATTTTTCTGTAGAGTTGGAAATGAAAATTTCACAACACGCGACTTGTCACGGCTATGCTTTGTCTGATGTTGAAATGTCAACGTCGTGGATCGGCAACGGAAATTTGTATCTCGGTCAGCAGGAAAACGCATTTGCAAGACGCAAGCGGGGCGGCGGGAATTTTGGCACAAATTGGATTTCGCCCGACTCGGCAAGTTGCAGTTTGAACGAGTGGCACAAATACAGGATTTTTTATAATCATAACAGCAGAACTGTGAAATATTTTCTCGACGATGTTGCCGACGGCGAATGTGTTTTGACTTCTCAAATCGAGCGTCAAACTTTGTATCTGATTGTCAGGAACACCGACGGGACGAACAGTGACCCCGCCGCAGAAATCCGAAATATCGAAGTCGGCGAAGATTCAAGCGAAATTTCTACTGCGGATTTGCTCCGAAAAGTCGGGGCGAGAGAAAATATTTTTGCGGACACTCTGCGGAAATTTGCGAATAAAATTTTTGAGAGTGTGGCGGCTGACACCGAAAGACAGATTCGCGAATTTGCGACGGCTGACCTCATTCGGCGAGTCAAAAAATCTGAATCGGCAACCGCCGACACAGTTAAAAAAATTCCGCACAAATTGCGATACACAGTTCAATCCGAGTCGAACACTTTCAAAGACTACGGCATTTCAAATTTCACGATTTCGCTGAACGAGCGGACTCTTTCCGATAATTTTCAACTTGAAACGACAAAGCCGCTTGAAATAAATTCTGCGGTTCGCGGTCAACTTTTGGATTATCCTTTCAGTTTTTTGGCTGAAGAAACCGCTCAAAAAGATTTGTTGCAGACCGTCAAAGGAATGTACGACATCGACAAACTTTTATATACGCAAATTTATTTTTCGAGCGGCGTGGTCATCGGAGACAACGAAAAAATTTTTGTGACGGCGGGCGGTTACATCGCACAGCTTGCAAAATATTTCGGTCTTGCGGCAAATATAAAAATTCAGGACTTCACGCCTTATCACGATTTCACCGGCACAAACATCACCTACTCCGACTTGCTGAATTCGGTTTTCGGTTGGACTTCGAGACTTCCTCAGCGTCAAATAAATGTGTTCATTCGCGGGAAAACTCTGCACTGTATTCAGCGGGGCATGGAAGAAAATGTTTTTGACATTTCAAATTTGCCGCACACGCGACCGACGATTTCAAGAAAACTGATTCGCTCTCTTTGGAACAATCCCGCCAAAAAGAAGAATGACAAGGACGACGACGAACCGGACACGCCGAATTTGGACGATTACACCGAAGAGGAAATTGCCTTGCCGTTTTCGGGGACGATAAATTTTTCAGATTACGGCGTTTCGATTTCTTGTCATTATTCGAAGGGACTTTTGATGCGTGAAACAAGCCGCACCGACAACGACAAATTGAGCAATTCGAGCATTTCGACTTATTCATACAAGGAAATTTTTCCGACGGGGACTTCGGAAATTTCGATTCTGATTCACAAACTTGTCGGAGATTTTTATCTTGATTCAAAGTCGAACGACACAGTTATTTACCGGTACGACGAAAGTACAAAACGCATCGAAACGAAAACCGCGACGGAATATTTTTATTCGCGAACCGAAAATGATGATTTGTATTTGACGGAAGAATATGAAAAAACTACAAAAATTGAGTACGAATACGACGGCGACAAAAAAACTTGGATTTTGTCGGATTCCGAAACTTCAATAAGACAAACTTTTCACACGCCGATCGGAAACGGCTGGTACGGCACAAGCACATATTCTGACGGCGAGCCGCAGGGAAGTTCGATTTCGCAGGGCAGACCCGGCAATAAAGTTTCTCCGTACACGATAAACGAAGTGCAGAAAACTTTCACGGGCAACAAAACCGTCATCACTTACGACAATCCGAGCGGCGACGGGGACAATTCCGAAAGGGATAAATACAACGATTGGCGGGACAAACTTTCGCCGATTGTCGATACTTCTTTTCCCGTCCGCGAAATAAATTTGCTGTACGAGTTGACCAATGCGGTTTATTGGCTGAACCGAAAAATTCAAGAAAATATATCAATCGAAATTATTTCAAAAATATCGGGCGGCGTTCCGGAAATTCAACACATCATTGACTTCACGGAACGCATAAAGTTCAACGAAGAAGTTTAGAAAATCTTATCGTGAAAATTTTATTGTTCAGGTTTTTTGTCAGCGTCGAAAATATTTTTTCCTTTTTGAGCGAGACTCTCTTCAAAGCTCAAAATATTTTCGGTTCTATTTTTGCCTTTATGTGCGATGTAGGGATTCAATCGATAAGTTTTAAATTTCCCCGCCGGCGGACCTTCGACAATAATATCTTTGTCTTTCAAAACTTTCATAGCTTTTGAAACATTTACAGGATTTATTTTACAAGTTTCAGCAATTTCTTTGCGCGTGACACGCAGATAGTTATCAAAATCAAGCTGTGAAAAAAGATACCACAAAATGCTTGACTGTTCACCAGTCATTTTCTGTTGAGCAAGCCAAAGAGCAGGATTTTGATACATAGCAAACCAATCCTTTCCAAGACTTTTTTCTTTCAATGGAAAATATCCCTTAATATTGCCTTTATCATCTGTTGTAACATAATAATGCTTTTCTTTCGGCAATTCAATAATATTTTCCTTCAAATTATCTTCTACTGAATTTTTTACATTTTCCCCCTTGACAATTTTAGCCATTTGTGGTAGCTCCTTTCGCTCCAAAAATTTGAGGTAGCATATTTGCTACGCAGTGTAGCATATTTGCTACCTCAAAGTCAATAAAAGTGTTGCGGCTCTAAGAAGAAAATAAAATTCCTTCTGTATCTTAGGAAGGTGGGAGAAAAAGTTGAAATTTTTTTAATTATCATTTAATTTAAGCTATCATTTAACTGTTAATCTAATTTCGCGGAATCGACTACGACAGCGCACATCCTTGTGCTTGTCTAGTCGATTTAGCCGCGCTGAAACCCTACAGGTTTCAGACTTCCTGTGCGTCAAAAAAATTATTTAACTTCACGTCAAATAATTTTTTTCGACGATAATTTTTTTTACTAATACAGGGCAAGTTTTTTTCTCCAATTAGCAAATGTTTTTAAGGATTTAAATTATCTCTCACTATTCTTCCATTATTTTTCATTATTAAAATTTTTCATTATTAAAAAATTCACTTTGATGTGAAAATTTTTTCTAAAATTTTTTTGCCAGACTTTTTTTCTTTTTTCTTTTTTTTCGTCGTCGTCGATTACGTCACGGGAGTTTTTTGCGGAATTGCCGAGAAAAATTTGTCGAGTGCGATAGGTTTCAAAGGCATTTTGCAAAAAGTTTTAATTTTTTAATTTTTTAATTTTTAAATTTTTATGCTTGTCGGAATGGCAAACGCGATTGACTTGCACATTCTCGGCGGCGGCGAACATCTTTTGCGGACGGCGGTCATATTTTTTTATTTGAGCAACGAGGGCATTTCAATTTTGGAAAACGCCGCGAGACTCGGTCTGCCCGTCCCCGCAAAACTTCAGGAAATTTTACAGCAAATAAAATCGAGGTGATGCCCCATGCGCTACTTTGTCACTTCGGATTCGTTCACGAAAATTGACGAAACCGAAGGCACAATTCAAAACGTCGATTCTGTTTTTACCGTCGAAATGTCCGACTCACAAAATTTTGACAGCGGAGTTTTGATTTATCCGCATCAAAAGCACAGTTTCAGCGGCGCGAAAATTTATTTGCGTTGTCTTGAAGGCACGGCAGAAATTCGCGTCGTGCCTTTTGAAATTGATGTCGGCACCGGCGGCAATTCGGAAATTTTAATCGACGGCGAAAGTTATCATGTTGCGACAAATGCCCAAGTCAGCAACATGCTTGATGAAGTTATGGGCGAAAATTAAGGAGGAATTTTTATGCCGAATTACAATGTGAACGATCTCGCTCAAGTCGGTGGTTTGAAAGAACTTGCACAGAGAACACAGGCGAAACTTGACGCACTTCAATCTTCGCAGACGAGCAACGCTTTTCAGTCTTTGAGAGTTGACGGAAACACGGTTTATTTTTACAAAACTGCCGATATGAGCGGAACTGCGGCGGCGAGTTTCAATTTTGCCGAAGAAATTTTTCTTCAGCAGACGGGGACTGAAATTATTGAAAATTTCGCTTTCAATTCCGAAACTTACGTCGGAGCGACAAATCCGAATCTTGACGGGAAAACCGTTCTCGTGCTTGCCGTGAAAGGCGACAAACTTGAAAATCCGACCGTCAAATACAGTTTTGTCAGCATGGAAAAATTGATAAAAGCTGTGACGGCGGCGGCGGGTGATTCCGCAAAAATTTTGACAATCAGCGGCTACACAATCACCGTAAACATTGACCCGTCCGCGACAAATTTGCTCACGGTCACGGCAAACGGCTTGATGGTTGACGGCAGCGGAAAAGCCGACAAAGTTCAAAATGCGACGGCGGGACACGTTGCCACTCTCGACGCGAACGGAAATCTTGTGGACAGCGGACACGGAATTGCAACCGATGCCGCCGTAACCGCGATGCTTGATGAAGTTATGGGTGATGACGACGACAACGACAGCTGATTTTTTATAAAATTTTTTGACGGGCGGGGATTCTTTCTCCGTCCGATTATTTTTTACGGAGGTGTTTTTTATGGCAGACGTGGCTTTGGACAGACATTTGCAATCGACCGCGACGGCTTTGAAA
The DNA here is from genome assembly GCA_937910665.1 of uncultured Selenomonadales bacterium. GTDB lineage: Bacteria > Bacillota > Negativicutes > Selenomonadales > Selenomonadaceae > Quinella. The sequence goes on from CALEPR010000007.1 coordinate 31,027, forward strand.
CAGATGACTTTGAGCGAAATTTTGGATTTGACGAACGCGACCGCCGCTGAAATTTCAAGCATAAAATCAGCTATGGAAACTCTCGGCGGCTCGTCAAACAATTTTGTTTTGCCTACCGTCGAATCGGCTGAAAATTTTTCTGTGTGGCTTGAAGTCGGTGAATGATTATGAGCGCGAATATTTCTCCTCAAATTTTCGCGTCGTGGATTCCGAGAGGAAACGTCGCGATAACTCCGCAGATTTTTGCAAGTTGGATTCCGAAGGGCGAAATTTCTGTAAAGCCGATGATTTTTGCGACTTACATTCCCGCTCCGCTTGCTCAAAATTTGACTTGCGACACTTTTCGCTCCGTTGAATTTTTGAGCGGTCTTGCCTCGCCGAAACTGAAATATAAAATCGGCAACGAAAATTTTTCAGTTGAACTTTTCGACGAAAACAAAAGCGTTTTCGGAGCGTTGGCTTTGAATTTCGGCAATCAAAAACTTTTTGCGGAACTTACCGAAACGACCGCGAGTAATGCAACACATACGCGAATTAAAATTGACGGTGAAAAATATTCTCTCGCGAATAAACGCCTGAAAACCATTCCGACATTTCCAACTCTTACCGAAAATATTTTTCTCTACACGGGAAATTCTGTTTCTCCGACTTTTTCAAATTTCAACTCGTCGCGTATGATTTTGAGCGGTGAAACTTCAGGAACGAATCTCGGCAGTTACAATGCTCTGATTTCTCCCGCGAACGGTTACAAATGGCGTGACGGGACAACCGCCGCAAAAAATTTTCTTTGGCGCATCGACGTGGCAGACTTGGGCAGTCCGAGCGAAAACACAGACACAGACATTTCAAAATTTGCCGACGGCTTGAATTTTGAACTTGCCGATAACATTTTACGGAGCGGCTCAAAGTCTTACCACGTCAACAACGGCACGAGCCGAGCATTTGCTAAAATTTCTCCGCAGGTTGACGGAAATCTGATTGTGTCCTGCTCCGTCAGTTCAGAAAGCGGCTACGACTTCGGCGGGATTACTGTTTCGAGCGAGATTTTCAATCCGACAATTTCGCAACTCAAAAACAAAACCGCCTTTTCGACGGGCGGCTACATTTTTTCAGGTTCAGGCTCAATCGCTCAAGCAGAATATTCCTACCCGCTTGAAGGCGGCAAAACCTACATCATCGGCTTGCACTATCTCAAAGATTCGAGTTCAAATGCGAACGACGACCGTTTCTATCTTTACTCCGTCCGCTTTGAAATTGCATAATTTTTTATTCCCCCGCACAACATCGCACGGGGGAATTTTTTTATTTTTCCGCAAACGTATTGAATTTTTCCCAGAATTGGAAATATGCAGAGCCTTTCGCTCCGTTTCGATTCTTCAGAACTTTCAACTCAATCGAAACCGGCTTTCCTTCGCTCGACTTTTCAAAATTATTTTGCTGTTCGCGATAAATCCGCTCCATTCTCTGCGGATTCGTCTCATTTCCTTGAACCGCCATGTAATCGTACTGCAAGCCGATTAAAACATCGCTCGAATATTCAATCGCTCCGCTTTCCTTGAACGAAGTCAAATTTACCGTCGTGTTGTAATTTTCGCGGTTGAATGACGAAATCCCGACGACGGGAATGTCAAAATCGCGGCTGATTCTTTTCAGTTCGAGAACCGCCTTGTCAACATTCTGCTTGTCGCTCAAATGTTCGTTGAGTGCCAGCATTTGAAGATAATCAACAAAAATTACAGGTTTCCGTCCCGTCACCGAAATATGATTTTCGACAATCTCGCGAATCTCTTTCACTCCGATATTCCCCGTCCCGATTTTTGTGTAAACGTGGCGGGAATATTCGTTGCGAACCTTGAAAGCGTCCTCAATCATCGACATTTTTTCTTTGTCTTTTCCGAGTCCGCCTTTCAAAATTTCTCGCGTCGTAATTGCACGGCTGACATTTTTCACTTTTTCCAAACTCAAACTCATGGAAATCCGACTCAAAGCCTTTGCAATCAACTCTTCCTTGCCCATCTCCAGCGAGAAAAAAATCACGTCCTTGTCTTGTTTCGCCACGTTGTCCATAACCTGCAGGCAAAATGTCGTCTTGCCCAAACTCGAAATCGCTCCGAGAATGTAAAGCCCCGAATACAAGCCTCCGTCCAAAATTCTGTCCAAATGCCTGAATCCCGTAGAATAAACTTCTCTTTCCGTGCAAATTTCTCCGAGAATTGAACTCGTGTCAAAAAAATCTGCTGCCTGTTCGATTTTTCTCACCTCCTCCACATTCGGTTTTTCCGCAAACAAATGAACTTTTTCCGAAAATTCTTCCCGATTTTTTACCAAAGCATCATTCGCATCTTTCTCACCCAAATTTATATCTGAAAGATAGCAGGAAATATTTTCAGCGTCAAGCAACCTTTTCAATTCACTTTCGGCATTTTTTCCTGCTACATCGTTGTCAAGAGCAAGTAGCAGAATCGGAACTTTCTCCAACTTCTTCACTTCGTCAACAAAATTTTTGATGTTGTTCACTCCGCCAAGTGAAACTGCATGACAGCCGACTTCTTCAACGCTCAAAGCATCAATTTCTCCCTCGACAACAAAGACAGGTTCATTTTGATTCAGAGCGGAAAAATTGAAGAAATGATTTTTCCCGACCTTTTGCCTTCGATATTTTTCGTCAATTTCACCACTCAACGCATAAGCTACGTAAGAACTTTGCGAAGTCGGAATAATCAACCTCGAAGAATACGGAGAAGTGGGAGCTTTCGGATGAGTCCACTTTTCCGCAAATTTCAATCCGAATTTCTTACAAGTTCCTGCAGATAAACCTCTGCTCTTGCAATAAATTTCAGCTGAAGAACCTTCAAAAGCGGAAAAATCGGAACTTTCCACTTCAACATTTGAAACCTTTTGCAAAATGAAGTTTACAGCATCGGAATAACCAACATTCAAGTCAGCTTTCACCAAGTCGACAATATCTCCGTGAAATCCGCACTTGAAACAGGACAAGTAACCTTCTTTCCATTCGCTTATTCCCGTCCCCGATGAACCTGAACCGTTACCGCACAAAGGGCAAATGATGCCGTTGTGCTTGTCTGGAGGATAAACACTTTTCCAAAGAGAGCGTAAATTCTTAAAATCCATTTTTCTCACCTCGACAAATACAACAATATTTTAGCGTAAAAGTCAAGGAAATAACCTTTTTCTTAATTGAATTAAATTTGTGAAAATTATTTGAAAAACCGGAACTCACAGGGCATCAGATCTACGCAACCCCAACCGAAGCGAATTCCCCAACCAACTTCACGAAATTTTCACACAAGTGAAAAAAAAAGAAATTTTCTAAATTTCTTCACAATTCTAACTTCTTTTTTTATTTTTAAACCTTTTTACCACAACCCCAACCGAAGAGCTGCCCCACCCCCTTCTCGTTAGCGCGGCGTCGGCTGTCGAAGTTTGCTCTTGCCGTCTATGGGGGCTTGGTGACGGTGACCCCCATGAGACAGTCATAAGACTGTCATAGGAAAAACCGATGCCCTCAATCCCGCATCACATTGCGGGTTTAAAAAATCTTTGCTTAATTCTTACCCCCTTTTTGCTTAATTCTTACCCCCCCTTTTTTTGGCTTTTGCTTAATTCTTACCCCCTTTTTTTTCGCGTAACTACGCCATTTATTTTTTCAAACCTGCACAACTGCACAATTTTAAATTTGAGAAAATTTACTATCCTTAAAAAATCGCACCACTATGCGGATTATCGAAATCTTTGCTTAATTCTTACCCCCTTTTTCAAACCTGCACAACTGCACAATTTTGAATTTGAGAAAATCTGCGAAATGTTATAGAGATTTATCGCAAATTCAATGAACCGTCAGCAAGTTCAAATTGTACATATTGGTTTTCAAATTGCTCATAATTTTCAGGAGTTATACAATCCCTATAATGCCAAGTAGTGATAATTCCACAATCAATAAGTTTCTCAAATGATGATTCAAATGGTTGAAGAATACGTGAACGCCAACCACCTTTATTACCGTGCTTTTCATACTGTTTTTTTTGTCCATCATCTTTTTGTACAATTTGCACATCAGTTAAGGACTCATAATTGGGAATTAAATTTAAAGCATTAAGTAAAGATTTTACACTAATTACATTTGCTTGCGGTTTGCCACGATTCATTCCATTATATTCAAGCAATTTAACTGCCAACGTTATAGCTGAAGGATTATGTTTAGCATTCAATTTGAAAATTCCTTCATGGACAGCTATAACACCAGCGTGTGCCAAATACGTCGCAAATTCCTTATTTATCCAGTATTCAAATCCCCCACATACAGGTTTCAATCCTCGTGTAGAAATAAAAACCCCACGATACGTTTGAAACATCTTTTTAACCTTTTTTTTCAACTTTCCATTTTTATCCTTATAACTACCAACGTAAATCGGTTTACCATCGTTGCCGCGAACAACAACTTCTTCTTGCCATTGAATTTCAGCATGGCTAAGTAAGTCCAGCATTTTTCTCATATTTGCAATTGCACTTTTCCTGTCGGAAAGCCCGCAAAGTTGCATATAATCATCGATATTCCACTTCATATATCGTGCATTTTCTATAACATCATCCGAAGGGTGGTCGTAACCAAGATTGTTTGTAAACGCCAATTGAATCCAAAAAACACATTTTGCAATCGTAGCATTTATGCTATCAAGATATTTGCCGTCCAACGTAACAGTAACATTATGCATTCGTTCCAAAAATTTGTATTTATCATCATCAGATAAAATTTCTTGATTACCAATCATCTCGGTAATTCGTTCAAACAATTTGGAATTATTAACAAAGGCAAGAGCATTAGTTTTCCCGCTTCGCATGGCATAGTAATTTGTATAAGATTCTCCTGTTCCAGAATCGACATACAATCTAAACAAAGGTTTTTCTTGTTCCGCATTTATAGCCCTAGATTGAGTTTTACTATCATCAACCTTACTTGAAATTGCTACTGACATAGACAACAATTCATCACTCTTACCGGGTAAAAATGATTGAATTTGCGTCAAAGAATAATATTTGTAACCTGTAGCGGAAATATGGTGAGGTTTGAGTCTTCCTGTTTTGTCCCAATTTGTCAATGTATTCCGATGAACATTCAACAATTTCGCAACGTCGCCACTCGTCAAAAATTTTTCTTCTTCCACGCCGAATCACCTCCTCCCACCACATATTAAAACAAAAACCGAATCAAAGTCAACTACTGACGCAACCATTTGTATACCGTCGGACGCGAAACTTTGTAATGTTTGGCTATCGACGTGACGGTAGCTGTGCGTTCGTAGTAGCCCTGCTTGTAAAAGTCGAAATCTT
>CALEPR010000008.1 GCA_937910665.1 uncultured Selenomonadales bacterium
CACATCTTTCCCGTGATTTACCGCAATCTGACAGAACTCAATGGTCTTCTTCTTTTTCACACACTTCATCTGCGCCTAAAAAACAGCTATGATAAGCTCGCCAAAGACTCTTGAATACTCTATTTCCAGCTGATAACCTTCCTTTACGATATCATCACGCCTCAAAAGGAGTTCTTCATATCTCTCATAAGAACTATTTTTAATTTTTATCAATTCGCCCATAGAACAGATCTCCTATGCCGCTTGGCTACATTTATTATTTTCTCTGTAGTGGCTACAGAGGAACCGCCAAATTTTTTTACGATCAGAGCCATAAAAATCCTCCTTCGTCTTGCGACTTTGCAAGGCAAAACCTGAAACTCCTATGCAACGATTTTTTATTATACAAAAAAATTTTCCATTCGTCGATAAGAATTTTTGATTTATGTTCAAATTGTTGACAAACCAAATTGTAAGTGTTAATATTCACTTCTAAACTAAAAATAATGGGCGTATTATCTCACTTTTGAGTAGTCAGGCGCCAGAATGACCCGCCGACGCAAAGGAATGCCGCAGCATATTGTATGGCGGCGAGGGAGGATGAATGTATGTTTAATCCGGTTGCCGTGGGCAAAAGGACTAGGTACAGCTATGCGAGAATCAAAGAAGTTATGGAGATGCCGAACCTTTTGGACATCCAGCGCGACTCTTACGACTGGTTTATCAAAGAAGGCGGCTTGGCAGAAATTTTGAAAGACATCTCTCCAATCAGCGACTTCACAGGAAATTTAAAACTTTTCTTTGAGGACTTTAAACTCGGCAAGCCAAAATATACTCTCGAAGAGTGCAAAGAGCGCGACGGAACTTACGCTGCGCCTATTCGCGTTAAAGTGCGTCTGGTGAATGAAGAAAATGCCGGCGAAATTAAAGAGCAAGAAGTTTTCATGGGCGACTTTCCTCTGATGACGGACACAGGCACTTTTGTTATCAATGGAGCCGAGCGCGTCATTGTCAGCCAACTTGTCCGTTCGCCCGGCGCATATTATGACGCGACGATAGATCAGACAGGTAAGAAAATTTTTACCGCAACTGTAATTCCAAATCGCGGAGCTTGGATTGAATTGGAAACAGATTCCTCAGACTCAATCAGTGTCAGAATTGATCGAACACGCAAAATGCCTGTGACATATTTTTTGCGTGCGCTTGGTTTCGAAACTGATGAGGAAATTCTGGAACTTTTTGACAACAATCCGATTATGGCGCAGGAGATTGAACGCGACAGTGACGTTAAAACAAAGGAAAAGGCTTTGATTGAAATTTATCGCCGACTTCGTCCGGGCGAACCTGCGACTAAAGAAAATTCCGAGCAGCTTTTAAATTCGCTGTTCTTCGATCCGCGCCGTTATGATTTTGCGTCTGTCGGTCGATACAAAATTACAAAAAAACTTGGCGTAAAGCGTCGCTTGCTTGGCAAAACTTTGGCTGAAGATTTAGTTGACATGGAAACAGGCGAAGTTTTAATTCCTGAAGGCACTTTCATTACCGAAGATGTTGTTAAAGTTTTGGAGGACGATCGCGAGGCAGAAATTTTTGATCTTGAACCTGATGAAGTCAGGCGCGGCTACAGGAAACCGATTCACGTCAAAGTTAAAACTGAAGACGGCGAACCTTACACGATGCTTTGCAGTCCTACTTTGTCGATTCGCGACAATAGGACAATTTCTGTTGCGGATATCGTCAGCGCGATCGGTTATATGATTGATCTGATGAATGGCTTGGGGCACACGGATGACATCGATCATCTCGGCAACAGACGCGTGAGAAGTGTCGGAGAACTTTTGCAGAATCAGTTCAGAATTGGTCTTGCAAGAATGGAGCGCGTCGTCCGCGAAAGAATGACAATTCAAGATTCAGAAATTATCACGCCGCAACTTTTGATAAATATTCGTCCGGTCGTTGCCGCGATTAAAGAATTTTTTGGAAGTTCTCAGCTTTCGCAGTTCATGGATCAGCACAATCCTCTTTCTGAACTCACACACAAGCGCAGACTTTCCGCGCTCGGCCCCGGAGGTTTGAGCCGTGAACGTGCGGGTTTTGAAGTTCGTGACGTTCACAACTCACACTACGGCAGAATGTGTCCTATTGAAACTCCTGAAGGTCCTAACATTGGTCTGATCGGTTCACTGTCAAACTATGCGCGTGTAAATCAGTATGGCTTTATGGAAACTCCTTACCGCAAAGTTGACAAGGCAAATCACAAAGTCACTGATGAAGTCAGATATTTGACGGCAGACGAGGAAGATGTTTTGACGATCGCTCAGGCAAATGAACCGCTTGATGAAAATGATTGGTTTGTCAATGAACGCGTCACTGCCAGATACAAAGAAGAAACTACAATGGTTCGCCGTGAAAAAGTTGACTACATGGACGTTTCACCTAAGCAAGTCGTTTCAATCGCTACGGCGATGATTCCTTTCCTTGAAAATGATGACGCTAACCGCGCACTCATGGGAGCGAATATGCAACGTCAAGCAGTTCCGCTTTTAAAGACTCAAGCTCCGCTGGTCGGCACAGGAATGGAATATAAAGCTGCCTGTGACTCCGGCGTTATGGTTTTGGCAAAACGCGCTGGAACTGTTTCAAAAGTCGAAGCAAGTTCAATTCAGATTGTCACGGACGACGGCGAGAAAGATAATTACAAACTTCAAAAATTTGTGCGCTCGAATCAAGGCACTTGCATAAATCAAATTCCTCTGGTCAACAAAGGCGACAAGGTTGAAAAAAATCAACCGATTGCGGATGGTCCTGCGACGGATCATGGCGAACTTGCTCTCGGTTACAATATTGTTGTTGCCTATATGCCTTGGGAAGGTTACAACTATGAGGACGCAATTTTACTCAGCGAAAATTTAATTAAGCGAGACATTTATACTTCGATTCACATCGAAGAATATCAGTGCGACGCTCGCGACACAAAACTTGGACCGGAAGAAATTACTCGTGATATTCCAAATGTTTCTGAAGATGCTTTAACCTACCTGAACGCGGACGGAATTATTGCCATTGGTGCGGACGTTCGCCCAGGAGATATTTTGGTTGGAAAAGTTACTCCGAAAGGCGAAACTGAATTGACTGCGGAGGAAAGATTGCTCCGCGCAATTTTCGGAGAAAAGGCTCGCGAAGTCCGTGATACTTCTCTTCGCGTTCCTCACGGCGAGGCAGGAAAGATTGTTGACGTAAAAATTTTTACTCGCGAAAACAATGACGAAATGTCGCCGGGAGTCAATAAACAAGTTCGCGTTTACATCGCGCAGAAAAGAAAAATTTCAGTCGGCGATAAAATGTCAGGTCGTCATGGAAACAAAGGCGTTGTGTCAAAAATTATGCGTCAGGAAGATATGCCTTTCTTGCCGGACGGAACTCCTGTCGATATTGTTTTGAATCCTCTCGGCGTGCCTTCGCGAATGAATATCGGTCAGGTTCTTGAGGCGCACTTGGGAATGGCTGTTCGGAAAATGGGACAGCAGATTAAAGAGGAAACTGAGGACATTGCCACAAAAATTTTTGAAGTCTGGAATAAAAATATTTCCGACATCGCCGACAAGACCGACAAAGAATTTGGAAATATTGCAGGATTCATCACGAAAGAAAAATTTGGCAGGAACGGCAAAACAATTCTTCGCAGCATCGCCGAGAAAAATTTTTCCGACGATACAAATATCATCAAGAAAATTGAAAAGACTTTCCACGTCAACGGCAACTTTGTCGTCAAAGAAATTTCAAAACTTTTTGCGAAGGAAGGACAAGATATTTTTGAATACCTTCCAAAGACAAAAAAATTTACTGACGCTGTTCTTTCGATTGTCGAACATTTCCGCACAGAAAAAATTTCTGCAAATATTTCCTCTGTCGAAAAAATGTTCAAGACGCTCGGTTTCAAAATTATCGACAACAGGCAGGGCGGCGACGACAACAATAATATTTTTGTCGAAGTCATGACAGAAATTTTGACTGTGGACGGAAAAAATAAAACTAAAATCAGTGTAAAAATTCGCGACGTAGTGGACGCAGTTTCCGATATGCTGGAAATTGTTTCCACCGATTCAAAAAATAAAAATGTTATCGACTTGATCACTGAAAAAATTCTTGCGGACTTCAACAAGACTATCAAAAAAGTTTCTGCCAACAGAAAAGCGGAAGGCAGGGACGTTTTAGATAAAATTGAAACTTCTTTGCGGAAATATGGTTACGACGTTGACAGATATAATTTGCCTGACTACAACAAGGCAGGAATAAATATTGCAACGCCTGTTTTCGACGGCGCGAGGGAAGATGATTTACTTCACACAATCGAGGCGGCAGGTCTTGACGTTTCCGGAAAAACTGTTTTGATTGACGGACGCACTGGAGAACCTTTCAAAAATGAAGTTACCGTCGGCTGCGTTTATATGCTGAAACTTCATCACCTTGTCGACGATAAAATTCATGCGCGTTCAACAGGACCTTACAGCTTGGTTACACAACAGCCGCTTGGCGGCAAGGCGCAATTTGGCGGTCAGCGTTTCGGAGAAATGGAAGTCTGGGCGTTGGAGGCTTACGGCGCGAGTTATACTTTGCAGGAAATTTTAACTGTGAAGTCAGATGACGTTGTCGGTCGCGTCAAGGCTTACGAGGCGATTGTCAAAGGAAATAATATTCCCGAGCCGGGCGTGCCGGAATCTTTCAAAGTTTTGATCAAAGAATTGCAGTCGATTGGATTGGATATAAAAGTTTTGTCGGGCGACGCGAAAGAAATTGTTATTCACGACGAAGACGAGGACGACGACAGAACAATTCGCAACAAGGCTGAGGAACTCGGCGTTGACGTAGGAAATCGCGGACAGCAGGAAGTTGCGCCGGTTGCTGAAGACGATGCCGAAGAAATTATTGCTTCGGGAATGGTTGAGGAGGAAACTCCGCAGCTTGAAGATGAAGCAATTCCTGCAGTTGAAGAAACAGAACCGAGCGACGAAGAAATTTTAGAAACCGAATCGGAGGATAATTTAGACTTTATCACTCAAAAATTTGACGAAAACGATGACGACTTTAACAGCGAATTTGAAAATGAATTTGAGGACGATTTCGGCTCGATAGATTTGCCTGAGGAAGAAAATTTAAAATTCCAGGACAATGACAATTTTTCATCTTTCGGCGACGATTATGACGAAGACAATTTTTAATCAATGAGGAATGAGGAGTTAGGAATGAGGAGTTAATAATTGCTAATTCCTCCTTCCTCACTCCTAATTAAAAATTTCGTCTGGAAGGAGAAATTTTTTTATGCTTGACGTTAATGTTTTTGACTCAATGCGCGTAGGTTTGGCATCGCCGGAAAAAATTCGCGAATGGTCGCACGGCGAAGTAAAGAAACCTGAGACAATTAACTATCGCACTTTGAAACCGGAGCGCGACGGTTTGTTTTGCGAAAGAATTTTTGGACCGACACGCGATTGGGAATGTCACTGCGGAAAATACAAACGCGTTCGCTACAAAGGAATTATTTGCGATCGTTGCGGCGTGGAAGTTACCCGCGCAAAAGTTCGCCGCGAAAGAATGGGACACATTGAACTTGCCGCACCTGTTTCGCATATCTGGTACTTCAAAGGTATTCCCAGCCGCATGGGTTTGATTCTTGACATCACTCCGAGAAATTTGGAAAAAGTTTTGTATTTTGCATCTTACATCGTCCTTGAGCCGCCGCCTGCTCCGAGCGCGGACGGAGAAGTTTTGAAGAAAAAACAAATTTTGTCCGAAGGCGAATACAGATTAGCCAGAGAAAAATTTGGAAAAACTTTCAAGGTCGGAATGGGCGCAGAGGCTATTCAATATCTTTTGGAAGAATTGGATTTAGATCAGATGAAGGAAGAACTGCGCGAGGAATTAAAATCTGCGAACGGACAAAAAAGACTTCGCGCAATCCGTCGCCTTGAAGTTGTCGAGGCCTTCAGGAAATCCGGCAATCGTCCCGAGTGGATGATTTTGCAAGTTGTTCCGGTAATTCCTCCCGATCTCCGTCCAATGGTTCAACTTGACGGCGGAAGATTTGCGACTTCAGATTTAAATGATTTGTATCGCCGCGTCATCAACAGAAATAATCGACTGAAAAGACTTTTGAACTTGGAAGCTCCCGACATAATTGTCCGCAACGAAAAAAGAATGTTGCAAGAGGCAGTCGACGCTTTAATCGACAACGGCAGACGCGGCAGACCTGTCACAGGTCCCGGCAATCGCGCTTTGAAATCTTTGAGCGATATGTTGAAAGGCAAGCAAGGACGTTTCCGCCAAAATCTTTTGGGTAAACGCGTCGACTACTCGGGGCGTTCAGTTATTGTCGTCGGTCCGGAATTGAAATTGCATCAGTGCGGACTTCCGAAAGAAATGGCTTTGGAACTTTTCAAGCCGTTTGTCATGAAAAAACTTTCCGCGCAAGATCCGAATACTTCGATCAAGGCGGCGAAGAAAAAAGTTGAACGCGCTCAAGCTGACGTATGGGGAGTTCTGGAAGAAGTCATCAAGGAACATCCTGTGCTTTTGAATCGTGCGCCGACACTTCACAGACTTGGTATTCAGGCGTTTGAACCTGTCTTGACTGAAGGCAGAGCGTTAAAACTTCATCCGCTTGCCTGTACTGCTTACAATGCTGACTTTGACGGCGACCAGATGGCAATTCACCTTCCGCTTTCGGCTGAAGCTCAGGCAGAGGCGAGAGTTTTAATGTTGGCTGCGAATCATATTCTTGCTCCGAAGGACGGCAAGCCGATTATTGTTCCTACTCAAGATATGGTTTTGGGAACTTACTACATGACAAGTTTGAAAGTCGGAGCGAAAGGCGAAGGAAGAATTTTTACAGGAATTGAAGAAGCGTTGCTTGCTTATCAACAAGGCGACATTGAACTCCAGGCAGAAATTTTTGCGCGACTTCGCAGAGAAAGTTTTCCCGAAAATCTGCAGGAAGAAATTTCCGACGATTATGTTTTGGTAAAAACTTCTGTCGGGCGAATGATTTTTAATGAAGAACTTCCTGCAAATCTCCGCTACTTCAGAAAAAATTCCGACGGCAAGTGGACGCTGGGAATTGTCATGAACAAAAAAGAACTTGGCAAACTTGTTGCGGAATGTTTCACCGAGTGCGGCGCGACAAAAACTGCTGAAGTTATCGACAATGTAAAAAAACTTGGCTATCACTATGCTTGTCTCGCAGGAATTACCGTCGCAGTTTCTGACGTAATTGTCCCTGAAGAAAAGAAAAAAATTATTGATGACACGGCGGCGAAAGTCAATAAAGTTGAGCGTCAATATGCTCGCGGACTTATCACGGAGGAAGAGCGTTACAAAAAAGTTGTCGACCTCTGGACGAAAGCGACGGACGACGTTGCCGACGCGATGATGAAAAATCTTGAGGAAAAAAATCCTTTCAATCCGATTTACATGATGAGCGACAGCGGAGCACGCGGAAACAAACAGCAGATGCGTCAGCTTGCAGGTATGCGCGGACTTATGGCTGATCCTTCTGGAAAAATTATTGACTTGCCTATTACCGCAAATTTCCGCGAAGGTCTCAGTGTTTCCGACTATTTTATTTCAAGTCACGGAGCAAGAAAAGGTTTGGCGGATACCGCGCTCAGAACTGCAGACTCAGGTTACTTGACGCGCAGACTTGTCGACGTTGCTCAAGATGTTATTGTTCGCGAGGAGGACTGCGACGTTTCCGCGATTAACTTGAAACTTGAGCGTGCACTTTTGGCGACGGAAACTTTTGACGCTCTGGAAATTTTGAACGATGAACTTATTGGCAGAGTTTTACAAAGCGACGTTGTGAACCCGACGACCGGCGAAGTTGTGATTAAACAAGATACAATTTTGGACGGCGATTCACTTTTGAAAATTGGCGAGGTCGGCGCAGATGAAATTTCAATTCGCGGAAGAAGTTTAACTTCGCCAAATTCTGCAAGTCATTCACTTGTCCATGAAACTATTCAACTTGGAACAAGGGACGATATTCAGCGTGAAAAAATGCGTCACGCTTTTATTCATGAAATTATCGGAAAGGAACTTGCAAAAACTGTGACTTTCGGCGACGAAGAAATTTCTGAAGGAACTTTCTTGACGCATGAAATGTTGGATAAAATTTTGGACAGCGACGTTGCAGAAATTTTTATTCGCCATAACAATGTACGCGGAATTGAAGTCGAAGCAATTACTGAAGGCTCAGGAATTATTGAGTCTCTGGAGGACAGAATTGTCGGCAGAGTTTTGGCAGAAGATATTTTCGATGCGGACGGAAATAAAATTGCGTCGATAAATGATCCTATAAATTCAAAACTTGCGAAAAAAATTGCGGAGGCTCGCGAAGGCAAGACAGTAAAAATTCGCAGCGTCTTAACTTGTAAATCTCCTTTCGGCGTTTGCATAAAATGTTATGGCAGCGACTTGGCGAATCAGGCGGCTGTCGAAGTCGGCGAGGCTGTCGGAATTATTGCCGCACAGTCGATCGGCGAACCCGGAACTCAGTTGACGATGAGAACTTTCCACACCGGCGGCGTTGCGGGCGACGATATTACTCAAGGTCTGCCACGTGTCGAGGAACTTTTTGAAGCGCGTAAACCGAAACACAACGCAATTATTTCCGAAGTCGATGGAAATGTTATCATGGGCGTGAATGAAAAAAATGGTTTGCCGATGATAATTGTCACTCCCGATGTCGGTTTTTCGAGAGAATACACTATTCCTTTCGGCTCAAGAATGACTGTCGGCGAAGGCGATTTTGTTAAAGCCGGCGACAAATTGACTGAAGGCGCAGTTAATCCGCATGACATTTTGAGAATTTGCGGCTTGAAGGCAACTCAGCAATATCTTGTCTATGAAGTTCAGAAAGTTTACAAGTCGCAGGGCGTTGAAATTAACGACAAGCATATTGAAGTCATGGTTCGACAAATGCTCCACAAAGTTAAAATTGAGGACGCAGGAACGACAGACTTTTTGCCCGGCGAATTTGTAGAAATAAATGCTTTTGAAACGGCGAACACGAAAGCGATTGAAAGCGGCGGAAGTCCTGCCGTTGCGAAACCGATTTTGCTGGGAATTACGAAAGCATCTTTGGCGACTGATTCCTTCTTGAGTGCGGCAAGTTTCCAAGAGACGACCAGAGTTTTGACAGACGCGGCGATTAAAGGCAAGATTGATCCTTTAATCGGTCTGAAAGAAAATGTTATCATCGGCAAACTTATTCCGGCGGGAACGGGTATGCCGCGTTATCGTGACTTGGAAATTATTGACAATGTTCAGGAAAATGTTTTTGACGAATTTTCTGAAGATGTCATCGCGCAGTAAAAAATTATTTTGAAAAATTTTCGGCGGAGAGTTTGAAAAAAAATTCTCCGCCTTTTAATTTGATAAATATTATTTGGAAATTCTCATCGCCTTGACAAAAATTTTGAAAAATTTTTCCGCACTTCCGTCTATGATTAAAATTTTGCATTTCGACATCTTGCTTAATCGGTCACGAATACATTTTCTAAATCTTTCTAATAAAAAAGTGGCAAGCGAAAATCACTCACCACCGAAAAATTTAAACAACTGCCTGATTCAATATTCTCCGGCAACTTCATTGAAATTAAATTTGTCCCGGACTTCACCTGTATGCAAGCCTTCAATGTAGTCATACATTTTCTGTGAAAATTCTCCGATCTTTCCGTTGCCGATAATATATTCTTTACCTTTGTATTCCAAAACTCCGACAGGCGAAATTACCGCCGCAGTTCCGCTGCCAAAAACTTCCTCAAGTGTTCCGTCTTCGTGAGCTTTGATAACTTCATCGATTGAAATTTTTCTTTCGACGGCAGGCACGCCCCACTCTTTTGCCACAGCCATAACTGTTCTGTGAGTGATTCCATCCAAAATTGAAGTCTGTTCCTTCGGCGAAGGAGTGATAACTTCTCCGTTAATTTTGAAAAGAATATTCATAGAGCCGACTTCTTCAATGTATTTTCTTTCTACTCCGTCCAACCACAAAGTTTGATCGTAACCTTTGTCGTGAGCAACCATTCCCGCATGTAAACTTGCCGCATAATTCGCGGGAGTTTTCGCCGCACCGAGTCCTCCGCGAACTGCGCGGACATAAGTATCCTCGACCATAATTTTTACAGGCGCGAAACCGTGAGCGTAATAAGCCGCGACAGGCGAAAGAATTATCATAAATTTATATTTTTTGCTGACGCTGACACCAAGCACTTCATCGGTTGCGAAGACGAAGGGACGAATATACAAACTCTGACCTTTGTCTTTCGGAATCCAATCTTTTTCAATGTCGATAAGTTTCAACAAACCTTCGTGAATTACATCGAAAGGCAACTGCGGAATATCCAAAATTCTTGCGGAATTATTCAGGCGGTTAAGGTGATCCGTTGCGCGGAAAATGACTGCTTTGCCATGATTGCGATATGCTTTCATTCCTTCAAAAATTGCCTGTCCATAATGGAGCGTGGCATTTGCAGGATCGATAGAAATATTTTCATGCGGAACAATTCTTGCATCGTGCCAACCGTCTTGCGGATTATAATCCATGACGAACATATGATCTGTAAAGTGAGTGCCAAATCCAATTTTGGAAACGTCAGGTTTTTGCTTGAGATTTTTTGCTTGAACAAATTTAATTTCAGCCATAGAAAAATTTCCTCCTCAACAATAACAAAAAAAATAATTTTTTAAAATTCATTTTCCTGTTGCTGATTCTTCCAAACTTGCAATTTTCCTGCAAAAAAATAATCAATTACCATACCCTTAATTCCCTCCGAAATACTTGTATTCACAAGTTTTAGGGTTAAGGGTAAACTAAATCCTATTCCCTGAAGCTTTGAATACAGTTTCTAAAAATTTTTGAAATTTTAATCGCCGAAGTGATGATAAAATTAAAAAAAATCTGTCGAAGATTACAAATTTTTTTGCTATAATAAACAAAAATTTTTATTTGTAACAGCGAGGAAATTTTTTAGATGACGCACAAGACAGACCGTTTGCTTTTTAAATTCGCAATTATGTTTTTAATTTTCACGGTTGTTACTCTGTTTATCAGCAGCATAAATACCTATGTCAATCAGACCGATTCTTACAAACAACAAGCGGAGGTCAGCTTGAAGGAAGTCGCTCACTGTTTGCGACAAATGCTGGTTGCGGACGGCGAAAACTTTTTGCAATTTCAAAATTATTTTCTGGAAAATCATGACAAAATTTTAGTGCGCAAAGATTTTTCCGGAGACTTTTTGCCCGAGAAAGAAAATTTTGAAAAACTTTTTTCCGAAAAGTACCCGGGAAAAGTTTTCGGCGCAGATATAAAATTTGATGACATGCCGGACGAAATAAAAATTGCCTACGCGAAATATTATTTTGAATATTGGCTCGGAACTTTTGAAAGGACTCGCGAGGCTTTTCAAAATGTCGGTTACACTTACTACATTGTCCCGGGAAAAGAAAAACTTCACATGGTCTGGATGTTGGATGCAATTCGCGAACCTGTAACAATCGACGGCGTGGAATATATAACGCTTTGCATTGACGTTGAGGAACCTCTGGAAGAACATCAAAAAATGTGGACGGCTTGGGAGTCCGGAAAAGAACCTGACGGCTATGATACTTACGACAATGAATTTGGAAGAACTTACGCCTATTACACTCCTCTGAATATTGACGGAAAAATTGTCGGCGTTATTGGAACTGAAGTTGAAATCGAGCGCGTGAACAATGAAATTTTGCGGCTGACTTTAAAGCAGACAGCAGGCATGGGAATGATTCTTTTCCTGTGCGTTTTGGCGTTGCTTGGTTACATTCATCAAAAATATATTTCAAAACTTTCTCACCTGCAATTAAATGTCCGCGAATATTCGCAAAATAAAAATCCTGCCGTCGTCAAAAACATTGAAAGCGAAGTCGAAGGTCAAGACGAAATTGCATCACTTTCCATGCAAATTGCCGCGATGATTTTGGAATTGGAAAATTACATGAAACATTTAATAAAAGTTGCAAAGGAACTTTCCAACACAAAAGAAAAGGCTCTTGAAATGCATGAATTAGCTCATACAGACGCTTTGACAGGCGTGAACAATAAAAATGCTTACGATAAACTTATGCGCCAGCTTGACTGGAAAATTGAGGACGGAGTCGCAGAATTTGCCATCGCAATGATAGATTTAAATTTTTTGAAAAGGATCAACGACACTTACGGACATGAAAATGGCAACGTCGCAATCAAAAAACTTTGCAGTTTGGTTCAGGATATTTTTCTTACGTCGCCGATTTTCCGAATTGGTGGAGATGAATTTGTTGTAGTTATTCAGGGCGAAGATTATCGCGACATTGACGAATTGATTGAAGAATTTAATCAGAAACTGGAAGAAATTGCCAACGACAACACGCTTGAGCCGTGGGAAAAAACTTCTGCGGCAATAGGAGTCGCAATTTATGACAGAACTATTGACAGCAGCTCGGCAAATGTTTTCAAACGCGCAGACAAAGCGATGTATATTCGCAAAAAAGAAATGAACGCCGTGCGAACTTCATAAAAACAAAACCTATGGCGACTTTCCAAATTATTGACAGCGGTTAAAATATTTTAAGCAAACTTGGCAATCAGAAATTAAAATTCTTACTGTCTTGCAAAAATAAAATTTTGTTGAAACTAAAAACAAGCCGTGCTATCATTCGGTCTAAGTTTTTCAAGGGAGTCTTTTTGATGAAACATATTTTGTCTGTTTATGTTGAAAATCAGCCGGGAGTACTTGTTCGCGTAGCAAGTATGTTTAGTCGCAGAGAATTTAATATTGACAGTTTGTCCGTCGGAGTCACTCAATCGCCGGAATTTTCCAGAATAACTGTCGTGGTTCACGGCGACGGCGCATTGATTGAGCAAATGATAAAACAGTTGGAGAAAATGCCGATCGTCCACGCAGTTCAACGACTGGATTCGGCATCTGCAGTTACTCGCGGAATGACCATGATAAAAGTTTCCGCGAACGATGAAAACCGCCTTGACGTTTTGAAAATGGCGGAACTTTTTCGCGCTCACGTCGTGGACGTTCAGCCGACAAATTTAATTTTTGAAATCACGGGCGACGATGAAAAAGTTACTGCCTTTACCAGACTTCTGAAACCTTATGGAATTTTAGAAATTATTCGCACCGGTTTAATTGCTCTTGAACGCGGGGACAACACCATTGAAGATT
Organism: uncultured Selenomonadales bacterium; assembly: GCA_937910665.1. GTDB lineage: Bacteria > Bacillota > Negativicutes > Selenomonadales > Selenomonadaceae > Quinella. Next base: position 13,233 of record CALEPR010000008.1, read on the forward strand.
ATCATCAAGCGCAGGAATTTTACGGCAAAAATTTGTTGTAGAAAAAAATTGTTGAAACTAAATTTAATGAGTGCTATTATCTTCAAGTATTCCAAAAAAGTTATTTGGAAAATTTTTTTACAGTGAGGAATTGTTATGGCAAAAACTTATTATGATCAAGATGTTAATTGGGAGATTATGAACGGCAAAACCGTCGCCATTATCGGTTACGGCAGTCAAGGTCATGCTCACGCTTTGAACTTGAAGGAAAGCGGCGTTAATGTCGTTGTCGGTCTTTACGAGGGCTCGAAATCAAAACCTGTCGCCGAGCAAGCCGGATTGAAAGTTTTGTCCGTTGCCGACGCTACAAAAGCTGCTGACATCGTTATGATTTTAATTCCCGACGAAAAACAGGCTGACGTTTACAAAAATGAAATCGCGCCGAATTTGAAGGATGGTTCCGCGCTTGCTTTTGCTCACGGATTTAATATTCATTTCAAGCAAATTATTCCACCGTCAAACGTCGATGTTTTCATGGTCGCGCCAAAAGGTCCCGGTCATTTGGTTCGCAGAACTTTCAAAGAAGGCGGCGGAGTTCCCGACGTTTTCGCAGTCGAACAGGATGCTACAGGAAAATGTTTTGATATCGCTCTTGCCTACGCTCGCGGAATTGGCGGAACTCGTGCAGGAGTTTTGCAGACTACTTTCAAAGAAGAAACTGAAACCGATTTGTTCGGCGAACAGTGTGTCCTCTGCGGCGGCGTGACGCATTTAATTCAGGAAGGTTTTGAAACTTTGGTGAACGCAGGTTATCAGCCGGAGATCGCTTACTTTGAAACTTTCCACGAAATGAAATTGATCGTCGACTTGATGTATGAAGGCGGCATGGCTAAAATGCGTAAGTCGATCAGCGACACTGCCGAGTACGGCGACTACACAACCGGTCCGAAAATTATTACAAAAGATGTTCGCAAAGCTATGGAAAAAGCTCTGGAAGAAATTCAGAACGGAACTTTTGCGAAAAATTGGTTGGTTGAAAATCGCGCTGCAGGTCGCGCAAACTTTTTGGCGCAACGCAGAATTCACGCCGAGCATCAAATTGAAAAAGTCGGAGAAAAACTTCGCGGCATGATGAGCTGGCTGAAAGACGGCAGCGATCTTTCAAAAGACTAAGACAAAAATTTTTTTTACGATAAACTCAAAAAAAATATTTTTAAATCTGTCAAAGTTTTGGCAGATTTTTTTTGCTCAAATCCGATTTTTGAAACGCTCGTGAAAATAAAATCACGGATGAAAAGTTTTGGAACTTGTGAATACAGTTTTTTATTTTTAATTGCAGTCGGTTTGATTTTCCTGTAAAAAAAATCCCCGCCGACTTTGGCGGAGAAAAAATTTTTTCTGCAGATTCTGAAATTTAGTTTCCGGATTCGATTAAACCATATGCTCCATCTTTGCGCTTGTAAACGACGCAAAATTCTTCGGTCTGTGCATCGCGAAAGACAAAGAAATTGTGATTGACCAAGTTCATCTGCATAATCGCTTCCTGAACGTCCATCGGTTTCACGACAAAGCGTTTTGTTTTGACGACGGGGGATTCTTCGCCTTCGTCCTCATTTTTTTCGGCGCGTTGCTTTTGTTCCTCAATCAATTCGCCTTTAAATCCGCCGGCGCGGAAACGACGCTCAAGTTTTGTTTTTTGTTTGCGAATTTGACGCTCAAGTTTTTCGACAACAAGATCGATTGAAGTATACATATCGCCAGTTTCTTCTTCGCCGCGCAGAACCAAGCCGCTGGGAACTTCGGCGGTGACTTCGACGATCTGCCTGTCTTTTTCGACTGCGAGCAGTACAAAAATTTCCTCAACGTTATCGAAGTACTTTGAAATTTTTCCGACGCGCTTTTCTACATATTCGCGAAGGTTGGGAGTAACTTCGATATTCTTTCCTCTTATGTTGAATGTTGCCATATTGAACAACCTCCTTCGATTCTGCTTTTTTCAAGTTTTGGTAGTATTCTGCGTTGTGAAAGATAAATCCTTTATGTTGATAAAAATTTTGCAGGAATAATTTTTGACTTCGCGAAAAAAATTTTGGGAGCGGAAAGTTTTGGGAGCGGAAAAATTTTGGAGCGGAAAATTTTTTTCAGAGGAATTTTGAAATGAAGAAAGTTAAAATTACCGTGATGAAAAAAGTTTGTCACGAAGATTTAATTGCGATTTATGAAAATCCGATAGAAAATCCTTGCGTCGTGGAGGAAGGAGAAATTTTTATTTCAAACGGCTGGCAACGTCCGAAAAATTTTTGCGAAAGTGCGTGGGAAAATCTTTCGCCTTATGTTTTTGGATTGTCGCATGGCGCGGAAGATTTTTTTTCCGGTTGGATGAAAAATAAAAAGTCGGCGATGGTTTCTTGCAACGACGGTTTCAGACCTGTCACTTTTTTGTTGGAAACTTTGGACGAAGATGTCGAGTAAAATTTCTCTGCGAAGGAAAGAAAAAATTTTTCGGCGAATATTGCAAAAAAATTTTGGGGAGGAAATGAAATGATAACGATTGAGGATATTTTAGAAACCAACAGAATGATAACTGAAAATAAATTGGACGTGCGGACGATAACGATGGGAATTTCTCTGCGCGATTGTGCTCATCCGAACCTTCGCGAATTTTGCAGAAATGTTTACGACAAAATTACAAAGTCAGCTGAATTTTTGGTTAAGACGGGCGAAGATATTGCCACCGAGTACGGCGTTCCGATTATCAACAAAAGAATTTCCGTCACGCCGATAGCGATTGCGGCTGAGGCTTGCAAAACAGACAGCTTTGTTCCTGTCGCTGAAACTTTGGATGCGGCGGCGAAGGAAGTCGGAGTAAATTTTATTGGCGGTTTCAGCGCATTGGTTGAAAAAGGTTTCACTCAAGGCGACAGAATTTTAATTGAATCGATTCCGCAAGCCTTATCGACGACAGATTTAGTTTGCAGTTCAATCAATCTTGCCTCGACGAAGGCGGGAATAAATATGGACTGCGTGAGGGAAATGGGAGATGTTTTAAAGCGTGCGGCTGAACTTACTCGTGACAGGCAAGCGATTGCTTGCGCCAAGCTGGTAATTTTTGCAAATGCGCCCGGCGATAATCCTTTCATGGCAGGAGCATTTCACGGCGTGAGCGAGGCGGACAAAGTTATCAATGTCGGAGTTTCCGGCCCCGGAGTTGTCAAACATGCTCTGGAAGATTTGAAGGGCGCGAACTTCACCGAAATTGCGGAAACAATAAAAAAGACTGCTTTTAAAATTACTCGCGTCGGTCAACTTGTCGCGCAGGAAGCATCGAAAAGATTGGGCGTTCCTTTCGGAATAATTGATTTGTCTCTTGCTCCTACTTCTGCTGTCGGAGATTCTGTCGCAAGAATTTTGGAGGAAATGGGACTTGAGGCTTGCGGTGCGCCCGGGACAACTGCCGCACTCGCGCTTCTGAATGACGCAGTAAAAAAAGGCGGCTTGATGGCAAGTTCGCACGTCGGCGGTTTGAGCGGAGCATTTATTCCTGTCAGCGAGGACGAAGGAATGATTGCGGCGGTTAACAGAGGAAGTTTGTCGATTGAAAAACTTGAGGCGATGACTTGCGTCTGTTCGGTCGGCTTGGATATGATTGCAGTTGCAGGAGATGTCAGCGCGGCGACGCTCAGCGGAATTATTGCGGACGAAGCGGCGATTGGAGTGGTGAACAACAAGACGACGGCGGTCAGAATTATTCCGGTTCCAAACGCGAAAGTTGGCGACGTTGTAGAATATGGTGGCTTGCTCGGTCGTTGTCCGATTATGCCTGTCAGAAATGAATGGAGTTCGGAAGCGTTTATCGCTCGCGGAGGAAGAATCCCTGCGCCTGTCAGAAGTTTGACAAATTAAAAAAATTTTTTTGGCGGTGAAGTATTTTGAAATTCAATGATTTAAAAATAAATTCCGAAGTCTGCGAACTTTTAAAGCGGAAAGGAATTATTGAGCCGACAACAGTTCAAGAAAAAGTAATTCCTGCGGCGCGAAGCGGAAAAGATTTAATCGTCCGCTCAAAGACAGGCACGGGGAAAACTTTGGCTTTTTTGTTGCCGACACTGGAGCGGACGAAAAAAATTTCTGTCGCGCAGGTTTTAGTAATCGCGCCGACCAGAGAACTTGCGACGCAAATTTCAAAAGTCGCGGCTGAAATTTGCAAAGTTTTGGAACTGGATTCAATTTTAATCAGCGGCGGCAAAGATATTTTTGCGGAAAAAAATAAATTGCGCCGAACTCCGCAAATAATTATCGGGACGCCGGGCAGAATTTTGGATCACTTGAGACGAGGAACAATTCAACTTGACGGCGTGAACAAAATTGTAATTGACGAGGCGGACGAACTTTTGAAACTTGGATTTATTGAGGACGTGGAAAATTTACTTTGCGAAACTTCGACAGACAGACAGTTAATTTTGTGTTCCGCGACAATCCCGCCGAGAATCAGACAGCTTGCCGCAGAATTTATGAAAAAGCCACAGGAAATTTTCATAGACAAAAAAGTGGTCACGCTGGAAAATATAAATCAAGTCGTCGTGAAAGTTAATCCCGACAAAAAATTTTCACGACTTGTAGAGATTTTGGAAAGTGAATCGCCTTACCTCGCAATAATTTTTTGCGCTAGAAAGGAAAGCGTTTCGCATCTCGCTCTTGAACTTGCCAAAAAAAAATTTGCAGTCGACGAACTTCACGGCGATTTGACTCAGCAACAGAGAAATTTTGCGCTGAAAAAATTTCGCGAAGCCGAGTTGCAAATTTTGGTCGCCACCGATATTGCCGCTCGCGGTCTTGACATCGAAGGAGTGACGCATGTCATAAGTTACGATGTCCCTCGCGACGCAGAAACTTATATTCACAGAATCGGCAGGACAGGACGCGCAGGTGAAAAAGGAACGGCGATAACGTTTGTCACGCCGAACGAAGTCGAAAAACTTTCGCGCATTGAACGCGGAATCAAGAAACAAATTTCCGTTCGTCGCCCGACGCAAAAAAAATTCTCGCAGAAAAAAAACAGAAGTCAGAAAAATTTTTGAAATAGAAATGTAAAAAAATTTCTGTAAATAGAACTCTCCGTGAAAACATGGAAATCAATTTTGATGACGGGCTGTGATATCACTTCGCTGAAATAGTCGAAATGCTGGCGATCACCAACCCAAATGGGGGCATCTGGCGACAAAATCATGTTGTGAAATACAACTGGTATTCAAACTTGATTTCCGTGACTACCGATAACTTAGTGTAAAATAATCCTGAATTATTCATGACAACCCGACCACTGCAAATAATCAAATCAGTAATCATTTTTTTGAACAAGGCGTGATGAGCAGCTCTTCTTTTTACTAAAAAAGGGTAGACTCCACCTGTTGATATAAAAATACAGCTTTTCGGATTGTCAAAGTACGTTAATAGCTACTATTCGAGCTGCGGTTTTAGTCGGCTTATATTATCAAGTGTTTCATAGAATTCTTCTTGATAGGAACAGCTGCTGCACAGCTTGAAATAAATGTATCTCCCTGATCTGATCACTTTAGTTGCGATCTTGACCAGCTTCAAACGAATGGTATCTACACAGTGCTTTTTCATTGATGCACTGAGTGCCAGTCGC
>CALEPR010000009.1 GCA_937910665.1 uncultured Selenomonadales bacterium
AAAACCACCACACAACAATAAAAAACTATACAACAATTTTGTTTATTAAAACTAAAATTTTAACCTAAAACATCAGATTTGTCAAACTACCGAGTACGGCAGACGTTACTACCGAGTACGGCAGACGTTACTACCGAGTACGGCAGACGATAAACATAGAAAAAAGTAGCGATTTTTGGCGTTCCAATGCGGTCTCGCGGCATTTTCCCAAAAAGCTATAAGATTTATAAGAATCTATAGCGCGTGGGCGGCTTTTTAATTGCCGCCCCGCTTACAAAGAAGAAATCAAAATGGACAGAAGTTTTCACATTTTTGCGACAAATAAAAAAACTCGGCAAAACCGAGTTCACTTTGTTCCTTTGAAAGAAAAAGATTCATTTTTTTAAACTCTGCCTGAAATTCTGATATGCTTTAATTGCGTCTTGATATTGCTCATCTTTTAATCCTGCTTTTATCAGTTCAACAATAGCAGAACTCAGGCTGAGGTCTTGAGCAAGAGAAACAGCTTTCACTGATTCAGCCTCTTTAGCGGTCAGATAAACTGAAAATTGATATTTGTCATTACTTTGAGAAGATTGCTCAAAGTTTTTAGGCAAACCTCTAGGCATAAAAATCACCTTCTTATTTTTATTGTTCAAAGCATTTTTGGACATTATAGCATTGACAAAAAAATTTTGGAAGTTATAATCTAATAAATGTTTTAGCGTAAAAATCCATAAACTTTTATAAAGGGCTGGTGAATGTATGGAAAATAAAAAAATGTTTTCAACTAAAGATTCTGCCAAATTTCTTGGAATTTCCGTGAGAAAATTTCAATATCTCCGTCAAGCAGGGGTTTTGAAACCAGACAAATACGGCAGAAATAATTCGGTTTTTTACTCCGAAGAACAGTTGAAGAATTTTTTGAGCGTGAAAAGTTATCGTGACAACAATAATTTGGAGATAGTGAGAGTTGAGTTGCAAAAACCGATAAAGTCGGACGTGGAACATGAACAGAACAACCATTTTCTTAATGTTCTGCCGTCGCAACATTACAATGAGATTACAAAACTTGGAGATAAGTTGAGCAATGCAGAACCAGGCGAATATTTTAAAACCGCCTTCAATAAGGCAGAAACGGTATTTGTATTTGCAAGATTGGATTATGAAAAAGATGCGGGAGTGAAGATAAGCAAAAAGTTGGATAGGGTAGACGACTTGATCCTGAACGCGATTTATTCATTTTCAAGAGCGGGCTGTGAGCATTTTACGGCAAGGAATATCTTGCAACATGTATTCGGGAATGTATCGGATCACTTTCAAGAAGAAACAGTTGGTATTATAGAAGAACATTTAGAAAAATTATCATGGGCAAAGTTGACGTTGACGCATAAAGATTCGCTGGGAAACGACAAAGCATTAACGGTAAACGGACAAAAATATTTTCCTTCAATGTTGAGGGAAAATTTGTTGGACGTGACGATGTTGGAATTGAAGTCGAAAGTCTTTGGCAAGCGAATTATGGTTTACAGATTGAACAGGAAGTCCGCACTTTTCAAGTATGCGGAGAGTTTGAATCAAATAACATCGTGGGCGGCGTATTATATGGCAGTACCGTGTCGCAGGACGATTCAAAATGCGGTCATTATAAATTATTTGCTGACGAAGATAGCGTTGATAAAAAATCAGAAAAATCACTATTTGAATGTAGGAGTTTTGTTTGATACGTTGTTTTTTGATTTGCAGTTGGATGTGACGACGCGGAAGAAGAAAAAAGCGATACGCGATGTGGTAAGGCAGATGCTGGAGTATTGGGTGAAAATAGGCTTGCTTTACTCTTACAAGTTTGAAAAAATGGGACAGGCGTTTTATAAAATTGTGTTCAATGTGAATTTATCTGAGGTGATAGGCTGATGGAAGAAAAGTTGGAGTACGTTCACGATAATCCTGAAGTTTATTTCACGCAGAAGGCAAAAGACGGCGGATATATTTGCCCAGTATGTGGAAATGGTTCGGGAAAAAGCGGGACAGGAGTCAAACTCATCAAAGGTCAGACATTTAGGTACAAATGTTTCAAATGCGGAACGAGCGGAGATGTGATAAATTTCTATGCCGCTGAACATCATATTTCCAATGCTGAAGCCATAGGACAGGTCTTTAAAATTTACGGTTTAGATTTCAGTCCAAAAAATTTTGCCGACAAATCCGAAAAAACTGTTGAGGAAGTTGCCGAAAATTTGGAGTTGGCAAAAATGATAGCGGAAGACATAGCGAAGGCAACCAAAAATTTGAGCCAAACAAATTATTTTCAAAGGCGTGGAATATCAGAAGAGGTTGCAATTCGTTACGGTTGTGGATTTATCAAAGGTTGGACGCATCCGAAAAAGCGAGGAGACAAAAATGTAGTTCCGTCTGACAGGGTAATTATTCCGACAAGTTCAGAATCATATGTAGCTCGTGCAGTCGATGAGAATAACAAAATACCGAAAATGAAAGCAGGAAGTAGTGAGATTTTCAACATCGACGTTTTGAAAACTTCAAAGCAAAATGTAGTGGTGGTGGAAGGCGAATTTGATGCGTTGTCAATCATTGAAGCAGGGAACGACGCTATCGCTCTCGGCTCAACTACGAATGTTGATAAATTTTTGAATTGGTTGAAGGAAAATAAAGTTGTTCCGCAAAAGCCGTTGATAATAGATTTTGATGATGACGATGCAGGGAAGTCAGCGGAGCAAAAATTGACGACAGGGCTGGGGAGGTTGAGGCTAAGATATTTTTGTCTTTCTTTGAAAGTAGTGGACTGCAAAGACCAAAATGAAAGTCTTGTTAAATTTCGTGATGAGTTTATCGGCAGAGTAAAAAAAATCCCTCAAACGATTGAGGAATTGAAGAAAAATTTGCGTCGAAGTTTGTCGGATTCAGCGAAAGTTTCAAAATGGGAAAAGAGTATCGCAAACGCTTGCGATGCAATACCGACAGGCTGGAAAAGTTTGGACGAAGTTTTGGAAGGCGGATTGTATGAGGGGTTGTATGTGATACTGGGAGCAACAGGAACGGGTAAGACGGCGTTTGCGTTGCAGATGGCATATCAGATAGCGGCGCAAGAAAAAGATGTTCTCTACATTTCATTGGAAATGGGCGAGGAAGAAATTTACGAACGCCATATCAGCCGAATTTCTTAACAATTGTATGGGAATACAACAAGGGTGAAGTCGGTACATTCCATTATCCAGGAGAAAAAAACTGTATCGGTAGCAAGGGAACATTTTGAAAAAGTCGGGTTGTATTTGAGAACGGTCTGCGGAGTGGGTTCAATAGATGCTGATGATATTCGCAAAATTGTGGAGAGATACAAATACGAATTGGACACATTGCCGGTAGTATTCGTGGATTATTTGCAAATTCTTAAAGCCCACGACCCACATATGACGGATAAACAAGCTGTTGATTATAATGTCCTGAGATTGAAACAACTTTCTTTCCGGGAGTGTAAATTTTTTTGTGTAAGTGATTTTGAGACTGGCGTGCTGACGCAC
>CALEPR010000010.1 GCA_937910665.1 uncultured Selenomonadales bacterium
GCAACACCTTTGCAGAACGACTTGATGGAAGTGTATAGGTTGACGAGTATAATTGATGATAAAATTTTCGGCGATCCGAAGACGTTCAAAGAGATGTATGTATCGCGTCGTAATTCCGTGTTGATGAACGAAGAACTCAAAAAAAGATTGAAAAATTTTTGCAAACGCACGTTGCGGCGGCAGGTCAAAGAATACATAAATTATCCCAAGCGAACTTCCATAGTCGAAACGTATGAACCTTCCGATGGAGAAGAGCAACTGTACGATTCAATATCAGAATATCTTCAAACGCCGCATCTCTATGCTTTACCTGACGGACAAAGGACACTCATAACGATGGTAATGCGGAAATTGCTCGCGTCATCGTCATTTGCCATAAACGCAACCTTAAAAAAACTTATTGAACGACTTGAAAAAATTCTTGAAAATGAAAATAACGAATTGGATTTAGCGGAAGATTTTGATACGATGCCTCAATATCTCGATTCCTTCTCTGAAGATGTTGCCGACACTCGACATGAAAATGACCTTATCGATAGAGCGGGCATTACTGCAGAACTGGAACTTCTGAAAAAATTCAGCAACCTTGCCGCTGGTATTACCGATAACGCAAAAGGTGATAAATTATGCATCGCTCTCGAAAAAGGTTTTCAGAAAATTGAAGAACTCGGCGGACAAAAAAAAGCCGTAATTTTTACCGAATCCCGTCAAACTCAAAAATATGTACTGGATATTCTGAACAGAAACGGATATGAAGGGCAAATCGTTTTGCTTGACGGCAACAATAGCGACGACGTTTCAAAAAATGTCTACAAAGATTGGAAAAAGCGGCATAAAAATGACGGAACAATTTCAGGCTCAAAGGCTGCGGATATGAAGACCGCTATTGTTGAAAAATTTCAAAATGATGCCACGATTTTAATCGGCACAGAGGCTGCGTCCGAAGGTATTAATTTGCAATTCTGCAATATAGTTGTAAATTTTGACCTGCCCTGGAATCCGCAACGTGTAGAACAACGAATCGGTCGTTGTCATCGTTACGGACAAAAAAATGATGTTGTCGTGATAAATTTTCTGAACGGGAAAAATGCCGCCGATAAGCGAGTCTACGAACTTCTCGAAAAAAAATTCAAACTGTTTGACGGAGTATTCGGTGCGTCCGATGAAGTGCTCGGTGCGATAGAAAACGGAATGGATTTTGAAAAGCGCATTGCCGAAATTTATCAGAAATGCAGAACGCCCGAAGAAATCAATGCCGGTTTTGACAAATTGCAAAACGAAAATGCGGAACAAATCAACAATCAACTGTTGGAAACAAGAAAGTCGGTCTTTGAAGAATTTGATGATGAGGTTATAAGAAAACTGAAATTTCATGAGGAAAACACCGTTCAATGCCTTAATGCTTTCAGACGCAAACTTTATGATTTCGTCATAATGTGCGGAGCGTATTCCGTTTCTGCCGACGAAAATGAATTTCGTTTCAAAAAATCAAGCGAGGACGAAGAAATTTACAATTTAGATTGGAAAGATGCGGAACAGAAAAAGGAAACTTTTTTGCACAGAAGCGACAATTCTTTTTTGAACACTTGGCTTAAAAATGCAACCGAAAAAATATTGCCGAAAGTCAACATTCAATTTGACTGCAAAAATGCCGGGCGAAATGTAAATTTTTTCAAAGATAAAATCGGCTTGAAAGGTCTGCTGTCGGTTGAAAAAATGAAACATTCAAACGATGATACAGTTTTTGGGGAATATTTGATACTCACCACGATAAACAACTTAAATGTGGAAATTCCGAACGATATGTTGGACAGAATGTTTGCTCTGCCCGGTAAAATATCCGGAACTTTCACGGGAGAAACTGCAGAATTTAAAGAACTCAAAGAAAAATTGAAGGAGTCACAAAAAGAAAAGATAAACGCCGCCAACAGAAAATTTTGGCTTGAGGAATGTGACAAACTCGACGCTTACGCCAACGACTTAAAAGAGGGATTGGAGCGCAAAATCAGACTCGTTGACAAAAAAAACAACGAACAGAAAAAAATTTTCCGCGAAAGTGTTTATACCAAAACCAAAGAAGAGACATTAAAAATCAGGGACAATATCAATAAACTGGATCAAAAATTGGCAAAAATGCGCCGTGAACGAGATTTACAGTTCGATGAAATAAACAGGCAAAACACCGAAATTCAAGAAAAGATTCGTAAACAATTAGCCGGCAAAATCGAAGTAGAGGAAATTATGACAATTTCATTTGAGATTGTCTGATACATTAGCGGGAGGACACAATGAAACAGAAACTTGAATTGACTTGGGTCGATAAAGATAAATTGCCGGAAGTCGAACCGCGTATTTTGATGCACGATTCAAAATTTGACTACGGCGACACCGACACGGAAAACATTTTGATTCACGGAGATAATTTGCTCGCACTCAAAGCACTTGAGCAGGATTTCGCCGGGCGTGTGAAGTGCATTTATATTGACCCGCCGTACAATACAGGCGCGGCGTTTGAACATTATGATGACAATCTCGAACATTCAATTTGGCTCAATTTAATGGCGGCACGGTTAAAAATTTTACGCAACCTTTTGAGCAACGACGGAAGTATTTGGATTCAAATTGATGCTACAGAAATGGCGTACTTGAAAGTTTTGTGTGATGAGATTTTTGAACGTCCAAATTTTATAAACATGGTTGCCGTCAAAACTAAAGTCGCGGGATTGAGTGGAGAATATCTCGGTAAAAGTTTACAAGACAGCGTTGAGTACATATTAGCTTATGCAAAAAATTCTACACAATTTTCTATCTGCCATCTTCCGCAGAGAAGAAAAGAACTCGTCAATTACATAGACGAATATACGCGACAGGGAAAGAGTTGGAAGTATACAACCGTTATGTGTGCAATTGATGACGGAGAATTTATAAAAGAATTTAAGTCCGGTAGCGGAGAAACCATTAAACTTTTTAAGCACGAAAATTTTTCTATGCAATCCATTAGGCAAGTTGCTGATGAAAAATTTTCCGGAAATATTCCAAAGGCTTACTATGGCTGCATTGACAATATCTTCAGGACGACAAATGCTCAAACCTCAATCCGCGACAAGGTTATAGAGGAAACAAGAATTTTTAACAATACAGGTCTTTTCAGTATTGAATACATACCTGCCAAAGGGAAAAATGCAGGCAAAATGTCACGATACTTTTATAAGGACACCAACTTAATAGCTTGGTTAAAAGATGTGGTAAGTGTCGAAGGCAATAAAATTTATAAATTGGACAGTTTGGGTACTTTCTGGGATGATATACAGTACAACAACTTAACAAAAGAAGGCGATGTAAAGTTTCCAAACGGCAAAAAACCCGAATTGATACTTGAAAGAATTTTGACGCTGGCAAGTAACGAAGGCGATTTAGTTTTGGATAGTTTTTTGGGCAGCGGAACTACTGCGGCAGTCGCTCATAAAATGGGGCGGCGTTGGATTGGAATTGAAAAAAACGGATCTTGTCATTCGCATTGTATACCGCGTCTGAAAAAAGTTATCGACGGCGAACAGGGCGGTATTTCAAAAAATGTCGGCTGGCAGGGCGGCGGCGGTTTCAAATTTTATGAACTTGCTCCGACTCTCATCGTCAAAGACAAGCACGGCATGGAAATTTTCAACCCGCAGTACAATCCCGATATGATTGCCGCCGCCGTCGCAAAACACAACGGTTTCACTTATTCGCCCGACAAAGATATTTTTTGGAAACAGGGATTTGCTCACGAAAACAGTTTTATTTACACCACAACAAATTATTTAACGGCGAAAATGCTTGACGAAATTCACGGCGATATGAAAAATTTTGAAACGCTTTTAATTTGTGCTCCCGCCTTTGACATAGGAATCGGCAACCGCTATGAACTCGGCAGTACCGCGTGTGATAGGACGCTCAGGCGACATGGCGCGGTCGCGGAAGCGCTTGATGTACTCTT
>CALEPR010000011.1 GCA_937910665.1 uncultured Selenomonadales bacterium
TCCCTACACGACGCTCTTCCGATCTTATTGCCATTGTTGTCATGGTAATATTTATTATGACTCTTTTGTTTGGCGTTTTTATCCCGTTTCATAAGTATAAGAGGAGAAGAAAGCAGACCATAGAGAAGTACGGAGAGGACAAGCTGTATCAGCATATACAGGAAAATGCCGTTGACGTATTCGTGACATATCGGAATCAACTCGATGTAATATTTACTGACAAAATGGTGGTAACAGCATACGATATATTTACGTATGATGAAATCGAATCAATACGTACAAACTCCACCCAATTCGGAAGAAGACTGGAGTTTAAACTTGCTGATGGTCCTGTAATATCGACATGTGATGAAATCAATCAGGAAGAATACGAGCATATAAAAGAGCTTCTGTTAAAATACAATCCTGAAATCATTCCGTGAGCTTCGCCGCTGTGTCCGATTAAATCAATTTTATGATTCTTGCAAAGTCGCGCCGGTCCTGCGCCGTCAATTTGATAAAATCCCAAGCCGTAACTGAACATAACGTCGTAGTTGTCGCCATTTTTATTTTCTTCGTCGTAAATCCATTGCTTCGACAACATTTCTTTCAACAAATCTTCGCGAACAATTTTTTTGCCGCGAAAATTTCCGCCGTTCATAATCATCTCAAGACAATTTCCAAGTTCTTCAAATGAAATTCTCAAACCGCCCGCAGGATTAAATATCGTCGCATTTCTTCCAATCTTGTAATCTTTCAAACTTTGAAAGCCGCTGCCGGTCACATATTTGCTTGAAATTTTGACAGTATCTTTTTTCGGCTGACCGGAATATTTGTCAACCGTTGCTAACCATTTGCCATTTTCTTGTTTGTAAAGTGCGCCGAGATTTTGAAAATCTTTTTTGTTCAAGTTTCCAACAACGTAATCAGCGCTAATTTTCATCGGTTGCAAAATATTTTTCTTGATAAATTTGTCGAACCTTTCGCCGGAAACTTTTTCAATAATCGTTGCCAAAATTCCATAATTCAAGTTACTGTACTTGAAAAAATTTTTTTCTGTCGCAAAATGTTTTCCGTCCTCATAGGCGACACCGTAAGATTTGAAAAATTCTTCCAAACGATAACTCGGCGGCAAAATATAATCTTTTCCGTCGCGAATTGTCGAAGTATGACTTGCCAACATTCTCACGGTAATTTTATCGTCGGGAAAATTTGGATTGCGAAGTTCAAAACCTAAATACTTGCTTGCGTCTTCGTCGAGATTTATTTTTCCTTCCTCAACAAGTTTCATAATTCCAAACATCGTGAACATTTTTGAAACTGACGCGACGCGAAATTTTGTATCTTTCGTGACCGGTAAATTTTTTTCAAGATTACGTTTGCCGAAAAAATTTTTGTAGACAACTTCGCCGTCTTTGAAAGCAATAACGCCCAAGCCTGTAACTTGAACATCGTCGTCGCCAATCATTTTTGCAAGTTCAGCGTCGACAGTTTTTTTGTCAAAATTTTTTGCGCTTGAAGTTGCCGCAATTCCAAAAATAAAAATCACAGACAAAATTGCCGACAAAATTTTTTTCATCAAACATTCCTCCTAAAAATTTTTTTCACTGCGCAACGCCAATTAAAATTATCGGCACTGAAGGATTTGACCTGCCTTCGCAAACTTCAAAGAAAAATGTGTCTTCGCAAATTTCTTTCCACAAATTTTTCCTTCCATTCTTTCGGAATTTGAGCAACTTTATCTGTAGGTTTCGGAAGATAAAAAATACTCTCCAAAAAAATATTTTAAAATTTAATCTATCACTCTGAAAAATTCTTTCACTCGCGGATCATTTATCTTTTTAAAATTTTCAACTGTATCGACCGCGATCAGTGCGCCATTGTAAATCATCGCAATTCTATTCGCAATTCTGCAGGCACTAACCATATCGTGAGTGACAACGACGCTGATAACTTTCAAGGCGCGTTGAGTTTCTATAATCAGTTCATCAATTTTGTTTGTCATAATCGGATCCAATCCGCTGGAAGGTTCATCATAAAAAATAATTTCAGGTTCAAAGGCAATGGCTCGCGCAAGTGACACGCGTTTTTTCATCCCGCCGGAAAGTTCATTCGGCATCAAATTTTCCACGCCTTCAAGTCCGACCTGTTTCAATTTTTCGCGAACAATTTTTTTTATTTCACTTTCAGAAAGTTTTGTATGCTCGACAAGACCGAAGGCAACATTTTCTCCGACACTCATCGAATCGAACAGCGCAGAGTATTGAAAGACCATTCCCATCTTCAGACGAACTTTTGTAATTTGTTCCTCAGTCATTTTTGAAATTTCATCGTCGCCGATCCAAATTTCTCCCTCGCTCGGCTGAATCAATCCAATCATCAGCCGAAGCAAAGTTGACTTTCCCGAACCTGAGCCGCCGATAATCGCCAAAGTTTCGCCGTCGTAAATTTCAAGATTGATATTTTTCAGCGCAGCTTTTTCGCCGAAATATTTGCTGACATTTTTTATTTTAATCATACAACTTGCGCCTATTTCAAAAAAACTGCAACGGCGATGGCAATAACGCCAATGATAACCAACACATTTTGATTGCGATTGCTAACTTGCATTTGCAGGAGCGTATTTTGGATAGTCTGAAATGTTCCGCGCAATTCAGTATTTTCTTGAGTCCGCATTTCATTTTGCTGGCGCATTTCTTGTTTGAAGTCGCGCATTTCTTCCTTAAAGTCCCTCATCTCGCGTGTGAAAGAATTAAATTTTTCATCGTGCACGGTAAGTCGGATTTGAACTTCGTTGTTAATTTCTTCCTGTGACATCGTACTTACCTCCTGATTTTTTCTCAACGGTATATTATAAAAGTTAAAACTGCATTTAAAATGAAAATTACAATAATCGATGCGACGACAGTTTTGGTTGTTGCCAGACCAACGCCTTCCGCTCCGTTAGGACAATTCAAGCCGTAGTAACAGCCAAGAACCGCGATTACATTTCCAAAAAAAATTGCTTTGATAAGTCCGCCGGTGAAGTCATACATTTCAGCAAACATTTTTATTGAAGTCATGAAAAGATGCGAACTGATTCCCGAGTAGTGAACCGCGACCGCCCAGCCGCCAATCACGCCGATAACGTCGCCGAAAATTGTCAAAATTGGAACGACGACCATGCAAGCCAACATGCGCGGCACAATTAAATAATCGACAGGACTGACTGCCATAACTCGCAGAGCGTCAATTTGTTCAGTGACTTTCATTGTAGAAATTTCCGCCGTGATAGCCGCACCGACTCGACCCGCACAGACCACGCCGACTAAAACCGGTCCAAGTTCGCGACCGATAGCTATCGCGATAATTCCTCCAACTGTGGATTGCGCTCCGAATCTGATAAACTCATGCGCCGTCTGCAAAGTAAAAACCACGCCGGTAAAAAGTAAAGTCAATGAAACTATCAGCAAAGAATCTGCGCCGAGATGAGACATCTGCGCGACAATATGGTTTATTCGCGGCTTGTGTCGAAGTTGTTTGAAAGTATCCAAGTACAACAAAACTATCACGCCAAATTCTTCCAGCCGCTTTATCACAAATTTTCCAATGACTTCAAAAAATTTTGTCAGCAACGTCTCACCTCGCCTTCCAGGAATATTTATAAAATTACTCTGAAAAAATTTTTTCCTGTAAAATTTTTCTGTAGTGATCTACATCTTTTTTATAAAAATTTTCATCGTCTTCCCAAGTGTCGTACAGCGCAACAGCTTCGCGCATTTTTTTCCAATCCTCTTTCTTTTCGTAAATCTCCATTAGGCAAAGCAATGCTCCGACTTTTGATCTGAAGTTGTCATCTCTTTCAACAATGGCAGTCCACGCTGCCTCCGCTTCATTATCTCTGTTCAGCTTTCCATAAATTATAGCAAGTTGCCAATAACTTTCGGAAGATAAATTGTCCAGTTTTACTGTTCCGCTGTAGTCGTTGATAATTTTTTTATAAAGGTCAATCGCCTCATCATAAAAAATAATTTCTTCATACAGCTCGGCGCGAATGTAATTGAGTTCGCGAAGTTCATTTGCATCGGAAGTTTTCTCCACCATCGAGTTATAAATTTTCAAAGCGTCTACAAAATTTTCTCTTGATTCCAATTCTTCGCCAATGTCCTCCAACTGCGAATAAGTTAAATCTTTGAACATGTCGGTATCAACTTTAAAGTCCTCGGCAGTCAGGTAAAAAGGCAGACATTTTTTTCTAATGAGTTCGAGATAAGACAGAACTTCCGGAATAAAAATTTTTTCTGCGTACTCGGAGTCTGCGTACCAAATATTTTTATTTTCAATTTCAGATTTAGCTTTTGGAGGAATTTTAAAATTTCTTCGATGCACGGGTATGAGATAAGCGTTTGACTCTTCGGTTTTGAAATTGTAGATCCAGTGAAAATGTTTTTGCCTAGAAAAAAAGTCGTCGGAAAATTTTTGAGCGCGACGAAACATATCAGCATTTTCATACCAGCCGACAATTTTTCTGTTCGCCATCCAAACAACCGTTACGCCATGAATAACTTCTTCGTTGCCGCCGACATTTTCCACACGCTCCAAAGGCAACACTTCAGGATAGTTCGGCAAATATCCATAGCAAAAATGATTGTGCGGAAAGAAATTAAAACTTTCCTGAACGTCGTCAACGTCCTTAATTTTTTTTCCGTTCCTTTGCGGAATATCTTCATCAGTTACGCCTTTATAATTTTCCATCCAAGCGCAATTACAGAAAACAATTTTTTCCATCGAAGTCATCACCTCGCGGCGTGGCGGAGAGAATTTACAGGAATATTTGCAACCAACGCGACTGAATCTGAATCGTTGGCAAGTGAAATTTCCATTTCGCTTTTGTTAATTTCCATGTACTTTGAAATCACGCCGATAATTTCATTTTTAAGTTGATCCATAAGCTCGGGGGAGACACTTGCGCGGTCATGAATTAAAACAACTTGCAAGCGTTCCTTTGCAATCTGCCCGGATCTTTTTTCTTGTTTACCAAAAACTTTCATAAGCATGTCAAGCATATGTCCTCCTCCTTAAAAGAAAACAGAGAACAAGCGTTTAAGTTTTGCGAAAAAACCTTCTTTCGGCGGCTTGAGGAAAGGAATATTTTCGCCGCAAATTCTTCCGACAATATTTTTGTAAGCCTTGCCTGCAATAGAATCTTTCATCGTGATGACAGGTTCGCCGCGATTGGTCGCCATAACAACTGCCTCGTCGTCAGGAACTTGTCCAATGCACTCGATAGACAAAATTTCATTTATGTCAGCCATATCCAACATGTCGCCTTTTTCTACCATCTGCGGACGAATCCTGTTGACAATCAATTTAACATTTTCCTTGTCTGCGCGACCGAGTTCGCCAATAATTTTGTCAGCGTCACGAACGGCAGAAATTTCCGGCATAGTCACGACGATGGCAGTGTCAGCCGCCGCTATTGCAGTTTGAAATCCTTGCTCAATTCCTGCCGGACAGTCGATAATTATAAAATCGAAATCTTTTTTCATCGTGTCGCAGAGTTCGACAAGTTGCTCGGGATTGACTGCAGATTTATCTTTGACTTGGGAAGTCGGCAACAGATACAAAGTTTCATATTTTTTGTGACGAACCAAAGCCTTGTTGTAGGGAACTCGACCGCTTGTCACGTCGATCAAGTCATACATAATTCTGTTTTCAAGTCCCAAGAGCAAATCTAAGTTGCGAAGTCCTGTGTCAGTGTCGATTAACGCAACTCTGTTCCCGCGCATGGCAAGTCCAACGCCGACATTTGCAGTCGTAGTAGTTTTTCCAACGCCGCCCTTGCCGCTGGTGATAACAATAATTTCACTCATCAAACAAACCTCCAATTTAGTTGTTAGTGATTAGTAACTAGTCGATAGTGGACAGAACTTTTCTAAAAAATAAAAACTAACAACTGACAACTATTTTATCTTATAATCGGTTCAATTACAATATGCCCATCTTTAATCGAGGCACGCTCCGCTTGTTCAGGTGGTTTCTCCATTTCGTCCGGAGAACGCGCAATAATATCTGCAATCCTGATCTGCGTCGGCATCAACCTGTCCGCAACAATGCAAGCAGTTTCATCTCCCGACGCTCCCGCATAAACAAATCCGCGACAAGTTCCGCGAATGTCAATATTTCCTCCGGCAATGACTCTTGCTCCGGGATTTACATTTCCGAAAATCATCACGGAAGAATCCGTCCGCACTTCCTGCCCTCCGCGCAGAGTTTTATTGACAATCAACATTTTTGGCACCTTGTCGGCAGATTTTTTTTCCGGCGCAGAATTTTTTGACGGCGCGAGCAGACTTGGAGTTTTCAATTCTGTGCTGAAAAGCATTCCGTGCCTGTGAAACATTCGGCGGAGCTTTTCATTTTCTTCCTCAGGAAAAAATCCTTTCGGAACAAAAACCGTCGTGCCGCGAATGAAAAATTTGTTGCCTGTTTCAAGTTTGTTCAAGATATTTGCTTGAACATCATCAAAACTTGCGCCTTTGGCAAAGCTGAGCTGAAGTCCCGACTTCAACCCCTTGATTTTAACAATGTCACTCAAACTGATCACCGCCTATAAATTACAAAATAAATTTCCTCGATAGTATTATACATAATTTCCAGAGAAATTCCAGAGTTTTTACAGAATTTTTTCAGAAAAATTTTCGCCGCCAAGTTTCGGGAAAAAATTTTTATTCCCGGCAAATAAATTAACAAAAAAATTTGACGCATCGGAAACTTTGTGAAAAAATATAAAAAATTTTTTGTGTTTTGTGGGGTGAAAGACATGGGCGACGAACCAATTAAAATTTTGAGTGGCAAGGCGACTTTGAAACGACTTGAAAAAACTTCCTGCAGTTGGATTGACTCGACCGGCGAGAAGATTACTCTGGAATTTTCGCAGGCTTATGAAATTGAGCGCGATAATTATAACGAAGGCTTGCAAGATTGTGAATATCTGATTCACTGCAGAAAATTTGTCGATTTGGATTTCATGGACAATAAAACGCTGAAAACTTTTTTTGACGACAATAACACCGGTTACAGGCTGAAAAAGTTCGAGGACGGACAAAAATTTTTGTATAGCTATGAAGATGTTCCGACTTTTGATTCTGATGACAGAGTTTGGGACAGCATTGATGAATTTGGAATTTTTTTCGATGACGAAGGCATTCACATGATAAATTGCAGACACGGTTACAAGATACCGCGCATAAAAATTTATTTGAACTTGCAGAAAGCCGACAAAGATTTTTTGCGTTGGCTGATTTATATCGGTTGCAAGAGCGAAAAATTTCCGCAAACTTTTTAATCGAGGCGATATTTAAAATGGTTTACTTAATTGGAGCAGGACCGGGCGACGTAGGACTTTTGACAATCAAGGCGGCAGAAATTTTATCTCAAGCCGAAGTTTTAATTTATGACAAACTTGCGGACAAAAAAATTTTGAACTTCGCGCCGAAAGGTTGCGAGAAAATTTATGTAGGAAAGTCGGCGGGGCATCATACTTTGCGACAGGAAGAAATTAACAAACTTTTGGTCGAGAAAAGTTTTGGAAAAAAAATTGTCGTTCGGCTGAAAGGCGGCGATCCATTTGTTTTCGGTCGCGGCGGCGAGGAAGGAATTTTTCTGCGCGAAAACAAAATTGATTTTGAAATAATTCCGGGCGTGACGAGCGCAATTTCTGTTCCGGCTTATGCGGGTATTCCTGTAACTCATCGCGGCGTTGCAACTTCTTTCGCGGTCATCACAGGTCACGAAGATCCGACAAAGCCTGAATCAACAATTCGCTGGGAAAAAATTTCGACTGCGGCAGACACTTTAATTTTTTTGATGGGCGTTGAAAATCTGCCGAAAATTACTGCAAAACTTATCGAACACGGACGCGACGCAAAAACGCCTGCGGCTGTCATTCAAAACGGCGCAAAACCTTCGCAAAAAGTTTTAGTCACGACTTTGGAAAATGCGGCGGTTGACGTTGAAGAAAATAAAATTAAACCGCCGGCAATTTTTGTGATCGGGGAAGTTGTGAATTTGCGCGAACAGTTGAAATGGTTCGACAATAAAATTTTGTTCGGCAAAACAATTTTGGTCACGCGAACAAGACAACAAGCATCGAAGTTGACAAAACAGCTTGAAAGTTTAGGCGCGGAAGTTTTGGAATTTCCGACAATAAAAATTTCTCTGCCTTCAGACAATTTTGTTTCGCTCGACGCAGCAATAAAAAATTTGAAAACTTTCGACCGAATAATTTTTACAAGCGCGAACGGAGTCGAAAAATTTTTTGAGCGACTGAAATTTTTCAAACTCGACGCAAGAATTTTTTTCAACGCAAAAGTTGCGGCGATCGGCTCGGCGACTGCGGAAAAACTTTCTGATTTTGGAATTATTGCCGATTTGGTTCCTGCGGAATTCAGAGCGGAGGGTCTGCTTGCCGAACTTAAAGACAAAGTTGCAGGGGAAAAAATTTTGTTGGCGAGGGCGGAAGTCGCGCGGGATATTTTGCCGAGTGAATTGGAAAATTTCGGAGCGTCTGTCACGATCGCAAAAGTTTACAAGACTGAGCCGACTTCGGAAAATTTTTCAAAATTCGCCGATAAAAAAATTGACTTGGTGACTTTTACAAGTTCCTCGACTGTAGAAAATTTTGTTGCGGCTGTCGGCAAAGATTTTCTGCGCCAAGTAAAAACTGCTGCGATCGGTCCGATAACTGCGGAAACTTTAAAAAAATTTGGTGCGACGGCTGACATCGTCGCGGAAAAATTTACAATCTCGGGACTTGTCGACGCGATAAAAAATTATCGTTGGTGACAGTCAAAGCAAAATAAAAAAACTGTGGCGATAAGTGTCACAGTTTTTTTTTTGTAAAAACTTGATTTCAGAAAAATTTTATCTTCTCATCAGCGGAGGAGTTTGCTGCCCTCTCGGCCCTTGTTGCGGACCTTGCGGAGGTTGCCCGGGAGGATTTTGGTTTCTTCTGTCGCCCGGTCTCATGCCAGGTCTTTTTGGACGTTCTTTGGAATTTTCATTTTCATCCTCATCGCTTTCCTCATCTGAATTTTCATCCTCTGAATTTTCATCCTCTGAATTTTCATCTTGAGAATCTTCGCTCTCGGAATTTGATTCTTGCGATTCCTGATCTTCAGAATTATTTTCTTGTGAATCTTCGCTCTCGGAATTTGATTCCTGCGATCCTTGATCTTCGGAATTATTTTCTTGAGAAGTTTCACTCTCGGAATTTGTTTCCTGCGATCCTTGATCTTCGGAATTATTTTCTTGTGAAGTTTCACTCTCGGAATTTATTCCTTCAGATTGATCTTGAGAAATTTCACCGTTGCCCGGAGTTTCACTATTTTCTGAAGTTGAATCGGTCGATTGCTCGGAGCTGCCGCTCGCATCTCCCGAAGGAGTTTCCGTCACCTCGCCGCCGCCAATATTTTCAGGATTAGAAAGTCCTTGAGTTCCGCTGTCGCCGGAATTATCGGAAGGTTGAGTTTCAGAAGTTCCGGAAGTATCAGACAGCGTAGTAAATTCCATGCCGCCGCCGTCTACAACATTTCTCTGAGCATCCGCAGTAAATTCATCAGGCGTTGCATCGAGTTCGTTGACTTCAACATTTGTGTCCGAAACTTCAATCAAAGTATGATCCTGCAAGTCGAGGTCAACATAATCGCCTTTTTCATTGGTGAAAGTTTCGACATTGGAGCTTCTGAGTTCTACATCGGGCTCTTCATCTGTTTCGGAGGCAGGAGTATTGTAGATTGAAAGAAGTCCGGGATCGATCGTGATGACGTAGACAATTTGGTTGCCGTTTTCGTCCGTCACGGTGTAATTGTAAGTTCCGTCCCCGTTCGAGGTAAATCCTGAAGGAAGATTTGTTAAAATAGTTTTGCCGTCGCTTGTGTAAGTTATCGTCGCTCCGTTGAGCAAAGCTGCGATAATCGGATTGCCGACATTGTAACCTGAATCTGTGAATACTCCGTCAATCAAAGTTCCGTCCCCGACACTTATCGTAACGTTAGTGTAGGTAATTGTCGGCGTATTGATTATCGAAAGAATACCCGGGTCAATCGTGATAGTGTAGACAGTTTTATTCCCGCTCGAATCTGTCACTGTGTAACTGTATGTGCCGTCGCTGTTGGGTGTCAAACCGGAAGGAAGATTTGTTAAAATAGTTTTGCCGTCGCTTGTATAAGTTACCGTGACTCCATTGAACAATTCAGCTATGGTTGTATTTCCGACAGTGTAACCTGTATTTGTGAATACTCCGTCAGTCAAAGTTCCGTCGCCGACTGAAATTGTTACGCTGGTGTTGATTGTCTTCAGCAAATCACCGGGATTTATGGTGATAGTGTAGTTAGTTACATTTCCACTTGAATCTGTCACTGTGTACCTGTATGTGCCGTCAGAATTTGCGGTAAGACTTGAAGGAAGGTTTGTCAAAATAGTCTTGCCGTCGCTTGTGTAAGTTACTTCGACATCGCTGAGTAAAGTTGCAATAGTTGTGTTGCCGACTGTGTAACCTGAATCTGTGAAAACTCCGTCATTCAAAGTTCCGTCCCCGACTTTGACTGTTACGGCGGTGTTGATTGTCTTCAGCAAATCACCGGGATCTATGGTGATGGTGTAGATAGTTTTATTTCCGTTCGCGTCTGTAACGGTGTAGGTGTATTGATTGTTGCCGATAGATGTCAAAGCCGCAGGAAGATTAGTTAAAACAGTTTTGCCGTCGCTTGTGTAAGTTACTGTGACTCCGCTCAACAATTCTGCAATAGTTGTGTTGCCGACTGTGTAACCTGTTCCTGTGAAAACTCCGTCAACCAGAGTTCCATCTCCAACCGAAACAGTGACAGAAGTATTTGTAACTGTATTGATCGCGCCGGGATCGATTGTGATAATATAATCTGAGGTGCTGCTTATCGGAATCGTGATTATGTAATTGCCGTTTGCGTCCTGTGTCAAGTTGTCAACAGTATAAACATGCTTGTTGCCGTCGTTGTCAGTGTAAGTAAGTGTAACGACAGTAATCTCAGTCCCGTTAACTGTTGTGGTTGCCTTTCCGACTGTAATGTTGCCCGGCAAAGTTCCTGTTGTTGTGTAGTCGCCGCCGCTGAGTGTGCCATTGGTTTTTGTGCCGTCGCCGACATTGATTGTGACATAGTTGTGATTTGCAGGCGTGATACTTCCGGGCACCAAAGTAACTTTGTAAGCTGTTGTGTTACCTCCTTCAGTGGTCGTGACTGTATAAACTGTGTTCGTGCCGGTTGTGTCTTTGGTGATTGTGTAAGTTTTGCCTTCATATGTGTAAGTTCCGCCGTTCACGTTCACAGTCACTCCGTCACTGAGCGTCAAAGTGACTTTGCCGTTAACTTCTGTAACCTTTACTTTACCGCTTATCAAACCTGTAATCAAATTATTTGCGTCGCTGTTTGTTCCTGAGATAGTATAAGGCGTGTCGTCAGAGTTGAGTGTGCCGTCAAGATTCTTTGTGCGCGAATCAACTGTAACCGTGACTTCATAGATACTGAAAGTACCTGTGGTCACATTGCCCGGCGTCACAGTGATAATGTAGTTGGTTGTTGCGTTGCCGCTGGTGACAGAGTAAACATAAGTGCCGTCGTTTTGCTTAGTGCTCTCGGGCAACACGACTGTAGTTTTATAATCGTCCGCACTGCTCCCTGTAAGTTTGACTGTTAAATTCCCCAAAGCCGTCGCTACAGTTTGGTCGCTGACTGTATAACCGCTGCTTCTTGTCAAAACGCCGTCGGAAACTGTGCCGTCGCCTACGGTAATCGTAACTGCTTTTTCGGTGACTGTCTTTACTGTGCCTGGAGATATGGTCACGGTGTAAGTTGAAGTATGCTCACCATTTCCACTATTGACTGCGTAGGTAAATGTACTTGTACCTGTCTTTGTAATTTCGTATGTCGTACTGTCCTTAGTTATTGTGTAGGTTGTGCCGGTTGTCAATGCAGTTCCGGAAGTGATTTCTGTCGAACTGTCTTTCTCTTTCACTGTAACGCTGCTGTTAAATCGAACTGAAGTTTTGCCGTCGCCGTTATCAACAACTGTCAAAACATCGTTCAACAGATTAGTAATTGTGGTGTTGTTTGTGGTGTATGTGCCGCTCGAGGTAGATGTAGTGCCATCAAGTTTAGTAGTTTCTGTAATGTCGCCGACAGTCAAAGTGACAGGAATGGCAATTGTACTTGTAATGGTGCCGGGACGGATTGTAAATTTGTAAGTTGTTGTGTCATCAGTTTTTATGGTGAGAGTGTAAGTGCCGTTGTCATTTTTGACTAATGCGCCATTATAACCGCTGGTGGTATCGCCGGTCATAGTTCGGATAGTGTATGTTTCGTTGTTGTATGTAACTTTTACCGACGTAATGTAATAATCTGCGTTCTCTGTGTTTTCAAGAATTTTTCCATTTGCATCTACAGGCATTCCATCATCAAACTCGATAGTAAAACCTGACAAATTTGCTGAACTGGAATTGGTTACTCTGTAATGCGACCCTGTACTACCATCTTCCCAAGTTGTATTCTGAGAATCTGTACCCTCGTTACCCTCGTGGAAAACGCCGCTGTAAGCCATAAGAGTAATTTCATATACAGTTTCCTCGTCTCCACCGCTTGTATCGGGCGGATCATCGACAGGATTTGAAATTGTCGGCTCGGGAGGAGTTCCTATTCCCAACTTCAAATAAATTGCATTTGCGTCGGCTGAATTTCCTGCGGTAGAAATTTTGGTATTGAGGCCAGTGTCAGAACCTGAAGAAGTTCCCCAAGATGTGTCGGAACTTTTATCAAAATCAAAATTGTAACCGAACTGACTTGAGTACAACAAAGCCTTAGCAAAATATTTTGTATTCGACACTGAAAAAGTTGAGCTGTCCGAACTTTCAATAATGTCTGCAGAAACTAAATTTGGATTGGTGAGATAGTAATAATATTTGCTATCACTGGTGTTGTAGTACATTGCCGACTTAGCATTATTTTTGTAGCGAACGTCCAAAACAGTTCCTGAAGAATCGTGAATCGGATGCATATTCAAAGTTGGAGTCAAGAGTGTGTATGGTGTGATTGAGCCACTTGAATTAAGTTCAGAGTAACGCGTGACTTCGCCATTGAGCATGAAAGTCGTCAAGAGCGGCTGTCTTGCTTTGTCAGCAATTTGGGAAGGATTTTGGTAGACGCGCCACACTGCAGATGAATTGCCGCCTGTTTTGTCAATCGTGCCTTCATTCGAATTCCAAGCATCCCAGACTGCTTCAATTCCGCTTGCTCGGTTATTATCATCTACATCTCCGCTAATTGCATACTTGGTTCCGGTAGTGTAGACATTTTCGAATGCCATTCCAGATTCTGTGCCAGTATCGACTGTATTAACTATCACGCCCTCCGAACTTGTAACAAAATTGCCGTCGCTGTAGTAACCTTGTGTGACCGTACCAACGTTATAAGCATTTTTTAAAGTTCTTTTATCAACTCCTATGAAATCCGAGCTACTGACTAAACCGCCCGCATAACCGCCTGTAATATTGCCTGAATTGTAAACATTGGTGATGTTTCCATTAAGCCAATTACTGACTATACCGGCAGCACCAAAAGTACCGTAATAAGCTGTATCAATTGATATGTTACCGGTGTTGTAAGCATTTTTTATCTCGCCAGCAGATAACAATGAGCCGATAAGTCCGCCTGCGAATGCAGTTGAATAGCTGGTAACATTTCCTGAATTGAAAACATTATTTACATTCAGAGTCGCACCGCTTGCTTGCCCGATAATTCCGCCCAGATATGCGCCGCCTTCGATATTTCCTTCGTTCCAGCTGTTTTCTATTTTCGTGATGATATGACTGGCAGAATGAGAATCACTGTCGTAGCCTTCGAGGTAGCCGACAAGTCCGCCGGCAATAGAATAAGCATCGATGTAGGCATCGTTAGAAACTCTGTCCAAAGTCAATTTGTTCTCAGGCAAACTTTTCCAATCATAGTTATCAGTGTCATCGGCGACTTTGCCGACAATTCCACCCGCGCCGCCTGACTCATTTGAACCTGCGCCGCTAATTCGACCATGATTTGCAGAATTTTTAATTGTCAAATCGCCTTTTTTCACCAAGCCGACAATTCCGCCGGCGTTACTGTCATTATTGGTAACGGTGGCATAGTTTTCAACATTTTCTATGATAACAGTTGAATAGCCGGGGTAAGCATCAGCTGCACTATATTCTCCATAAGTAATAGATTTCTCACTAAGCCCGGAACCTACAACGCCTATCATTCCGCCGGAGCCACTCATATATTCACTGCTGTTGAGAGTGCCGTTAATTGCTGAAGTTGCTTTTACAGCGACATTTTTTATTGTGGTTGTCCCTGAATTGTCATATTCGGATGAGTATAATGCTACTTTACTCCACGAATAGTATCCTGTTCTAACGTATGTAGATACTTTACCGGTATAACCGACTGAGCCGATAAGTCCTCCGGCGAAGTAGCCGTTCCTATCTCCGAGAGTGGCGTTACTCAGACGAAGATTTTTAATTGTGCCGTTGAAAATCGCAAAAAGACCTGAATTTTTATTTGCGGTTTGATATTTGAGACCGTTGATTGTGAAATTCAAGCCGTTGAAGTTAATCAGTGAATCTTCGCCAATGAAGTCATAAAAATTCATCGCGTAGCCGAGCGGCGTGAAAGTTGTTGACGACATATCAATGTTATCATTGAGCATATAGTTGCCGCTAACATATCCTGCGGTAGGTGAGGACTCGCCATCAACATATCTGCTGTAGTTGACTTCATTTAAATCATTTGCGCTTGTGATAAGTCTGTAATTGTTGATTGTGTGTTCGGTATAAATGTTATCCGCTAACCAAGCCTTCCAACCGAGATGTGTTGCAGAATTGTCGATATCGTCACTGTTTTTGGCAGCATACCAATATTTATGGTCGGTGCCGTTGCTTGTGACTTCGTAACCGATTTCAGGATAATTTTTCGAGTACAAAGTAACCGCGTTGCCTTGAAGTATCGCGCTGTCGGAAGAATTTTTTATGTTGGCAGTGTTGCGAATTTGAATTGTGTTGCCTTCGACAGTCAGTTTGTTAGCCTGAACTTTGCCCAAGAACATAACATCGCCGTCCGCAACGTCATAAATCCCCATGATGTCAGAACTTTTCAGACCGCCGTCGTTAATATAGTCGAGGAGACTACCGTCATTATTGATAAACAAATTACTGTAACTGTAATTTGCACCGCCGTCCACATAGCTTGCAATTTGGGCATCGGTGAGCGAGCGAGTTGAAACGAAGAAATTATTTGCTTTGACCACAGAATTTGGTCCGAACAAAATTCCGCTCGGATTGATGATATAAAAATTGCCGGTGACTGCGGACGCATCAATTTGACCATAAATCACCGACGGCTGAACATGCGCAACATAATTCAGCATATTTGACATAGAACCGAAAGTTATTTTATCATTCTTTCCAAGCGAAAAATTACTCCACGCTTGGAAACCATTTTTACCTGCAGCAGAGGACTTCAAACCGATAGTCCAGTCGGTGTCATTTGTTTTAGTAATATCGACGTTGTTGCTGGTGTGGGTGACGTCCGCAGGCATAGCCTTCAAGATATTCTGATTGATAAAAATACTTCCAAAAAAGGCAACGCTACCCAGAACCAACCGGCACAAAGTCTTATACTTTTTTTTCAGTATCCTCCGTTTCATTTTTACTCACCTTCCATTGTAAAAACAGAACCGATTTACCCTTAATGGACACCGGGCAAGAAACAGTTTTTTCTGTCTACTGCATATTCTCCGCTGTCCATCATATTTTTACAGGGCTGCAAATTCTTTCTCCGAACTTGCAGCCTGTTAATTTTCAAAAACTTTTTCACTTGCCGACAAAAAATTTTTTGCCGACTCAGAAATTTAATCGAAAATTTTTCTGCGATTTATAACTTTTCTAAAAAAATTTTTTCAACCTGCGGCAGAAGAAATTTCGTCCTCGTTCACGAAATTGACTTTCTTGCCTTTGAAACTGTTATGGCTTTTGATGAGAATCCAACTTTTTACAGAGTTAATCAAGTAATCGAAAAGCTCGCCGTCAATCATGGCTTTTTTGAATTTAAAGCTGTTAAAATCTCTGTCCAAGCCAAGAACACGCGTATTCTTGACTTGAAAATCATCTGTAATCAAGTATTCATGTTCCTTCATCATCTGTACCTTCTTTCATAACCTCATCGCACAAAAGTTGCTTGTAATGAATTAAATTTTCTCTTGTCACTTTGAGTTCCCTTTCAGGAATCTTGTATTTTTCAGCAACTCTCAATAAATATTCTTGAGCGTCTATTTCTCTTTTTAACAAAATCAATTTATCCATTTTTTCGCCGAACATTTTTTTCCTTTCATGCTCGGCGTGATACATTTCTTCCAAAACGTCAGAAACAGTTGCGCCATCGGCTATAAAAGCAATATTTTCTCCCGCAATGTATGCGGCGTGGGCTTTTCTGGACTTCAAATATCTGTCAGCTTCTTCGCCGCGAATAATTATTCCTCCATGACGCAGAAATTTTTTGTCAGCTTGTTGTAGGTTGCTTGGTCAATAATTTCGTGACCGTCCGCAGCTTTTTTGCGACGATTAAATTCAAAATTTTTTTCCAATTCCGTTTAGAAAATTTTTCCTAACATGAACCAGAAACGCTGTCTTTTGTCATCGCGAGCGACCATCAGATTATTTTTTCCGAGTTTTCTTGCGTAGTCCAATTTTACAAAGAAATCGTTTTGCTTGGTGTAATTTGCCTCAAAACCCCATGACCGAATTGTGCTGATATTGTGATCGGATTTAACTCCTGCGCCGCCGATATCCAAAAATGCGCTCAACGACAAACCGGGTTCGTCCGTGTGCCAAATAACTTCGGTTCTGCTTAAATATCCTTCGTCACCGCTACCTTCACCTTCGGCATATCCGCGAACGCCATTCGCCCCACCGACAGTGAGTTGCTCTGCGCCGACTAAATTTTTGCTCGCGCTTTGCCAAGTAAAGTTTGTATGGAACTCAAAATATTTTGTAAAAAGTTTTCTGTAATCTACATTCGCAACCGAGCGGACATAATCTCCGCCGTCGTTGGAAAGAGATGAAATTTGTTTTGCGTAACTTGTTCTGGGCGAAACATGACCGCCGTAAATGGTAAAAGAATAATTGAATAAGTCATTGAAAAGAGAACGTTTGTATCCGCTGATACCGAGCGAAAGAGTATGAATGTAGCGGTCGTCGGGACTATGCTCATAGGTATCCGACAAAGATAACGCCGAGCTCAAAGCCTCGCTGAATTTAAGTGACATATCCAATGTCTGAGTATAGTCGCGGAATTTGTAGCCGTAATTCCAAACAAAGCCGTCGTGAATCGTTTTCCAAACAGGAGTAATTCCATACAATCTGAAATCGGTCGAATGACCGCCCGCCTCAACATTAAGGTTGTAAATGTCTGAATCAATCTTGTTGGGAATTTGATGATAAGTAGTGTGTCCGACAGAAACTCCCACGCGCGAAGTAGTTTTTCTGTCACTGATCCAACTGTAATCGACAAGATAATTGTCCAAGTTTTCATTTCTGGAAATCAAGCCGCTGACTTCGAGTCTGCTGCCGCGATTGTCCATATTGTAAATGTCGTAAATCGTTCCCAAGCGATAACGTGCAGTGCCTTTGTTTCCATAATTTTCGTAGTAAACTATTCCGCGCTTTGTCTGATCGTCGACCACATTTACATTTAAACCAATCGTTCTGGTCGCGGTGTCGGGAACAAGTGCACCTCTCGCCCTGACTCCGCCAATTTCATTTATCAGATACAAAACATTTTCGATCTTGTGATTCTGAACTAAATGTTTTTTGGAAATATTTCTGCCGACTTTTTCCAAAATATCATCGGCAAGGCGACTTTGATTGTTAAAAGTAACTTTTCCAAAATTCGGCGACATAATTTTAATTGTAACAACGCCGTCGGTTGAATCTTGCTCTGGCAAATAAGCGACAGCCGCCAACCAACCTTTTTGCCTGCAATAATCTTTGATCTCAAGCGCAAGTTTCTTGAGCGAATTGATATTGACTTCCTGATCGACATAAGGCTCGATAATGTGCTGAACTTCTTCGTAACCGATCTCCCTAATGTCGGAATCGATATTGATGCCTTTCAATTCAAAAGTTTCCTTGATGACATCTCCAACATCGGTTTCCTCAGAATCAGGTTCTTCAATTTCAATCCTTTCGACCTCCACCGGTTCAACTTCTCCTGCCGCCTGTCTTGCTGCCTCGCGCGAAATGTCTGCGGTATTTACTTCCTCCGCATGGGCAACATTGAACAACAAAAAAGCCGCAGAAAAAGTTGACGCGACTTTAGTTTTCAAAATTTTCCCTCCTCCCTTGAAACTACATGAAAAAAAACTTCCCCACTTTCTAGTCTAACGAAATTATAAATCTCAAAAATTTTTTTTGCAATATAATTTTCAAAATTCGCCAAATTCGCCAAAAAAATTTTGACGCGAAGAATTTTGCAAAGTAAAATTACAGAAAAAAATTTGCAGGTGAAAAAAATTTTGAAGACGGCAATTATCACAGGTGGAACTTCGGGAATTGGTTTGGCGACGGCGAAAATTTTTCTGGCTGAAAATTTTAATTGCGTTTTGGTCGGACGGAGCGAAGAAAAATTTTTGAAAATAAAATCTGAACTGCGCGGAAATTTTAAATTTATTTCTGCTGATGTTGGAAAAGTTTTAGACTGCGAAAAAGTTTTGCAGAAAACTTTGGAATTTTTCGGCGGCGCAAATGTTTTGGTGAACAGTGCGGGAATTTATTTTGACGGCGCGATAACTTCCGTGACTGAAAAAGATTTCGACGCGATTTTTCAGTCCAATGTCAAAGGAACTTTTTTTATGTCGAAAGTTTTTGTTGAGGAACTTGCTAAAACTCATGGAGCGATTGTGAATATTGCGAGCGACGCGGGACTTCGCGGAAATTATTTTTGTGCGGCGTATGCGGCGAGCAAAGGCGCAGTGATTGCCTTCACGAAATCTCTTGCGCTTGAACTTGCAAGTTTTCCTGTCCGAGTAAATTGCGTCGCGCCCGGGGATATTTTAACGCCGCTTACAGAAAATCAACTAAAAATTTCCGGCGAAAGTATTTCCGACTTGGCAAAATTTTATCCGCTCGGCAGGATTGGAAAAGCTGCGGAAGTGGCAGAGGCAATTTATTTTCTTGCGTCGGAGAAGTCGAATTTTATTACCGGCGAAATTTTGAAAGTTGACGGAGGACTGGCTTGTTAATTAGGAATTAGGAGTGAGGAGTGAGGAATTTTTTTCTTACTTCTGACTATTGAATGAGGAATTGAGATTACTTGAAAATTTTAATTTTATCTGCGTCGATAGGTTCGGGACACACTAAAGCGGCAGAAGCGATACAATCAGCAGTTAAAAATGAGAAATTAGAAATTGAAACGCAAATTGTAGATTTCATGTCGAAAGAAATTTCCACGCTGAATTGGCTGACAAAAAAAATTTATCTGTCTGCATTGAAATTTATTCCCGACCTTTACGACAGAATTTATCGATTCATGGGAGCGCGACAGGTGGGAACTTTGACGCGATTTTTGACTTCGACGTTAATGTATTTTCCTTTCGTGAAACTTTTAAAAAAATTCCGGCCCGACGTTGTAATTTGTACACATCCGTTTCCTGAGGCGGCGGCATCGCTTTGGAAATTTTTGCATGCGAAGTCCGCGCGAAAATTTTTGTTGGCGGCAGTTTTAACAGACTACTCGCTGCATGAAATTTGGATTTACAGCGAAGTAGATATTTATTTCGTGGCGACGGAGGAAATGAAATCTGAACTCGCCGCACTTTCAGGACAGAATCAAAAAATTTTTGCAACAGGAATACCGATTGATTTACAATTCACTTCGGCAGAAAAACTTTCCACCTCTCCACCTTTGAAACTTTTCACCTTGCTTATTATGGGCGGCGGACTTGGTTTAGGTTCTATCGAGGAAACTTTGCAGGAACTTGAAAAAATTTCCGCGCAGTTAAAAATTATCGTCGTCTGCGGACAGAATGAAAAATTACTTTCGCGCTTGAAAAAATTTCAATCCAACAACTCTCTCAGGAATGCTCGGTAAAGGTTATGTCGTTCGTTCAAGCAAAGGACACATGAAAGACCTACCAAAGAGTCGACTTGCCATTGATATTGAACACGACTTCACGCCCGAATATATACTCGTCAAAGGTAAAGCCGCCCTCAAAAATGAGCTGCTCAAACTCGCTCAGGACGCAAAAAATATTCTCCTTGCCTCTGACCCTGATAGAGAAGGTGAAGCGATTGCGTGGCATTTGGCAGATATTCTCGGCGTTGACCTGTCAGAGAAATGCAGAGTCAGATTCTATGAGATAACCGAAAATGCCGTATTAGCTGCCGTGAAAAATCCTGACTATATCGACATCAATAAGGTTGACGCACAACAGGCAAGAAGAATCCTCGACCGCCTTGTAGGTTATACGTTGAGTCCGTTGCTGTGGAAGAAAATACGTTACGGATTATCGGCGGGGCGTGTCCAGTCTGTTGCATTGAATCTCATATGCTCACGTGAACGCGAAATTCAAGCCTTCATCCCGGATCCGTATTACGTCATAACAGCCATTACTGACAATAACGGAAAACACTACGAGCTGAGAGCGTATAAGCTGGACGGAAAATCGCTCATGAAAAACAGCCTCCCATTACTCATTAACACGGAGGAAAAAGCAAACGAGATAATCGCCGAAATACGCGCAAATGACATTGTTGTTACAGAGTTTAAGCAGAAAGATAGCGTACACTCAGCCCCCGCACCTTTCAGAACAAGCACACTACAGCAGGAAGCCTCGCGGAAATTGAGCTTTGTCCCTGCACACACAATGAGAATCGCGCAAGCTCTTTATGAGGGACTCAATATTCCCGGACATGGCCACATAGGACTCATAACATACATGCGAACCGACAGCCTCAGAATCTCGGATGAGGCTATAGCGTCATGCAGGGAGTACATATCCGCCAATTACAGCCCCGATTATCTGCCGAAAAAGCCCAACATTTACGGCTCAACCAGCAAAGCAAAAGTCCAAGACGCTCACGAAGCAATCCGCCCGACCGACATAACATTAACGCCCGAATCCTTAAAGGACGCTTTGACACCAGAACAGTACAAGCTG
>CALEPR010000012.1 GCA_937910665.1 uncultured Selenomonadales bacterium
TTTGTAGCGTTTTGTGGTATAATCAAGAAAAAATTTTTGGAGTGATATTTTTGCAGATAAATTTACCTTACGAAGTTTTACAGAAAGTTACTAAACCTGCGCGATACACCGGAGGAGAGTTCAACGCAGTCAAAAAAAATTGGGACGAAGTTTCCTGCAGAATGGTTTTGGCTTTGCCCGACGTTTATGAAGTTGGTATGTCGAACTTGGGACTTGCAATTTTGTATGGAATTATGAACAGTCGCCAAGATACTTTGTGCGAAAGAGTTTATTCGGTTTGGACAGATATGGAAGCCGAAATGCGCGAAAGAAAAATTCCGCTCTTCGCGCTTGAAAGTAAAATTCCTGTAAAAAATTTTGACTTTCTCGGCTTTTCTCTGCAGTACGAAATGATTTTTACAAATGTGCTGAATATGTTGGACTTGGCAGAAATAAATCTTCATGCGGCAGACAGAAATGACGACGAACCTTTTGTAATAGGCGGAGGTCCTTGCGTTTACAACGTCGAACCTGTTGCAGATTTTTTTGATTTTTTTGTTGTCGGCGAGGGCGAAGAAATTTTGCCTGAAGTTGTGGAAAATTTTATTGCGTGGAAAAATTCCGGCAAGCCCGGCGGTCGAAAAGGTTTTTTGAAAAAAATTTTGCAAGTTCAGGGAATTTATGTTCCAAGTTTTTACCAACCGATTTATGGTGAGGTGGAAAGATGGAAAGATGGAAAGGTGGAAAGTGATTCTGAAAAAATTTCTCCACTGGCTGATTTTCTCGGACTGAAATTTTTAGAACCTTCTGCATCGAAAATTATTTTTAAACGCATTGTGAAAGATTTAAATTCAGTTCAATTTGTAGAAAAACCTGTAGTGCCTTTTATCGACATTGTTCACAATCGCGCAATGCTGGAACTTTTTCGCGGTTGCAGTCGCGGTTGCAGATTTTGTCAGGCAGGAATGTGTTACAGACCTGTTCGCGAGCGGACGGAAGAAAATTTAAGACAAACTGCGCGAAAGTTAATCGACAACAGCGGCTGGGACGAAATGAGTTTGACTTCGCTTTCGAGCGCAGATTATTCTTGTCTGAAAAGTTTGGTTGAAGATTTGCAAAAAGATTTTTCTGCGGAGAAGATTAGTTTTTCTCTGCCGAGTTTGAGAATTGACAGTTTTTCAATCGAACTTGCGGAAAAACTTCAGCAGGTCAGGAAAAGCGGTTTGACTTTCGCGCCGGAGGCAGGAACTCAACGCCTCAGAAATGTTATCAACAAAAATGTCACTGAAGAAAATTTACTTGACGCTTGTGCGGCAGCTTTTGCAAAAGGTTGGAAGTCTGTAAAACTTTATTTTATGCTGGGACTGCCGACCGAAACTGACGAAGATATTTTAGGAATCGCGGAGCTTGCCGAAAAAGTTGTGATTGTCTACCGAGAAATTACAGGCAGAAAAGATGTCAAAGTTACTGTCAGCGCAAGTTGTTTTGTGCCGAAACCTTTCACGCCGTTTCAATGGTTCGCGCAAATTTCTTTGGAAGAATTTCAGCGCAGACAAAATTTATTAAAAAATGCAATTAAAGACAGGCGAATAACTTTTAATTATCACGACGCAAAAGTTTCTATTCTGGAAGGAATTATTGCTCGCGGCGACAGAAGAATTTCAAAAGTTATTGAAACTGCTTGGAAATTTGGCGCGAAGTTCGACGGCTGGAGCGATTTATTTAACTATGACGCTTGGCAGAAGGCTTTTGAAGTTTGCGGAGTGGACGGAAAATATTTCAATCAGCGCGAAAGAAATATTTATGAACCGCTTGCTTGGGATCACACTTCGCCGGGCGTCAGGAAAAATTTTTTGATTGAGGAACTTGAAAAATCTCAGCGCGAAGAAACCACTCAAGACTGTCGGAGAACTTCTTGCACAGGTTGCGGAGTTTGTCAAAATTTAGGCGCAAAAGTTATTGATAATGAGGAATTAGGAATTAGGAGTGAGAAATTAAAAATTGCCCAAAAGCATTCCTCATTCCTCATTCCTCACTCCTCCTTATCTTCCTATCGCGCACAGATTCGCAAGGGCGAGGAGATTGCTTTTCTTTCGCACTTGGAATATATGAATGTTTTTATGTCCGCTCTTCTGCGCTCGAAACTTCCTGCGGCATATTCCGAAGGATTTAATCCGCATTTGAAAGTTTCTTTCGCGACGGCTTTAGGAGTCGGCGTGACTTCCGATTGCGAATATGTAGACTTTGTTTTGTCGGCGAAAATTTTGGAAGCGGAAGTTATGAATAAATTAAATTCGCAGTTGCCGAAGGGAATGGAAATTGTCAGACTGAAAAAAATTTCCGAAAAGTCGCAGGCTTTAATGTCTCTTGTAGATTTTTCGCGCTATGAAGTTTCAATTCCATTTTCAGGCGACGCAACAGACGCAGTAGAAAAATTTAATGCGTCCGACAAAATTATTTTCACCAGAGTAACGCCGAAAAAAATTCGCGAGTTCGACGCAAAAAAATATATCGCCGAGCGAATTAAAATTCTCGACGACTCGAATGGAAAACTTATTTTGAAGTTCGGAATAAAAATTACTTCCGAAGGAAGCATGAAGGCGAGCGAAGTTTTACAAATTCTGCAGGAAAATTTCGGACTCGATATAGAAATTTCTTCGGCAAAAATAAATCGAACGGCTTTACTCAGTCGCGGAAGAAATTTGCTTGATTTAAACTAAAATTTTTTTTTCGTAACCGCGAGGAGTAATCATAAAATTATTTTTCACGAAAGTTTTTGAATTTCCAATCAAGACCAGCGAAAACATATTTATTTCCTCTTGCGTGAAATTTTCCAGCGTGGAAATAATTTTTTTTTCTCCGTCACGCCCGGCGTTCGTCACAATTCCGACAGGAGTTTTTTTGTCTTTATGTTTCAGCAAGATTTTTTGAACTTCCTCAATGTTGGCGACGCGCTTTTTTGACTTCGGATTGTAAAGAGCAATTACAAAATCTCCGACCGCCGCACACTCGACGCGCTTTTTAATCAGCTCCCAATCTGTCAAAAGATCGCTCAGACTGATAACCGCAAAGTCATGCATGAGCGGCGCACCCAAAATCGCAGCCGCAGAATTTACCGCAGAAATTCCCGCGATAACTTCAAATTTCGGTTGAACTTCTTTAGGCAGTTCCAAAATTTTTTCAATGACAAGTCCTGC
The DNA here is from genome assembly GCA_937910665.1 of uncultured Selenomonadales bacterium. Taxonomy (GTDB): domain Bacteria; phylum Bacillota; class Negativicutes; order Selenomonadales; family Selenomonadaceae; genus Quinella. The sequence goes on from CALEPR010000012.1 coordinate 3,177, forward strand.
CATTCCATAAATCCCAGCGTCGCCGGAGGAAATCACCGCGACTGAAAAATTTTTCTGCGCTTCGGCAATCGCAAGCTGTGCGCGTTCAATTTCCTGCATCATCGCCGTCGCAATAATTTTTTTTCCCGCGACAAGTTCGGGAATTAAATTTATATAAGTTTTGTAACCTGCAATCACGTCCGCCGACTCGACAGCCGCCCTTGCTCTCGGTGTCATATCCTCAACATTTCCCGGTCCCAGTCCGACTATTGAAATTTTTCCATTCATCAACATCACCTAAATTAAAGCTGTTCGATAAAATTATTTACTGCTGTACTAAATTTTGTTGCGCCACTAATGTTAGCGTGATCTACATTGAGAAAGTCTGCGTCCGAAAAGCCTTCCAACTGCCAACCATCAAAAAATTTTGCTGTATTGTGCTTATTGAGTGCGTCCTGAACTAAGCAATAAAATTCATCAAGTTTTTTTCTGCTGAAATGCTTTTTGTATCCTTCAGTCATTGGAGGGAGACACATGACAGGAACAATTTTATTTTTTTCGCAAAGTGTCAGATAGTCATCTAAAATTTTTATGTTTTCTGACACAGTTTCAGGAAAGTTTTTATCTTTCCATTCATCGATAGTAGTTCTGGATTCTATGCGTTCTTTAAAGCCTATGTTTTGCTGAAGATAATTTCCAATTACTGTAGCGCGATCAATTTCAACATCATCAACAGACAATTTAAATTTCCAGTATTCATCACGAAACAAACTGCGATATTTTTTTATCGGCAACCAAAAATTATGTATGTCGTTAAGCGCTATTGCATATTGGAGTTGTCGGCAATTTTGAGATATTGCTTTGGATTCGTCGTAATAAATGTGATGTGCAAAAAATCCTATCAAGGCATACTTAATGTAACTGCCCCCCCCGCCTCATGCAACACATACTTTGCAATTTTATAGCTGTAGTATAAATCTTGGCTTGAGTGTCCAAAATTGAAAAGTTTGCGCGTAAATTTTTTTGTATCCAAAGAATGGTGTACGTAACTTGAACCTGTGGCGAACATTTCAAATTCCGCCGCGTGTTCCTTGTAATATCTAAGCGCCCTTTCAATATAAAAATTTTCCGGCGTATGTATGGCTGGCACGCTTACAATTAATTTTTTAGGCAGTCCCCACTTTTCTATATTATAGACATTAGGGAATTCCCAAAAAGGCGTTGCGAATACAATGCAGTCATAGTAAAAATTATCGGCACAATCTTTCAGCTCGTAGAAAGGATAAATTATATTTTTAAGCGGATTATCTTCCAAAAATTTTTCAGCGCGTTCAGGTTCGTCTACAACAATCGCACAAC
>CALEPR010000013.1 GCA_937910665.1 uncultured Selenomonadales bacterium
TAATTCCTTCGATTGAAGTTTTAGTAAAACTTGCCGACGGTTTCAATATCAGTACAGATTATTTGCTCGGTCGAAGTGACAATCCGCAACGACTTTAAGCGTTTTTTCTTGCGTCAATCAGCATTTTTGAGATTATGGTTATCGCTTGCGTCAGCCAGCTGTTTTTCTCTATAACATCAATCGCTTTGCACTTGTCATTTCGCGCTCTTGTCCAAATTTTTTTGCGTTGGTCGCCGTCAAACATTCTGATAAAATCTGCCCACGCTTGACGGTGACAACCTGCCTTGTTTTCCTCGTAATTCGGATAAGTTGTCGCGTATTCTTTGACAAGTCTGTCCAGCTTTTGACGCGGTGTTTCGCCTTTTGTAGGATTCAGCCATTCAAGCATTGAACGCTGATTTTTCTGCTCAAATTCAACCGCGCGGATTCGTGCGTCCTGCTCTTTCAAAACGGCTAAAGTTTGTTCCAAAGCCGTCAACGCCGTTATCGGTTTCACTGAATAACTGCCTGTCTTGCGAATACTCGGTATAACTTCGGACGTTATCCATTTCCGAAACTTTTTAGCTTCGGGTTTTCGGCTGTCCAAAATTACATCATACAAGCCGTCTTCATTCACGAAAGTCATTTTCTGCATTCCGCCTGTAGTGTGAAGGGTCTCGATTGAAACGACCCCCTTGTCTAAGCGGTTTTTTACGTCGCTCGGATTTCCAATTTCTAATGCTCTGCAAATATCCGCAAGGCAGAATGTAGGATTTTCACTTGTTCCTGCTATGCGAACTTTGCCGAATTGTGCGTTGCTGAAAATTTGCACTTGTTTTTCCACTTTTTCGCCTCCTTTCCACGTCTCGATTTTCATAAAAAACCCTCTCCCCAAAGTTTTGTTTTTGTGTTAGAATGACTTATCAGACGTGCTCCACAGTTTGCGCAGGTCTTGCACACCTAGCGCATCTGCGATTTTTAACGCTGTGTCTAAACTCGGACGCTGTGTTCCGTATTCAATCCTTTGGTAGCTTGTAACGGTTATACCTGCCGCTTTTGCCAAGTCGGATTGTTTTAATTTCTTCTGCGTCCTGAAGTCTTTGATTGTAGGTTTCATTTCGCTCCTCTCCTTTTATTTACGCAACTTATTATGTTGTGTATGTGTGTATATTACACTACTTGCTATGTTGTGTCAAGAAGAAATTTTTTATATTTTGGGAGGTATTTTTTATTGAAATTTCCTGAACGTTTGAAAGCTCTTCGCCTTGAAAAAGATATTACTCAAAAAGAGTTGGCACTTTGCATTGGCGTTACGTCCACATCTATACAAAGATTTGAATATGGCACAGGCAAACCGGCTTTGGATACCGTCGTTGCTCTTGCAGATTTTTTCAATGTTTCCGTTGACTACTTATTGGGACGTGTCGATAATCCGAATCTGCACGTTTTCAAAGACAATCCGAAGATTACCAACGAAGATTTTTTGGAAAAGCTCATTTTGGATACTCGGATTAACCACAAACAGCGTATAGCTAAAGCTGAAGGAAAAATTGAAGAACCTGCCATTGAATACGCGGATAATTTGCTCCGTCATTATCACAAAGCCTTACTCTCTGCACTTCGTAAAGCTGGTATCACTTTTGAAGAATGAGCCTTCAAAATTTATCTCAAGTTTGTGGTCGAAGTCGCAAGCCTTGCGAATTTTGCACAATATATCCTGAATTTCGTTCCAAGATTTAGCGGTTAAACCGACTTTGACTTCGCAAGCGATAATTGCGTTTTCTTGTTTTTCCATTTTTTCACCACCTTTCGGTCTCATACTCTTCATAAAAAACCCTCTCCCAAAAATTTTGTTTTTGTGCTAAACTACATTTGTAAGTCTAAAACCGAATAACATTTCTGAAGTTGTGCCTAGCACTCGCGCTATCGAATTGCCTGTCGGTGCAGTCGGAGTTCTTTTGCCGTACTCATAAGTCTTGTATGCAACTTCCGCAATGCCAACTTCTTGTGCGACTTGCTTTTGTGTCTTGCCGGACTTTTCGCGAGCCGCTTTTAATGTTAAGTTTTTTTTCACCTCGCTCACCTTCTTTTTCGTTTTACGCCTGTTTGGGCGTTCAACTGTGCGTATATTACGCCCGTTTAGGCGTTTTGTCAAGAGTCTTTTTGAAATTTTTAAATTTTGTTTTAGGGGGGTGTTTTTTATGAATATGGTCAGTCAAAGGTTGTCTGATTTAAAGATTTCCAATAAGCTCACGCAGAGGCAAATTGCTGGAAATGCGGGCATTCCTCTTCGTACCTATCAACGCTACGAGACAGGAGAACGTGAACCGACTGCCTCCACGCTCATTTCGCTTGCAGATTTTTTCAATGTGTCGCTGGATTATTTGGTCGGACGAAGTGACAATCCGCAACGGCTTTAAGCTGTGATTTTTTGCGCTCCGAAGGTAATTTCCAAGAACCAATCAAGCCGGTGTTTGCAGTCTTTGTAAATTTCTTTGTAGTGCTTGCACTGCGCCATTCCGAGTTTGATAACGTGAAAAATCATTGATTCCACGTCGTCAAGTGTGTTAAGTTGCTTAATAGTTGCAAAGTCACGCTCGCCGCCTTTCAGACCGACAATTTTATTTGCAAGTTTTGAATAGACTTGATAAAGTCGGTCTGCGTGTTTCGAGCCTTGCGTCTTGGCGTATTCGATAAGGTCTTTGATAACGTCAGTTTCACTGCGCCGAGTAAGTTTGCCAATTCGCCTTGTTTCCTGCCAATCCAAAGTTGCGCGTTGCATAAGAATTTGGCGCATTTTGAAGAACTGTTCTACAAGTTCGCTTTTGAAGTCGAGAACAATTTCAGAATTTCTCAACAGCGTTATCAGAAATGTTGCTTGTTGTTCGTTGAGAAAAGCAACTTTTGTCGGTCTGCCACGCAAGTCACCAAGATAATTTGTCGATTTAAAATCGCTAAAATAAATCTTGCCCCAGCGTTCAAAATGTTTCTTGTGTGTGTCAATAATTCTGATAACTGATTTGTGTTCATTGTGAGTTCCTTCGGCAATGACAAGACTGTTTGTAAAACAATCATTGCCACGAATGGTTACAAGTTCATTCATTGTAATTTTCCTTTCTGTGAAATTGTTTGGACACAGTGACAATCCGCAGAGATACTGAAAGGTGGTGACGTTTATTGGAAATTATCAAAGTCGATTCTTCGGTTATCTCGGCTATTGGCTACGACGGCACAAATCTTGAAG
>CALEPR010000014.1 GCA_937910665.1 uncultured Selenomonadales bacterium
TTTCTCCTGATTGAAAAAAGCTACACCCAACCAAAAATGAGCTTCCGCATTCTTGGGATTTAATTTTATCGCCTTCTTCAACATCAACTCTGCTTTGTCAAATTCTCCCTCCTGAACCAAATTTTTACCGAGTTCAACCTTCTCTTCCGATTGACCTACATTCACAATTTCAATTTTCATTGTTATCCGCTCCTTCATTCCCTTTCATACTCATTATAACTTGCTTTACGTAAAAATTTTTGTACATTGATTCATTACTTTTTATCACTTTATATCACTTCTATATTTTACCATATCTCTTATTGACAAATCAAGCTAAAAATTTTATACTATGTAAACTTATAATCGTTACAAAGGAAGTGATTATCTTGGATAATTTCGATATTGACTCTGAACGTAAAGCTCTCGGCATTATCCCCACCGAAACCACTCGTGGCAGGAAAAAATTTTCTACTAAAACAAACAGCGTTCAAGCTGGTCTTCCCGACGATTGGACTAGAGCCACTTTCATCGTTCGCATTGCTTACCTTGAAAAATTGAAAGACTTCGCCTACACTGAACGCATCTCTATCAAAGAAGCTCTTGATGTTGCACTCGAACGCTTTCTTCAAGATACTAATAATTTACTCCCTCACAACAGAGAACGTCGCGATAACACTGACGTTATTCGTCTCGACGACGAAAAAACCTACGGCATCAAAGAAGTCGCCGCTCTCTTAAATCGCGCTCCTGTCAGCATTTACAACTACATTCACTCCGGCAAACTTAAAGCCAAAAAGATTGCTAACACTTTTCTAATCACCGAATCTAACTTACGAGAGTTTGCTAACAATTTCGCTCTTACCGACTCAAACTAAGTTTTATCAAGTCTTCCTCAAGCAAATAATTGTAAACCTAACAAAAAGATATGTTATCTAAAGGCAAAAAAGTATAGCAAAAGCACAAATGGCGTCATATCAAGCTCTGTAATAAAAGGTGGATAAAAATGGTGGACAAGGTCGGTGGATGTCCACCAAAAAAGGTGGACAAGGTGGATGAGCTCAAAAAGTTCATCCACCAAAAAAAACTTGCCTAATTTGCCTTGATATGATAGACTAATTGCAGTTGTTGTAAACCAAAATTAGTATAAAGATTGTCGTAGAAAATGCGAAAGGCTCAACGATGCTATAACACCGATGAGCCTCTCCGATAGCTCTTTCTTAGAAAGAACCAACAAAACTGATATACAAAAACCTTAGAAGATTATATCAGTCCTTGTTGGTTCGGTCAAGATTTTTATTCGGAAAGGACTGATTTTTCGTGTACGAAAACAATTTCAGTACATCTATTCCTGAACACGTAATCAGGGAAATAAAAGATATTTCGCCTGATACTTTAGCTGCTCATCATGTCATCTACGAAGCAAGAAAAACCGTTGCAGGTAAACCTACCTATGTTTGTCCTAATTGTGACAACGGTACTGGTCGCGATGGAACAGGTATTCTTCCTAACTCCAAAAACGGAGTCTGGCTCTATCACTGCTTCAGATGCGATGAAACTTTTGATAACATTCATTTGCTCGCACTTCATTACAACCTCCATCCCCGCTCCGACTTTCAAGAAATTTGTAGACAAGCTTGCAACGAGTTCAATATCTATCTCGAATCAAATTATCAATCAAAAAAAGTCAAAAAGTTGGTGGACAAGGTCGGTGGTCATCCACCTAAAAAGTGGACAAAGCCGGTGGACATCCACCTAGTTCATCCACCAAAAAAATCTCCCGAAGAATTAGCCAATGAAAAAAAAGAACTGGATTTGATTCGCTCTGACATCATCGTCGCTCAAAATAATCTCAACTCTCTTCCGGAAAATGCAAGACGCGGCTTAACTATCGACACTCTTCGCCATTTCCATTGCGGATATATTGCCGATTGGACTTCTCCTAAAAGTCGTGTCAATAATACATATGCGACGCCAACCCCTCGTCTGACTGTACCTTCCAGTGACCATTATCTTGCTAGACTTACTGTCTCTCTTGATTCTTTTGATGAAAAAACGCGCCAGTACATTCAGCCGAAACTTCATGCAGGAACCAAATTCCCCTTCAACTTTAACAGCATTTCTACTGAGAATATAAATATAATAGTCGAGGGCGAAATTGACGCCATGAGCATTTGGCAAGCAACTAATGGAAAATTTCCCGTCGTTGCCACTTCCGGCGTCACCGGTCACGGAGAATTCGTCAAACTCGTAAAAGAAAATTTCGGAAAATCTGAATCAAAACCTCGCTTTATAATTCTCTTCGATTCCGATGAGGCTGGGCGAACTAATTCTCAAAAACTCTACAATGAATTATTGTCTGCTCAATTTCTTGCCGTCCAAAGTTTCCTGTCGGAGGAAGTTTCCAAGATTGATGCTAACGATATTCTTTGTGAACAAGGACAGGATAAGCTCGCTGAATTAATTGATTCTATCTTCAACGCCGCGCAGGACAATCTTAAAAAACTCGCCGACAACCTTAAAGAAGAATCTGCGCGGAAAGAAAAAATTGCTGATTGGGTTACTAACAACGGTGAAATAGAACCTTCAACCTTAGATAAATTGAAATCTGAAGCTGATTATCTCAAATCTTTAACCGTCGAAAAAATTACCTCGGCTCTCGTCAATGAATCCAAAACTCTTCATGCTGTTGCGGCTTGTCAATTCTATGACTTTTACAGACAAATTGCTGATGAATTTATCGCTCGTGTTTCTTCTGCCAAGTCGATAGCTAAAAAATCTGTCCAGAATGCAACTGCCGATACCCCTGTTGCCGATTCTACCAGAGCAACTGCAATGATTGACATAAAAGCACTCAGCGACACCATAAAAAAAATTGTCACCCAAATTGCTAAATCTCATAAGAACTACACTGCAAAGAAGAACGCCGAAAAAGCAAAACTCCAGCATGAACAAAGAGTACAAGCCGCAGAACAATCCCGCGCAGATTCCATTGAACGTCTTATATATTTGCAAACACAACCTCAAACTATCGAGCGCGATAATGAAATGCGGCAAATTATTGCTGACAGTTGCTCTTGGCGAGAGAACAAATACGGCAATAAAATTTCTGTTCTGCCGACCATGGCTAATTATGACTTGATTTTTACCTACGACCCGGTTATCAGCGGGCTTTTCGGCTACGATGAATTTAAGCAAGCGACCGTTTTCAAAAAACAAGCTCCTTGGCGGAAAAATTTCACTCTCCATGAAGCTTGGCAAGATTCCGACGACTCAAATTTGCGTGTTTACCTGCGTCGCAATTACACTGACATTTCTAACGAAAATCTCTACGAGGATACTCTTCAAGCTTATTCCTGGGAAAATTCCTTCCACGTCGTCAAAGATTATCTGAATAGCTTACCTAAGTGGGACGGAATCCCCCGTGCTGAAACTTTGTTTATAAAATTCCTTCGTGCTGCTGACACTTATTACAGCCGTGAAGTTACTATGAACTGGTTGTTTGGTGCCTTAGCGCGTATTTTTTTTCCGGGCTGTGAATATCAAACTGCTCTTGTTCTTAATGGACCTCAGAAAATCGGCAAGTCTACTATGGCGAAATTACTCGGCGGTAAGTGGCACGCTGTTCTTAAAGACTCCGTTGAAGATTCCCACGCCATTGATGTTTTACAAAGTGCTTGGATTGTTGAACTTGAAGAATTCTGGGCTGGTGGCAAAGCAGCAGTCAATGCCCTCAAAGCTTTCATCTCTGCCAACGCCGATGATCGTCGCGAAGTCTACGCTCGTAAAGCAAAAAAATTCCTTCGTCATTGCGTCTTCATCATAACTTGCAACGACCAACAATTCTTGAAAGACAAAACCGGCAATCGTCGTTTCTTGGTTCTCAGATGCTTAAGCAAAAAATTTGATTACGTCGAAGGACTCACTGAAGAATACATTCAACAAGTCTGGGCTGAGGCTCTTTATAAGTTCAACGAAAAATTTGCCGATGGCTTTGATGCCAGCAAACTTCAACTTTCCGCTGAAACTCAACAACGTGCTGAAGAAATTGCCGAGACCTTCACTGTCGACGACAGCTTAGACGGCGAAATTAATGCTTTCCTCAATGTAAAAATTCCACCTTATCCTATTTGGAAGGTTTTAACCAAAGAGGAACGTCATAAATTCTTCCTGACTAATTCTATCGCTCTCGACGAAGACGATTGGCAAATGAGAAAAAAGAAACTCAAACCCAGCGAGATTACCGAATTTGACTCTGCCCTCGCTAATCCGAAATTCACCAGAAAAATGGAGAAACATACTCCTTACGGTTCTGTTACCTGTATTGTTGTTTATGGTAGTGTTTACAGAACTGAAACTTGTGCCGCCGAGATTTTTAATGAATGTTTCGGCAACGACAAACGCAAAACTATGTTCCGCATCAATGAAGTTCTCAGCACACTTGAAGGTTGGGAATTATCCGAAAACCGGAGTAAAGATTTCCACGACTGCTACGGAGACCAAAGACGTATCTACAGTAGAAAAGAGATTCCTGTTGATTTGGCAAGTAAAGAAAAAAATTTGCCAGCTGACATGAGCATAGACGATACGGATTTGCCTTTCTAAAAAATGAATAACAGGACGGTTAAATTCAAAAGGTGGACAAGGTTGGTGGATGTCCACTTTTTTTAATGTTTGTGTAGGACTTATGTAAACCTAACAAAAAAATATGTTATCTAAAGGCAAAAAGGTATAGAAAAAATACAAATGGCGTCATATCAACCTTTATCAGACGACGCAGATAAAAAAGGTGGACAAGGTGGATGAGCTCAAAAAGTTCATCCACCTTTTTTATGCCTAAAATTTCGCGTCCTGACGCTATTTTTTTCGCTTTGGTGGACAAGTGGATGAGGTGGATGGATTTTCTGAACATTTGAAAGCGAAAAAAAAATTTCCCCCGAACTTTTTTCTCAAGTGTGAATATCAATCACGTTTTAGAAATTTTCGGGGGAAATTTTTAAAACACTTTAGAAAGTATAGGAAAATTCGTCCACCTTGTCCACTCATCCACTTTTTTCATTTTAATGGCGTTCTGACGCGGTTTATAAGCCCTTAAAAAGGTGGACAACCTCAAAGTAGCTTGTCCACTTGTCCACCAAATTCATCCACTTTTGTTGTAAAGCTTGATATGACGCCAGTTTAGATTTTAATATAATTTTTTGCCTATCGTTAATATACTTTATAGTTAGGTTTACTAATCGTCGCTGATACTGTTATCGAAAATTGAAAAAGCAAAAAGGAGTAAGTAAGAATGCCAGCAACCAAATTTATATGTCCGAACGGAGAAAAGGTGAATATTGATGAGTGTTTGACAAAATGCAAGCGAGGCAGGAGATGTATGTTTTTGCCGACACTGAGAGCAATAGCAAAGTCGTTGGATAGAAAAATCAAACAGCCTTCAGTGACAGAATTGATAGCAGGAGTGAGAGAAACATATTTGAAGAAAGTGACAGAATACGCAGTAGACCCATTTTCAGTGTTGTACTCGTTGCAAGGACAAGCAATTCATACAATTCATGAAAAAAATGCTGAAGGAATCTTGAGTGAAGTTCGCTTGGAAGATGGAATAACGAGTGGACGACTTGATTTGTATGGAAACTTGCTTGATGAGGAAGAAGGAATCTTGGGGGATTTGAAAGTCACGAATTCATACAAGCTGATGAAAGCATTAGGAATTTATAAGGTGGAAGTGGAAACAGGCGAGGTTTATAAAACAGGCTTGAAGAAAGGACAGGCAAAAACAAGAAAAGAATTTCGTTACGATGGAGTTAGGGAAATATTGGACTGGGCAATCCAGTTGAATTATTACAGGCGGCTTTTGGAAAAAGAGGGCTATCCGGTAAAAAGAATGGTGATACAAGCTCTATGTCGAGACAGCAATCTGAAAACAGCAGTGGAAAGAGGAATAACGGAGAAATCATACCTAATAGAGATAAATAAAATCAGTGATTATTGGCTCCAAAAATATTTTTCAAAGAAGGCAACCATGCTGAAAGAAGCAATGGAGACAAGAGAATTGCCGCCAATATGTACGCCGCGAGAACGTTGGAATGATAGGAAGTGTCTAGACTACTGCGCGGCAAGAGAAAATTGTCCGTATGCAAGAAGATTGATAGCAGAGAAAGAAAATAACACGGAGTCGGTGAGTAGTTCGGAAAGTCAAGCAGGTTAATGGTTAGAAATTATTGGAGGGGAACAAATGAACGAAAGCATAGCCGATGAGTTGAGGCTGTTGTTGAATCACTACAGTGAGATAGCAGGATATGTAAATGAAAAAATCCGTCAAACAATGACGGAAGAGGAGAATAAACTTTTTCTTCAATGGCTGGATAATTATGAGGTGTTGATATTTAAGACAGCAAAAAATCTCGTAGAGAATTTTGAAATGGAAGGAGTGAACTAAATGCAAAAATTGGCGGAAAAATTGATAGAGGCAATGAGACTTTGCAAGTATGTGACAAAAAATGGAGTGAACACGTTTCACAAGTACAGATATGCAACGTCGGCGGATGTGCTGGAAAAAGTGAATGCGGCATTTACAAAGCAAGGAATAGCGACGATAGTGGTTCCAGAGATAATAAAGGACGAAGCAGTTACGACAGCAAAAGGAACAGTTGAGCATTTGGTAACAGTAAAAATTGAAGTCACATTGGTGGATAAAGACAGTGGAGAGACAGCAGTATTTCGAGGATTTGGCTCAGGACAGGACTCAACAGATAAGGCAGTGATGAAAGCGCAAACAGCGGCGTTGAAATATGCATACATGCTTTCATTGGCAATAGCAACAGGAGACGATCCCGAAGCCGATGAGAAAACAGATGAAAGTATGAGTGTAGCAAAGCCCGATGTTCCCTTGAAAAGCAAGATAGAATCTAAAGCTGAAAATACGCCGCCACCATTGCCAAAAGGAAGCTCAAGTTCACTAAGAAAGCCGCCGATGCCGAAGGGAGGCTACAGGTGTTACGATTGTGGGGCAAAGATAACAGATAAAGTTGCAGAATTTTCGTTTCAGAAGTATGGTAAATGTCTGTGTATGGAATGCCAGAAGAATAAGAACGGCACCTGAAGATGAAACTTGTTCTAAAAGATTTTTTTCGGAGGTATGAATTATGTATAAATCAAAAGAAGTAACACTGGGAAGTTTCGAGTTAGAATCGAGCAAAATTTATATTTCCGACCCGTGCTATGGGTATGATGAACACGACAATACTTGTGTATTGACTTTGAAAGATGTTGTAAATGGAAGATATGTAGCGACGACGGAAGTCGATAGAATTTATCACGACATTAGAAGTTTGACTATTAAACATGAAGATTATCTTTACATTGAGCCGAGTATTTTTGCAGGAAAGATAGGAGTGGACAGTGGGCAAGCTGGCTTCTTCGACGACCAATATTATAAAGAAAATCAAGGCGGAGATTTTGATGATTTGAATTCCTTTTATGGACTTGCGTGCAGTCTGGTATTGTCTGGAAAAAGAGGCGGGATCGTACATAACAGAGGAGTAGTTTCAAGTTCAGGTTGTGGCGACGGAGAATATGAAGTTTTTGTAGGAATAAATGATATAGGAGAAATAGTATCGGCGATGATAATCTTCATAGAGGATGAAGAGTGACAGCCGATTTTTTGGGCAGTGTCAGGAGTTTTGTGTAATTAGGATTGTTGATTTGACGCCATTCTTTCAAAGAAAAATCTTTCGAGTGGCTTGAAAGAAAACGAATCGCGTAACGGCACCTTTCTTCGACCACGTATTTTACCTTTCACCAACTCACCAAAAGTTGGCGTTTTTAGGCGGTTTGCTATTTACACAAAATCGCTGACACAGTCATTTTTTGTGCAAAAAAATGCACGTTTAGATTGATATAATCGGCGACAGAAAAACAGAGGAGAATATTTATGAGGAAATTAGAGCTTGAAGGCAATTTCGGGGAGGCAATAATTTATGCAGTGTCCGATGAAAAAGGTGCAGTCGATGAATATGCAATAGCTCAGATAAAATTGTTGTGTGACAATGAAGTTGCAAAAAATTCAAAAATTCGCGTGATGCCTGATGTACACCCTGCGAAAGTTTCAACAGTCGGCTTGACAATGACAGTCGGCGAAAGAATTTTGCCAAATTTAGTTGGAACAGATATAGGTTGCGGAGTGACAATGGCTAGGTTAAAAAAATTCCGTCCCGAATACCAGAAGATTGACAAGGCAATTCGAGAAAATTTGAGATTGATGTTGACGATGATGGAAGTTATTATGTTTGTGTGTATTCCAGCAACCACAAAAAGCCCGTCCGGGCATACGCGCTACACGACAGGCTCTCGGTTCTTAACCGCTTTATGGTCACAAGCTCCGACCTCCTATACCTAGGTCCCCCCCTAAGGGCGAATTCGGCACCCTGCAAATTTCATGCTCTGGGTGGAGTGTTTTACCAGTCTTCCATGTTACTTGTACTCGGCACTACGCTTTCTGGCTCGTGTCGCTGGGAATATGTTACGCCGGTTCCGTTGCTTTTCACTTGTTTCTTCGGACGCTCTTCACGTATTCTGATTGCTGTCAGTATTCAGGTGGTCGCGGCTCGGGTCTAACGATTCTCCGCCAAGTTACTCGCTAAGTTCGCATTGTGAGATTTATTCCGATGATTTGAGTTACTTTGTTGTTCGCTATCAAATTGTACGCACATCGCGATAGCATCGCTAAAACTTCCATCTCAACCTTACCTAGGACGGTCTTCGACTTCCGAAATAACTTACGTATATATAACCACAAATTTATAAAAATTGCAAGTCCCAAAAAAAAAAATTATTCAACTAGCATTTCAGAAGAAACATTGGACGAATCGCCATTTGCTTACAGAAAAATTTCCGATATTTTGCCTGTGATTGGAGAAACAGTCGAAGTCGAAAAAATTTTGAAACCGATTTACAACTTCAAGGCTGACAGTATCGAAAAATAAAATTTGCGAGGTTTCAAGTGAAAAACAGACATCACAAAAATCATAAACCTCTTTACAGTAAAGTTGAAGAGTTTCAGAATTTTATCGTTAAAAGTCTGAGTAAAAAAGAAGCCGTTGTTACTGGAAAAATTGCCTATAATTACCAGTGGGGTAACGGAATGTTTCTCGATAATAACATTTGCTTTTCAGAGGGCATTTCAATTTATGTTGAAAAAGAATACAGAGATTTGAGGTCAATCAAATTTCAGGAATGCAAGTTTTGTCAAATCATAACGTCGGACATTGAAGCATTGAGGACTTGTGCAATAAAAGGCGTAAAATTTTTAGATGACATCAATAAAGTAATGTCCGATTGGTTTATCGAATTGCAAGAACGCTCTTTGGAAACGGAAAAGTATGTAGAGGCACTTGAAGAATATTATTTCATCTGCAATCAAACTTTTAACAGATTAGAAATACCGAAAGAATTACTGAAGGAGTTTGGAGAAATAAAATCGTGTATGTTTCAAGGTTGTTGAAGGAGGAGTTTGTCATGAATAAAAGACAGCGCAAAAAATTAGAGGCTAAAAGGAAATTTAAATTGCTAAATGTGCCGCATTTTAGTCCCAGCGAGAGAGTCAATTTGTTTTATACGTTTTCGGTGTACATATCGGCAGGGTTGAAAGATTTTCTAAGTCACGAGATACATGGAATTCCTTGTGAGTTTTCAGATGAAGAGCTTCCGTTTGAATTGGAAATGAAAACAGTAAATGGCGAAACCGGCGAGAAAGCATGGCGAGCAACGATAGAAAAAATGCTGTGGTCATTTGAGCAGATACGAGATAATGGTTACCCTGAATACGATGAAAGAATCCAAGATGGATTGAATTTGTTCGCTAAGTATTTTCAATATTTATGGGATTGAAGGATACGAGATGAAAATACAAATAAGTTCCGGGCAAGGACCGATAGAATGTGAGCTGGCAGTAGGATTGTTATCTAAGGCACTGCAGAAAGAATTTGCAGGGCTTGAAGTAAAAAAAACAGTATCTGCGCGGGAGGAAAATTGTTACAGCTCAATCATACTGGATGTAAAGAATAACGAGCATGAATCAGAGCTTAGGAAATTGGAAGGAACAGTGCAATGGGTATGTCGTAGTCCGTTTCGCCCGAATCATAAGCGGAAGAATTGGTATGTAGATGTCAGTATCTTGTCGGAAGCAGAGAATGTAAATGCTGATTTGGAATATAAAGTGGAATATTTCCATTGTGGTGGCAAGGGTGGACAGAATGTTAATAAAGTTGATACAGGAGTCCGATTGATTCACCTTCCGACAGGGATTATTGTCACAGCTATGGAGGAACGAACTCAGCAAGCAAATAGAAGGATAGCCGAGAAAAAACTCAAAGAACTTTTGAAACAAAGACAAGTCGAATCAAATCAGAAAGTTGACCGCGAGGCATGGCACGAACATTATCAACTTGAACGTGGAAATCCAGTTAGGGTTTATGAGGGATTAAAATTTAGACTCAAGGAGAGAAAAAAATGACTGCGGAAGAAATGCTCGAAAAAGGGAAAGATTATTTGTATGGCTTTGGTGAAGAAGATAAAGATTATGAAAAGGCAATACGGTATCTTTTTAAAGCATTGGAAGCCGGAAGTATTGAGGCGATAAGTGAAATCGGCTGTATATATCAATATGGTCGTGGAGTTGAAAAAGATAAAGCGAAAGCGGTTAAATGGTATCGATGCGGAGCAGAACTTGGCGATCCGTCGTCGATGAACGAACTGGCAGATTGTTTGCTTAAAGGTATGGGAACGAAAAAAAATATCGGTGAGGCAATTCAATGGTATAAGCGAGCCGCCGAGTTGGGCAATTATAATCGAACTAAAGAGCTTGCTACCTGTCTCATAAAGTATCAGGCTAATGAAGCGGAAGCATTTGAGTGGCTGAAAAAGAATAGCGATGAATATTCAATCCTTCGCAGGTTGACGCATGACTATGGAATGGATGCAGAGGATAATGCGTTGAAAGAATTGGCGGAGATATATTATTTTTCGATGCCGGATACAAGAGGGAATAAACTTAAGGCATTTGAGCTGTACAGAAAATTGGCGGAAAAGAATCTGCGTTATGGTTATGATATTGCGGTTATGTATTGGAATGGCGAGGGCGTTAAGGAAAATTTGAGCGAGGCACTGAAGTTGTTTAAAATTTCAGCAGAAGCAGGGAATTCTCGTTCGATGGATGAGCTGGCAAAAATTTATCTTAAGGGCGAGCTTGTCCCCAAAGATGAATCGAAGGCGTTGTATTGGTTGCGGAAATATTTTGAGCGAAATTCAGGGTTTTATGAAAGGGATGATGAAAGATTTGATGCAGAATTAGAGGCGATACATAGTTTGGCGAAAATTTATTATGCAGATGAAGATTATTCGCCGCATTGTGATAAGAGTTTGGAAGATAAAAAGCGAGCGTTTGAATTATTTCAGGAACTGGACAGACGCGGCTTTAAGGACGCCAGATATTGGATAGCGCGGATGTATGAGCTTGGAGAATATGTTTCTCAAGATAAATTGAAAGCTCTGGAGATCTATGAAGGCAATGCCGAGAAGGACTCATCATGTTGTCATAAGGCTATCGAAATTTATTTGGAAGAGGGAAATATACCGAAAGCCGCGAGCTACATTGTGAAATATTTTAACACAGCTGAAGAGCAATTTTGCAGATGTCCGTTTTGCAGTCCTTTTCAGGAGACGAAGCAAGTCGCGAAATATTTTATGGACACACCGAACGAAGAGATAATCAAATTGTACGGCAGTGACAAAGAAAAAGCGGCGCAAGCAGTGTTGGATTTTGGTCAAGCGTGTCGAGAGTCGCCGGTAAATATCAGCATACATCTGGAAATGATTTCGATAGTGATAGACATAATGGGAAGTGATTGTTCGAGGAAAATATTAAAGTATATGGTGGAGTTGAACGAGCAAATTTATGAGGATTCAATAAAAGAGGGAGTGCCTGATTCAGTTGAAGGCGACGCGGTAGAAAATACTTTAGGCAAGTTGACTGAATCGTTGAGCGAGTATGCAGAGGAAAATGAAGAAGATTATGAAGAAGGCTCTGTAAGTGTTGAATATACGGGCGAAGAAATAGAATTTGAACATCACGACGCGAACTATTACAAAATGCGGTCTGTGCACTATCAACTTAAGTTAGCAAGCTATGACTGCGAGTCAGAGGAAATAAAGAAGGTTGCAGATTTCTTTGGAAAACGCCTTGATGAGGTAGTAGAAATATATGGCGGAGCAGTTCAACAAGTGGCTGATGATATTAACGTTCTCGCCGACATCTACAGGAAACTTAGCAGTTCGGAGAAAAATCCCAAGCAGAAAAATAAATACAAACAGAAATATCGAAAATGGCAGAGGAAAGCAAAAGAAGTCTTGAATAGGAGAGTGGAAAAATGAATTACTACAGCAATGACAGAGACAGATTGGTAAGAATTTTTGAGGACACTTTGAGACTTTGCAGGAATGATGAGAAGTTAAAGCAATCAATACAAGAATCAATAAGTGGGTCGGTTATTTATGTCGAGAATGATAATCCCCAATTGCCGCGCCCAAAGTACGCTAACACGACGATTTCGGTCAATAAATATCGGACGTTGGAAACAGCGCAGTATTACAAGAAGAAATATCCCGATGCGAAGATAGTTGTAATGAATTTTGCTTCAGCGACAAATGTTGGAGGCGGTGTAAAAAAAGGAAGCAAGGCACAGGAAGAATCGTTATGTCGTTGCTCGACATTGTATTCAGTTTTGAACACTGAAGCTAATTGGAAAAATTTTTATGAGTATCATCGTGCGAGTCGGGACTCAAGATATACAGACCGAATCATTTATTCGCCGAACATCGTCATATTAAAGTCTGATGTGGATTTTCCAGAGGCAATACCGGAAAGTAAAAGAACAAAAGTAGATATTTTGACTTGTGCGGCACCAAATTTACGAGCAAATCCAAATAATTTTATGAATGCGGGCAACTCGAAACCGCTTAAACTCTCGGAAGAGGAACTTTATGAAATACATTTAAGACGAGCCGAAAAAATTTTGACGGTTGCCGCTTATCATGGAGCAGATATTTTTGTGGGCGGCGCGTTTGGATGCGGAGCATTTCAAAATAATCCGTATGTAGTGGCAGAGTCGTATAAAGAGGCAGTGAAAAAATTCAACGGTTATTTTCAAGAGATAGTGTTTGCGATTTACTGTTCTCTGAGAGACACCGGCAAAAACTACAGTGCATTTAATAAAATCCTGAATGAGTAATTTATTCCACTAGAGTGGAATGATTTAACAGGAGAAAAGATTATGACGCAAGAAGAACTGGACGCGACGATTGCCGATTTGATAATTGTGCAGGAAAAACCGAAAAGCACAGGGAATTCCCATAAACGCAAGCAATGGGAAAATCGACGTAATTGGCATCTGTGTACAATAGGAAAAACTTGTAAATTGGGTTATGTAAAAATTTGTCCGATAGCAAAGCAAAAATCTCTAGGGTATATGCGCAGTTCGGTTTGTTGGGAATGTGTCTGCTGTTGGCATGGCTTTAGTAGTCCATGGGGAATAATGGGCGGCGTAGGTTATAGTTGTGATAGTGGTACACATTATAAAAAATTTTCCAATAAGTGCCCAGAATTTAGAAGGGAACTTAATAGACTTATTAGGAGGCGGACTAAAAGAACGGATAAGGATGACATCGGTAATTACGGCTATTATAGGAAAATATTCGATTATGAGTGGGGTTGTGTGTGATTTAAAATTTAAGGAGACTGATAAAGATGAAGATATATGATTTCTCTGGTTTTAATTTTGATAATGATATTTTAAGTAAAAAATCAACTCAAGTAATATTGTCAGAAAGATTTGGTTATAAAGGAAAGGAAGAAGTAAGAGTAATTGTAGCTAATCAGCGTAAAAATAAGAGACTGGTATTTTTGCTTAATTGCGGGGAAGTGATAGAGCAAAACAGATATTCTGACGCGGAAAAAGAATCAGTAATGAACTGCTTGGACGGCATGAAAGAAAAACTTCTGGCGTTCATAGAGTAAACGAACAGGTGGTAAAAATGACTTCAATAAAAGTAATAACCGACCGAAAGTTTGTGTCTTTTCTTGAGAAGAATCAAATAGAGGGAGTAGACTTGTGCGACGCTACGAAACTTGGCGGTGAGAAAGAAATAGTTCGTGAAGTCGAAGGAGTAAATTTGCTGTTCATAGTGACGAATGAAATTATAGCAGATGAAGTTTCAAGGATAGCCGATAAGCATAAAGTGGATTTGATATTGGTAATTCTGCGCGAAAAATTTGAACGGCACGCTCGGAGATATACATTTGATAAAGCACATACGACGACGGCGATACCTTACGATACGAATCAGAATGAAATTTGCCATAAGATTATAAAAACCATTGTCGAGTCGGTAAATTGTGGCGAGGTCGAATTTAAAACGGTTGTGGACTTTTTTTACGGCAGTGAGTATTTTGAGTATCAATTCGGCGATGTATATAACAGCAGGATAAATTGGGTTGGAGAAGATTTGCAACTGAGAGATGTGCTTTTCAGTACGTTCAGATTCCATTTATATGAAGTGTTGAATTTGAAGGTTGTGTCGACCGGCAAAAAACATCTTACTGGCAGAATTAACAAATGTATTGCCTACGATGATATTAATGATTTAAAAACAGATTTGGATATGAAAAGAGCCATAAAAGGCGGCATTGATTTTTTATTTTTGATAGTTGAACCCGACCGTCAAAATTTATGGAAATATAAGAAGTTGATTAGAATTGCAAGGAAGTACGGAGACCGTTATCCTCACGTTATTACAATTTCAGTGTCGCAAGATGATTCCATAGGGACGATTGGAGCCGATGTCAACATAAGGACAAAGGATCTTCAATCGTTTTACGAAGATTTTATTTACAGATTTGACAGACGGCTGAAATTTGACTTCGATGATATAAATATGCTTAGAAAATATAGAAAAGTTCGCATTGAGTATTTTAAGTTCGAGCCAGATGGCGATAATATGAGATTGAAAGAATTTGTACAGAGTTTTAAAGCACGGAAATTTTTTGTGCATATTTGGTTTGATTATCTCCATTATGATTTTGACCATGAAAAATATGATAAAGAGGAGGGTAAAATTTTGAAGCAGATTGACGAAATGATTGCGAATACGAATTTTCGTGATTGGAGAATAGGGAATACCATTTTTTGTTTAGAGGATAAAGTATTGGTGGCTTTTTACATAAAGGAGTACGAATTATAATTCAGTCTGTTAAGGTGCTTGGAAAAAGGATTTGGAGGCATAAAGCAATGGCAAGATTGCGTAATAGGAGACTTAAAGAAACAAACAAAGTTGATAGTGACAAGAAAAAATTTCAAGATTCGCTAAAGAATTTGAGAAAACTAATACTCATTCACATAGGCGATAATTTTGAAGCTAAGAGGATACTTGAGCATAACAAGAAAGATTTTGAGAGTAATACTTGCGAGTGTATTTTCGTTTCAGCAAGTATTTGGGATGAATTGTATGGCGACAGAAATTGCGCCTATATAGAGTCAAATATACCTATGTGGCTTGATTATGCAGTAAGAGTTAGTGATTCAGATTTACTACATACAATAGGAAGGATTCTCTATGAAAGTAGCTCTGTTGAGTGTGATGTGGCAAAAGCGGTAGAATGTTTTAGGTTGGCGGTTGATTTAAAAAATGTTTCGGCGATGACAAATTTAGCGAAGCTGTATATGCTGGGTGATGGAGTTGAATATGATGAAGGCAAGGCATTTAATTTGTACAAGCAAGCGGCGATGCTGGGCAATGAAAGGGCTATGATAGAGATGTATATCCGTTATCGAGATGGTGAAGGTGTGCATAAAAATCGGAAGGAAGCGTCGCGTTGGTATGAAAGAATTAAGGACAAGTTGCCTGAAGTGGCTGATGATGAATATGAAATGGGTCACAACTATACAATCAATGCACTGTTTCAAATTAGATACAATGAAAAGAAAGATTCGCTGTATACAAGTTACAATGATGAATTTGCGCGTCACTATTTTGGGATAGCGATGAGATATTTTAAAAATGCGATAAGGTATGGTCGAACGGACGCGAATTATGACTTGGGACAATATTATCTTTATGGATATGGAGTCAAGAAGGATTTATCGAAGGCGATAGACTATTGTGACAAGGCAGGGAACTGGCGTTTTTTGGCAAGATGTTATCTTGAAGGTAAAGAAGTCGAGCAGAGTGTAGAAAAGGCGATATATTATTATTCCAAAGGAGGTTACTGGTTTTACGTAGGCGAGATATATCGCAAAGCCGGAGACTTAGAAGAGGCTGGCAGATGGTATTCAAAATATCACGAAACATATAAATCTGATGACAGTGAAGAAGTTCGGAAGATAGCGCGAATGTACCGAGACGGCGAAGAATATGAGCGCGAAGCTTTCGAGGATGAGTTTGAAGGTATGAAATTGAATAAGGATACGACCAAGGCGATAGAGTATTTCAAGTTAATTGGTGATTCATTTGCCGTCGGGGAAATATACAAAGATGAAGGGGACTTTGATGAAGCAATCAAGTGGTATAAAAAAGAGCTGACAGGCGAAGAAGTGGCGTGGGCGATTTACTATATAGCGAAGGTATATGAAAAATCGGGTGACACAGACAATGCCGTAAAATATTACAGGATGCTGACGGAAAGAAATTATAATGTATCGGCAAAACGCAAGGAAAGATTTGTATCGTATGGTCCTGACGGCAAGCATGTGGGAGGCGAATATGAAAGTGGTACTGAAGACGATCTCGTTATAAGTTTTGCGAAATCACGCTTGAAAAAGTTAGGAGTAGAGGTAAGGAGTGAAAATTATGTATAAGTCGGCGAAAGATATTCCGCTGGAAGAATTTGAGAGGCTGGTATTTGAGAGCTATTTTTTTAAGGATAATGGTCTTGAAACGTACGAGGATAGAAATCGTTGGTATGAACACATGGTAGAGATTCTGGTAATTAATGACCGCAAAAAAGAAGTGCCGATATATACCGAGAAGATTATTGCCGATTACGAAAAAGAGTTGGAAGAAATAATTCAGAAGTATGGCGAGCTGTCCAGAGAGGCATTGCGAGTAATGTCTGAAACAGCGTATGTTTATTATGATGAAATAGCAACGTCGGATTGTCAGAACAGAGAGTTCTATGAACGCGGTTTGAAGTATTCGCAAAAGTTTTTGGCAGTCAGTGAAAAAGCGGGCAATGACGAATTTATATTGGATGCAATGAAGTTGGTTGCCAAAGGTCTGAGCAAATTAGGTCGAGATGACGAATCAGTAGAAATGACAGCTAAAGTGTTGGAGTTCTTGAAAGTTTTTGTAGTTAAGACCATTGCTAAATACGGCGAGAAGAGTTCAGAAAGTTTTTCGGCGATGAAGAAGTTGGCGTATGAATACGACGAGAATTATGCCGAGTCTTTAAAAATTTGGCAGAGAATGTACGAGGTCTTTGTAAGGAAAGGCAACGAGGAATTTATAGATGAGGAAGAATATAATTGGCGTTGTGATGTAGTTATTTCTTCATTGGCTGAACTGTATAATAAAATTGGACGCTATGAAGAGGAAGCAGTTATGCGTGAGGAGTATGTCAATCTGCCCGATAACTTCAGAGAAACCTATTTGGAAGAATGGGCAGAAGCATTAGAGAAATCAGGACGTATTAAAGAATCTGTGAAAGTCTGGTTTAAAATTTTAATGGCGAATATGTTTGAGGAAAAGTTGTATGATTTTTCGGTGCTTCGTGTAATAAGTCGGTTAGTGTATCTTTACAATCGATTGAGCAAAAACGATATTGAATCTCTGCTTAGTGATAGTGAACTTAAAACTATGACAGAAAGGCTTGTGGAAATTTACGAAGGCAAAGTTGAATCAATGAGCGAGGCAAGAGAAGACGGCGATTATATAGAGGACGATATTTATTATAAGACGTTGAATGCTTTGGCGAATGCGTATTATCTGTCTGGGCAGTACGGCAAAGAATTAGAGGTTAGGCAAGAAGTCTGGAACTTTATGGACGTGGATTCGTATGATGATTACGTAGAAATAATGAGCAATATAGCGGATAATTTTCACCGAGCTGGAATAGAAGATGAAACTCAGGCAAGAGGATTTGTTGAAGAGTATATTGGAATGGTAACGAAAGAACATTATTGGGACTGGGATTATTGATTTGGAGGTTTATCATGGATAAATTTGAAGAGGGATTGCAAACTTTGACTTCAAATGAACTTTATGACAAAGGAATGGATTATTTTTACGGCAGAGATGATGTTCGGAAAGATTATGAGAAGGCGTTAAGATGTTTTATCAAAGCCGTTGATTTTGGAAATGCCAGAGCAATGGAACAGATTGGCTATATGTATAATTTAGGTTGTGGAGTCAGTGAAGATAAATCGGAGGCGTTGAAATGGTACAGGCGAGCGGCGGAGATTGGTGATGTGAATTTGGAGAATCATTTTGCTTATTGTTTAGAGGACGGATATGGAATTGAGCAAAACATAGACGAGGCGATTTATTGGTTTCGCAGATCAGCAGAGTTGGGAAATAAAAAAGCAATGTTTGAGTTAGCGGCTCTCCTTTTTGAGTATAAGGGAAATGAGACTGAGGCTATGAATTGGTTGGTAAATTACAACGATGGCAATGAATTGGGAGCACAAGCGTGTTTAGCGGGCATATACAGTTCTTGTCTTAAGGATAAGAAAAAAGCATTTGAATTGTACAAGGAAGTCGCGGAGCAAGGTGAGGATTGCTACTATGTATTGGGTCAAATGTATTTAAAAGGTGAAGGCACAGAAAAAAATGTTCACGAGGCAATAAAGTGGTTTGAGAAAGCGTCTCAAATTGAAAATATTAATGATTTAAGTGATGAGTATTGCAAGTGGGATGCAATGCTCAAGATAGCCGAGATATACATCAGCTTGAAAGATGAGACAAAGGCACTGGAATGGCTGACGAAACGCAACGACGGCAATAAGTTTCAAGGAATGGGAGAGCTTGCGCATATTTATTATGGCGACGATGATTTTGAGTATGAAGATACGAGTTTAATAGACAAGGAAAAAGCGTTCGAGTGGTTTGAAAAATTGTATGAGCTGAAAGATTCGCACGGCACGTATTATTTTGCCGAGATGTGGGAGCCGAAGTTTCGGAGCAAGGCACTGCAAATTTACAAAGACGGAGTAAAGTTTGGTAGTGAGCGTTGTTGCAAAAGAATTATTCAGCTGTATTTAGAAGATGATAATATTCCGGAGGCGGCACGGTGGACGGTAAAGTATTTTGAAATGGCAGATGAGGAATTGTGTAAGAATCTGTGTCGGAATCCTTTCAAAGAGCTGAAAGAAATAGCGAATTTTTTCATGGAGACACCTCTTGAAGAATTGATTCAGCTTTACGGCGACGATAGAAAGCTTGCAGCAGAGGAGATTTATAAATTCGGGCGAGCTTGTGATAAGACTCTGGTTAATCAATATACAAAGCTGGAAATAATGTCGATAGCGGCAGACTTGCTAGGAGATAATTGCTCGCGAGAGCTTCTCGAAACACTGGTCAACAGTTATGAAAAAGTTTATCAAGTGGTCAAGAAAAATGGTTTTTCCGACGAGATTGAGGGGGACGAATACGAGCTTAGGCTGAAGAGGTTGCTTGACTCGCAGAAAAGTTTTTCTGAAGATGACAGCAAGGCTAAAGAAAGAAGTTATCATGATGCAGATTATTACAAAGATAAAGTTCTTCACTTTAGGAGCAAGTTGATGATAATCGGAGTTTGAGATATAATGTCAGAAAATGAAAGGAGTGAATTACAGTTATGCCACAAGCAATGTTGAATATACAGGTGGACGAGAGCTTGAAAGAGCAATTTGATTTGTTGTGTTTGGAAATAGGAATGACGCCCACATCGGTGATAAATATGTTTGCAAAAACAGTCGTCAAAAATAAAAGAGTGCTGATGGAAATTATTAGTTCAGAATCGGAAGTTACCAGCGAAAGAGCGTTGCAAACTTTTTATGCTCTAAGAAAAGAAGCAAAAGAAAACGGGTTGCAGGGTATGACATTGGATGAGATAAATCAAGAGATTAGTTCTGCGCGGCAGGATATGAAGGTGTGAATTGTGTTTGTAGTTATAGATACCAACATTATAGTGACGGCTTTGCTATCAAGTAAAGATGACAGTGCAACAGTACAGGTCATGGAAAAAGTGTTCCGCCAAGAAGTAACGCCAATATACAGCAAGGAAATATTTGCAGAGTACACAAATGTATTGAATCGTCCTAAGTTTCATTTCTCAAAAGAATTAGTGGATTATATGTTGTCGGCGATAAAGCAATTTGGAATTTTGATAGAGCCAATAGGAGATGCCATGATAGTTTTACCGGATATGAAAGATGTTCCGTTTTATAGGTTGGTATTGGAGAGTGAAGATGTTTGTTTAATCACTGGAAACATTAAACATTTTCCCCAAGAATCACGAATAATGACAGCGCGACAGCTGATTGATATTCTGAATTGCACGGATAAAAAATAGCCCTCTTTAACTTTATAAGTAAAGAGGGATTTTTTATGCAGAAAAATGCACATTCGTGTTGTTATAATATTGCAAAGCTGGAGGTCTGATATGACAGAAGAAAAATTGGATACAATGATTAGGGAAGTAATCATTGAGCAAATTAAGCCACAAAGTGCGAGGAACTCATATTTTAGAAAACAGGAAGACAAGCGACGCTTAAGGAGATTTATCCCGTTAGAAAGGCTAAAAACTATTGTGGCAGATTTTTATAGTCACTTCAGCCGATTAAGGCTACCAGGTCAGATATGGTATTGTAGCAATTACGATTATATGTATATCTGGAGTAGAGGAAGTTTGGTAGGAGCAAGATATGGTGGTTCGATGGATGGTGTTCGATATAGCGGTTTAACGGGCAGAATGAAGAAAATAGCAGATTGTTATTCTCGGCAGAATGAAAAGAGGAAACGCTTGATAAAGAGGATCCGGCGGCGGCAACCGCGTAAGTGTAGAGATGAAATTGCTAATGGTTCAGCATATAAAAAAATCAGAATGAAATATCCTATAATAGATTGAGGAAGTGTAGAAGTGACACCGAAGGATTTGGATGCACTGATTAGAAAAATAATGATTCCGCAAACAAAGCCTATAAGTACCGGCAATTCATACTTTAGGAAAATGGGAGACAAACGTCGTTGGGGCAAATTAATTAGGTCTGAATGGCTGAAAAATCCTGCGCGGCATTTTTATAATCATCTTTTGGCTCAAAGTAGTTCTAGGTCTGTTGGTGATTATGACTATATATATTTTTACTTTTATGGGCAGTCTGGAATTTACGCTGGAATCAATGGAGGCATCAGATACAACTCAATGACGGGCAGATTGAAGCTTTGTGCAAATTGTTTAGCTCGACGGAAAGTCAAGATTAGGAGATTGATAAAACGTTTACAGCGACGAAATTCGCGCAGATACAGAGGAGATATTTCAAACGGCTCAGGATATAAAAGACTTCACTTGAATTGTACATATTGAGGGGCAAGAAGTATGACGCAGGAAGAACTTGATGATTTAATAGCCGAGTTGATAGTTGTTCAAGATAAACCGCGAAGTACAGGCAATTCGCATGAGCGCAAACAATGGGAGAATCAAAGGTATTGGCGACTTTGTACAGTTGGTGAGTCTTGTAAAATCGGAGTTATAAAGTCCTGTAGAGAGAATTATTGGTCACCCTGTTGTAAGCAGTGTTATGGTCGTTGGGGCTTGGCGAGTTATGGAAAGGGCGGAGTGTATACTCGGTATTGCAAAGGTCGGTATAGAAAATTTTCTTCATCAAATTTTGATACCAAGACTTTAAAAGCGATAAAGCGTGTGGAATGTAGGACGCCGCGCAGGTTTAAGGGAGATATTTCCAATGGTTCCGAATATAAAAGACTTCCAATGAAACATGTCCATTGAGGAAGGAGAAAAATTTTGACGCAAGATGAACTTGATGCGGCGATTGCTGAAGTAATAATTATACAGGATAAACCAAAAAGTACAGGCAATTCGCATAAACGTAAGCAGTGGGAGAATCGTCGAAACTGGCGACGCTGTACAATCCGTCAAACCTGTAAGCTTGGCAGTCTGAAAGATTATGAGGAGCTTTATAAATTTTACGATAGATTCCCTCAATGTATTGGTTGGCTTACGTTTCCACAGAGTTTGGATACGGGTTTATCTTCTTTGAATTATGACGAAGAGAAACATCAATTTACATGGCATTCGTATCACAGCAAATATCATCGGAAAACGGCAGCTCGACATGTTCGCAAATACAAAGACGAAATTGCTGATGGTAGCATGTACAGAAAAATTTATGATTACTGTCAGTGTTGCATTTGAGAATCGGAGGACATTATGGACATTACAATTACTGAAATTGAAATTGGATTTGAGAATGTAGAAGTAGTAAAGGTTCCGCCTAAATATATTATGAAATTTTTAGTGTGGGGAATGAGAGATTTGCGTCTTATGTTTCGCAGAAATGAGGAACTTGACGGAGACAGTGAACTTGGCTTATGGCTTAAAAGAAAGGAAGCAGAAAGAATTGTTCTAATAATAGACAAAGATATTGAGGGGAAAGTCCTGACTGATTGTGACAAAGAGTTTTGGTGGCGTGTCACTCATTATCCGGACATTGTAGACATAAAAATAAAGTATTCTGACGGAACGGAAGAAGAAATTCAAACAAATTGGGAAGATGTAAACGATGAAGGCGAAGAAAATGCCCTGCAGGAGCATTATTTTGATAAAGAAGGAAATCTTGTAATAAAAATTGGTGAGTTTGGAGATAAATAAATGTTTGAGGATTTGGAAGTAAGCAAACATCCGAAGTATGGCACGGAATTAACGCGAGGTCGGCGAGGTAATGGCTGGCGACGTTCAAAGACTCGGCAACATAGATTGGAACTTGGATATAAAAACACTCCGCATCGCCATATTTGGATAACGGGCGTCTTTTTTGACGAGGAAAAGAATCGACTGGTTTGGTTCAGTAATTTGTGGCACAGGAAATTTTGGCGTATTATTTTTAATCGGCGCATTCGTCATATAAAAAATATTCCCAATTATAATTTTTATCGGAGATTGTTTTATTTGGTGTTGAATTGCGACATGATAAGTGTCGGCTATCATGGGATAATGAAACCTCGTCGGGAATTTAAAGAAAAAATTGTTACTACAAAATATCATGAGCGTCAAGTCAGACCGACTTGGTTACAGTGGTCATCGATATATGGAAGAATTTAACAGGAGAGAGTTCTTGAAAGATTATAAATCGGCGATAATAGTTAAGGGCTTACATAACGGAGAAGCCACAACAATTAAGTGCATAAAATTTTATGATAAGCGAGAAATCCAAGTGCTATTAAATGACGGAAGAAATGTAGATATTCAGATTGATTTGGGGAGGTTGATGATAAAAAAATCAGTTGATAATGAGGAGTGTGCTCACTCGTACAATCCGGAGATAGGAACGCTGGAGGCTTATTGGTTGGCATTGCATGAAATTGATTATTTTGACTCGGAGCCGGAGATTGAGATTATAGGGGAAATAGACACGCTCGGTTCTCCGTATGATGAAACAGCTGATTCTGATATTATTTATTGAAGGCGATAATGAAGAATTATTTTAGAGTGAAAGATGTGGAAGTAGTGGAACTTGTAGCATATAAGTTCAAAAAATTGCACATTGACTGTGATAAACTAATTGCAGTTGCAATGGAGGTGATAAAATGGCAACTGCAATTAAGGGCGCAATAATAGCTGGAACAAAAGGAAGTACCGTCGATTATCATCGTAAGTGCGAATCTTGCGGCTACACTTCATCGAGCAAGTACAACACCGCGCATCTGGCTAATGTGTATCGCCACTCTTTTAGGTGTCCGAAGTGTGGAAACAAACAGGATATTGAAATCAGAGCGTAGGCGGCTTATATCAAAAACTGAAATAAAATAATCGTCGTTGGAGTTCTTTGGTAAACTTTGGCGACGATTGTTTTTAGGCAATTAAAGGAGAAAATTGAAATGGTATATGTAATTCCCGACACGCATCTCGGACATGAAAACATTAAGAAGTATTGTAATCGTCCGGATAAATTTGAAAATCTGATAGAAAAGAACTGGCAAGAAGTAGTAACTGGAACCGATACAGTGATACATGTCGGTGACATTTCGTTTGATGAGAAGTGGATAGAACGTCTCGGCAGTTGGAACGGCAAGAAGATTCTAGTCAGAGGTAACCACGACAAAAAGCCATATGATTTTTATTTATCTTGTGGATTTACGGCAGTTGTAGAAGAGCTGGTGATGGATATAAAAAATGTGGTGATGTTGTTCTCACATCGTCCGCGCTTTGGTCACGACTATGACATAAATATTCACGGGCACCAACACAATCTGGCAGTTTATGACGACAAGAGATTATACTTGCCGTTGTCGATTGAGCATATGGGTTATAAGCCGCTGGCACTTGACGATAATTTTATCAGTCGATTGAAGCCCTTCATTATCAATAACAGGCAGCCGACTTTGAAAGAAATGATGAGTATGGGTCAAGGTGCAATCGGTAAGCCGTCGAATAAAGATTTTTACGATGGATTTGGCAAAGAAATTTTTACTCAATCAAAGGCTCGACTTCAGGATTGTTATGAAATATTGGAGAATACTCCGTATAATTCGTCACAATTCAAATTCCGGTTATGGCGCAATGCGATTCGTTACATTGAAGGGAAAATTAGCAAGCAGGAGTTTTTGGATATAATAAGAAAATTTTTATAAGGTTAAAGTAAAGAGATAAAAAATTGTAGAATAGATGTTGTGTAAGCCCTCGTCTTTAGGCGGGGGCTTGTTTACTAAAAATTTCTTTGATATAATCTGAAAAGTTTTTCCTGTGTTCAGCAAATGGAGGTTTGAATTATGCCCTTGATGGTCAAGATGACAGAGATAGATTCTGAGGTTATAAGCAATATTCGTAAACTCAAAAAAAAGAGCAGGGCTTACAAAATTTTAGAACATTCGATTAAGCAAGATGGACAGTTAAACCCAATACTCATTAGGCAACTAACTGATACAGAAAAACAAGCAGCTAGAGAAGTCGCAGTGTACGGAATAATTGATGGACATCACCGTTATCAGATAGCTCTTGAAAATAATCAGGAATCTATTCTCGCTGAAATTGATGAAAATCCGCAGTCAGATTATAGGGATATGGAACTAGCACTTCGACTTAATATTTCAAATATAGCAATGAGTACGGTCGAAAAGGGTGAAGTCATATATAATATTATTAAGGTGCAGAATAAAGACTCTCTCAACGAGGTAGATGTGGCAGAAATAGGGCAGAAATTATTTGGCATTAAGACTTCGATGACGTATCGCTGTTTGAATGCTTATAAGAAGGCAAATAATATTCCGACCATTGAGAGACCACGCGACGTTCCACTTCTTAGTATTGATGACATATTTAAAAGAGTTGATTTGATTCAATATGCGGCACAAAATATGATTTTTAATAAAGATATATTGCTTCAACAGTTTGATGAGAGGAACATTGGTAGTCAACTCGGTTGGATAAAAGAAATCCGAGGACACTTGGAGGAATGTGAAAAGGCGTTTTTAAAGTATAAAGAAAGATTGCAGACTGCTGAACAAGTTAATAATAGTGTTACAACACGGACTGATGAAAATTCTGGTACATCTGAATAAATAAGTTATTCCACTCTATTGGAATGAAAAATATTGCAAACCTTTGTTAAGTGGTTTATAATCTCATAAATTCTTTTGAGGGGTAGGTTTTTCTTATGGATGCTCTGATGATTGATTTGAATAAGATTGACCCTGCGGCTATAAGTCCCATTCGAGGAATGAATGAAGAGTCTGATAGTTTTAAGATTTTGGAACATGCAATAAGTCAAGACAGTCAGCAATATCCTATTGTTATTCGTAAGTTGACAGAAGAAGAAAAGAGAGTCGACGGAGTTGCTCAGGAAGCGGAATACGGAATAATTGATGGTCATCATCGTTATAAAATTGCTCAAGCAAATGCGCAGGATAAGATTTTGGCTACAGTTTTGGATTATGTTCCTTCCGAAGAAAGGGATATTAAATTAGAAGATGTGAAAATGGCGTTGCGCATGAACTCGGCTATTCCGATGACGACTTTGCAAAAAGGCGAAATCTTGTATCGTTTAATTGAAGAAACTGGTAAAACCGTTGAGGACTTAGGAAAAGAACTTTTTGGGTTAGCTAAATCAATGACATATCGTTGCTTAAACGCTTACAAGAGAAAAAATAATATTTCAACGGTAACCAAAAAACGCGAGAAAAAGTTAAATGCTCAGATGATTGTTGATATAAATGAAGCGTGGAGTAAAGTACCGCATGATGAAAAAGATGTTGATACGAACGACGCTGAAAAGTGTGCTGAACAGTTAAGAAATATAGAATCTTTGGAAAAGAATTTGGCAAAGTTGCGTAGAGTTTTAATGGCACAGGAAGGTGTTCAGGATATTTTAAAAAATTCAAATGAAACTGTTTCGACAGAAGGATAAAAATGACGGATTTCAATATCGAATAATGACGGTAATGATAAAGTCTTTCGTGTATGATACATGGAAGGCTTTTTTTGTTGATGTCCAAAATTTTGCACCTGATTAATTTTATAATGCAGGTAGCGTTTGGAGAAAGGAAAGATAAACAAATGAGGCTACATTATTATAAATTTCCTGAAGGTACCAGCAGAGATGTGATGAAAGAGTACGGCTTGAATGATGGTGAAGATACTTTAGGTGGGATTTCTGTTTCTGAAGTAAAAAAATTAATCAAAAAGTACGGTGGAGTCGGCTATACCATGCATTGTGAGCGAGATGGAACATTGTTTGAAACGACTCCTATTACTCTTAGGGGGAATAACAGTAAATTTAAATACAATCGTCATTTATGATTGTCACTAAAGAAAAAAGCACAAGTAAGTCTGTTGCAAATTTATGCAATGAAAATACTTGTGTTTTTTGTTGCCTTAATCTCTGAATAGAATTTCAAGCATGGCGAGTAATTTTTGTCGTTCTTTATCAGATGGAAATTTGCCATAAACAGTGTAGTTACCAGTTTTAAGAAAAGACTGCAGTTCGACCAACTCGTTCTCTGTAAAAATTTGATTATCTAAGAGATAATCGACAGTGACATCAAAAAAATTAGCAATGAGTTTTAAGGTGGTCAGGTTAGGTTGAGTTTCCCCGGATTCGTATCGACAATAAGTGGAAGTAGGCAATCCTAATCGGTTACAAATTTCTTTTTGAGAGAGTTCTTGATGTTCTCGGAGATACTTTAGCTTTTCGTGAAACAATATTATCACCCTGTGGGTAATGGTAATGCTAAGGAAAGCTAAAATTCTGTTTATGGGATTTATGATTGACAATTCTATACATGAAACATATAATGATAACAAGGATTTCAAAAATTATTGAACAAAAAAGTGCACATTGGCTCTGATATACTGTAGTCAACAAAATGTCAAAGGAGAATGTGCAATGTTGGTAAAAAACGGTTTTGAAGGAATCGCTCACTTTATGAATCATCCCGAAATGCTTCCTTATGTCGGTGGTGAGGTTTTATTTGTTGGTGAGTGTGTCAATCTTCCAGATAATGTTTTCGCAAATAAAGCTGAAATGTTCCAGAGCTGGTATGACGAGCCGACCCCGAAAATGATTGATGGCTTGTCTGAAGAAGAATGGCGAATGGCTGAGGTTTACTTTGATGTTCGACAAAATGTTCATCGGAATTACGACAAATATGCTAATCCAGAGTCACCTAGACTTTTAGAAGAAGTTGCAAAGTTGTACAGCGAGGTTGCTGATAAGACCTTCAAAAAATACATAAATTATCGGCATATGTATTCATGTTATTCGTATGATATGCAACACATGGACATTTGTCACGCAATGGGATATTTAGAGTATGATTTGGAGCAAGATACTTGTAAGCGGTTTAGAGCTTGCAGTTATTGTACATATTATCAAAGACCGAATCTGATCGCTGGAGAATTTCGAGAGATTATGCCAGACGAGGATAAGAAGGCTTTTGAAATTTTCATGCAGATATTGGAAGTCATAAAGCCTCGATTGGTAATTGTACTCTCAGCTAAAGCATCGGAATCTATAAAAAGACATTTAGTTGGTAAATTGCCTTGTAAAATTTTATACTTTAATTCAACTATTCCACAAGAGTGGAATAAGGACGAACTTAGAAGTTTTAAAATAGCAGTCCGAACAATTTTTAAGAAGAAGGCTGAATTTCATTTAAAGAATTGGCTTTGGGCAACAGGAAAGGAAGACGAGTATTTTACTTCAGCGATAGATGAGTTACTCTTGGGAAGACGATTTGAAAATCACAGGTCACTTGAAGGTTTGGATAAATTGATAGAAACTAATGCGCGAGAATTGATAGCTAAAAATCCAACTGGCAATGAGAAAAAAACGTGGTTTAATTGCTATCCTCTGGAA
>CALEPR010000015.1 GCA_937910665.1 uncultured Selenomonadales bacterium
AAAAGGTTTAATTTGTTCCATTCGCTCTCACCGTGACGAATTAACACAAGTTTTTTTGCCATGTTTTCATCTCCAATCAAACAAAACACATTACATGAACAATTTTTAAGAATTTTAATATTTATGCTTTTCTTTGTCAACTAAAAAAATACTTACTGTCCAACTGGAGTTTAAAAAATTTTCCAAGCAAATATGTCCTAGTCATATTGGATTTTTGTTTATAAAAATCTGTGGTATAAAATTTGCAGGCGTGTTATAATCGGAAATATTTTACAAAATAAAGTGTGGGAGTGCGATGAAAAAATTTATTTACAATCGAATTTTGTTATTGTTTATTGCGATTGGATTATTGGCATCATTGGCGATTGCTGGTCAGCGTCATGCAGTTGAGATCAGTAATTCACAAGTTGATATGGCAATGGACTATGAAAGTCTTTTCAATCTTGCCGAGCGTGAAGGTTATGAACTTGAAGATATTTTGCAACAGTTCAAGGACGCAGGAATTACTTCGCTGGCAATTTACGACGCGACTTTTGAAAAACTTACTCGGCAGGGAAAAGTTATCGCGCTTTCCGGCAGTGAAATTTTGTCGAACTATCACAGCGGCATGCAATTAACTTCGCTGTGGAAAAATGCCGTCGAAAAAAATTTAATCGACGCGAACAAAGTTTACATCATTGGACGCACTTTAGAAAATTACACTGAGGCGAAGGAAGATTTAATTCGCCGAATCGGTGAAGAAAGAGTTCATGTCCTCGCAATCGGAAACGTTGAAGTTTTGGAAGTCAAAGCGCAGTACAATCCTTTCATGAAAATGCCGCTCGGTTTGTCTTCGGACGAAATGAAAATTGCCTCCGACGCAGGATTTAAAATTCTTGCGAGACCTTACAACTTTACAAAATGTACTCCCGAAGATGTTCGCGCAGTTTTTCAGCGACTGGAAAATTTTCCTGTGTCTGAAATTGTTTTCGACGGTCCGGAAATTTTAGGCGCACCGAATCACGTTGATGTGACGGCGGAGGAAATGAAAAATCGCGGCGTAACTTTGGGATTGATTGAACACTTCACGCAGTTGCAATTCTATCCGCAGACAGGAATGGATCAACTTGCTCGCGAACTCGGCTACGATAAAATTGCTCGACTTTATGCAATTCCAAAAGATGAACAGCCGAAACTTTTAGTTGATGCGGCGGTTCAGCGTTGGGCGACGACAGATCACGAAAGAAATATCAGAATAAATTTGTTCAGGATTTATGACAAGCCTGCGCCGAGCATGACTTTGTTGGAAACAAATTTAAAATATATTTCCGACACAAAAGAAAAATTACAGGCAGAAGGTTACACTTTCGGAGCGGCGGGAACTTTTGAAGATTATTATCCAAGCAAATTTTTTAGAATTTTGGTTTTAATCGGCGTGGCGGCGGCTGTGATTTTGTATCTGTCTTTAATTTCGCGCAGATTAAATTCAAAACAAAGACTGCAAATAAGTTTGTTTGTCTTGCTGTCGATAATTTTTGTCGTTCCAATTCTGCTTGGCGGCGGCGGAAAAGTTCGGACGCTCGCGGCACTTCTTAGCGCGAATATTTTCCCTGCGCTCGCGGTGATTTTGCAACTTGACAGACTGCAATTTATTCGCGTGAAGGCAAAATCCGAATCGGCAAATGAAACTGAAGACCTTTCGACTTTGCAAATAATTTGGGTGTCGGTCGCGGCACTTTTGCTGACAAGTTTGACTTCTATGATCGGTGCGGCTTATCTTTCGGGTTCACTTTCGGACGTTCAGTACTTTTTGGAATTTGAAATTTTCAGAGGAATAAAATTAACTTTCGTCCTGCCTTTGGTTTTAGTCGCCGTCGCTTTCTTGCAGAGATTTAACGTCGTGGACGAAGCGCGGAAAAATTTTTCAGCAGTTACTCAGTTTAAAGAAATTTTGAACATGAACATAACTGTAAAAAGTTTGCTGGCGGCTTTGGTTGTAATCGCGGCGTTTGCAGTTTTAATTTTGCGGAGCGGACACACGGCGGGAATGCCTGTCGCAGGAGCGGA
This sequence comes from uncultured Selenomonadales bacterium, assembly GCA_937910665.1. Taxonomy (GTDB): domain Bacteria; phylum Bacillota; class Negativicutes; order Selenomonadales; family Selenomonadaceae; genus Quinella. The sequence continues at coordinate 2,047 of CALEPR010000015.1, forward strand.
AATGAAAATTCGCGCGATGTTGGAACAACTTTTCTATGCGCGACCGAGATCGAAGGAAATTTTCTTCGGACACCCGGCGTTTGTCTTGGCGATCGCGGCTTTCCTGAAAAAATTTCCGAAAATGGTTTGCTTTGTCCTGACGCTTGCGGCGACGATTGGACAAAGTTCGATGGTTGAAACTTTTGCACATATGCGTACGCCAATTTTTATGTCGTTTATGCGCGGCGTGGACGGCGTGATACCGGGCGCGATAATCGGCGCAGTTTTGATTTTGTTTTTGCAATTCTTTGTCCGTTTCAAGGCTGACGACAGGTGAAAAATTTTGAAGAATATTTTAATCTCAGGTTACTATGGATCGAAAAACGGCGGCGACGAAGCTATGCTTGCGGCTATGCTGGAAACTCTCCGCGAACTCGACGACGAAATAAATTTTACAGTCATTTCACTCAATCCCGAATACACAAAGCAACGTCATAATGTCGACGCTGTGGCTTGGTTGAATGTCTGGGCGATTGTGAAAAAAATTTTGTCGGCGGATCTTTTAATCAGCGGCGGCGGCAGTCTTCTGCAAAATGTCACAAGTCGCAGAAGTTTATATTATTATCTGGGGATTATTTTTCTTGCAAAATTTTTCGGCAAAAAGGTTATGCTTTATGCGCAAGGCATTGGTCCTATTCGCGGAACTTTGGCGCATAAATTGATGAATTGGATTGTTAATCGCGTGGATTTAATAACTGTTCGCGACAAAGGTTCTCTGGAGGAATTAAATCGACTTCAAATCACAAAGCCGAAAATTTTTTGCACTGCCGATCCTGTCTTGGCGATAAAACCTGTAACGCTCGACGCAGGTAAAAAAATTTTATCGCGGCACGAAAATTTTTCATCATCAATTACTCACTCCTCACTCCTCATTCCTAATTCCTTAAAAGTTGGCGTTTCTGTTCGACGTTGGAAACATTGGGAAAGTTGCAGATCGAATTTGACAAAAGCTCTGGACAAATTAGTTGAGGAACTCGGCGCGAAAATTATTTTCCTGCCGATGCAATTTCCTGAAGACGTGAAGGCGGCGAAGTTGACTGCGGAGTTAATGGAAAAAAATTCCACAGTCATCGACGAAGAACTTTCAACGGCAGAAATTTTAAGTTTGGTCGGCTGTATGGATATTTTAATAAGCATTCGACTTCACGCACTGATTTTTGCCGGAGTGATGGGCGTTCCGATGTTGGGAATTTCTTATGATCCGAAGATTGAAAGATTTTTAGACTCAATCGGAGAAAAACCTGTGGGAACTTTGTCAGACGTGACGGCAGAGAAAATTTTTGACGGCGTAACAAAAAAACTTTCCGCAGGAAAAAATTTTGACTACGATACAAAATTAAAAAACTTGAATGAACTTGCCGTGACAAATGCGCGGCTCGCCGTTGAACTTTTGAATGAAAATTGAAAATAAATTCTTGCAAAAAATTTTGTCGGCAAGTATAATTTGCTCGAGAGTTGAGAGTTTTCGGCAATAAAAAAAGTCCTGCTACCAACAGGACTTCGTGCCATCGAGACGGTCAGCCTCTCATCTACTTTTTAAGAACAGACTAAAAGACGATGAGTAGCCGCTGAAGTTTGAAACTTAGGCGGCTACATTTGTGCTTACCATGAGCACGATAGCTGTCACCACAATTACGGTGATGATGAACTTCGCGATACTCATAAGCGTCACCTCATTTTTGGAGGCTTAGAATTTGACCGCCCCGCCTTTCAGCTTCGGCACTATGGCAGGAATTATAGCTGAAAATTTGGTGAAAGACAATTATTTTTTGTGGAGGAAGTTTCTATGCGAAAAATTTTAGTTGCATTTCTGAGTTTAATTTTTTTTGCGGATGTTGCGAGTGCGGAGGAAAATTTGGATTTTGGAACTGCGCGGACAGATGTAATTTGCGCTTTGACTTCAATGGCTGCTTACAGCGGTGACACAAATTTTTTTACGCGAGATATTTTGACTGCGCGAGGCTGGGATATTTTCGGACTGAAAACGCAAAATAGTCGCGCAAATGTCAAAGCCTATTTGATTGGCAGAAATTTGGACGACGGCGGTAAGATGAAAATTTTAGTCATCGCGGGGACTGAGGACTTGAAAGATGTTGAAGTTGACTTTCGCGTCGGTCGAGTCGGACTTCTCGAAGACGAAGTGGGCGCAGACAAAATTTTTGTTCATCGCGGTTTCCGCGACTACACAGACGCAGCACTTTCCGGCGGCGTGAAAGAATATTTGTTGGAGGAAATGGAAAAAAATCCTGAAGAAATTTTATATATAACCGGACACAGTTTAGGCGGCGCGGTTGCCTTGATGACTGCCGTCAGACTTTGCGACGCGGGCGCGGACATGAGCAGAATTAAAGTTGTGACTTTCGGCGCACCTGCTCTCGGCAACAGAAATTTTGCCGACGCTTACAAAGATAAAATTAACTTGCGGAGAATTGCAATCAGCGGCGACGTTATAAAAAAATCTTTGCAAGTTTTAGGTTATGTTCAGTTCGGAAATTTTGTCGAGTACAAGGCGAAGGAATCTGAAAATCACTATTCGCACTCAATGGCACTTTATCTTGAATGTGCGTTAAAAAATTATTATGACGTAGGCGGTTTTGAAAAGTTGGTTGACTTTGATGAGAAAAATAAAATCGACACGCCGATTTATGTCGCGCCGATAAAAGTTCTGAAAAAAAGTTTCTCTGCGGAAGATGAAAAATATATTTTGTCGCTTTTGACAGACGGTTTGAGATCTCGGCTGACAAATTTAACTTTCGCCGAACCAAGATTTGTCACAGTCAATAAAGCGGAACAATTTTCTTACGACGCGAAAGAATTTTTAAAATCTGCGCGAGAGGAGAACTGCAAATTTATTTTGATACAAAATTTGCGTGCAAAGACAGTGAAGGAAACGCGACAGCGAGAAACTCGCGTGACATTGGACGAAATGATTTTTGATTCCGAAGGTAGATTGATTTCAATGCAAACCGCTGGACCTACGACGAAAGATTTAACAATTATTGAAACGGCTGCTTTTGCTCAAGAAAATTTGAGGTACAATCGCGAAAAAATTTTTAAAGGCGAACAATGATTTAAAATACACGGGCGTTTCATAAAAAATTTAGATAAAAATGCTACACTTCAAAAAAGGAGTGACCGCCAGTGCAAGAATATTTTTCGGAAATAGAAGACCCACGT
>CALEPR010000016.1 GCA_937910665.1 uncultured Selenomonadales bacterium
GTTTGCGCAAGAAGCGTTTTGCCACTTCCCGTCGGGCCTACCAATAGCAGGTTCGACTTTTCGACTTCGACATCGTCCTTTTCCTTCTTTCCCGCATTCGCATCTTGGTAACGCAAACGCTTGTAATGATTGTAAACAGCAACAGAAAGAGCCACCTTCGCATCATCTTGGCCGATTACAAAATCGTCCAAGTGTTCCTTCAATACCTTCGGGGTCGGGAGCGGTGCCGTAGCGGCTTCCGCCCGCGCCTTTGCAGCCTCTTTCGCAAAATCGTCCAAAAGAAGATTATAGCACGCCGAAACACATTCATTACAAATGTGAACGTTTGCACCAGAAATCATCTTTGCAACTTGTTCCGCAGGCTTCCCGCAAAAACTGCAAGTAATCTGAGTATGGTTCTTTCCGCTTTTATACATCGAATCAGCCTTTATGCGTGAATAATCGGTTCTGTCTTGTGAGGCTTGAAGATTTCGTCAATGACACCGAATTCAAGAGCTTCTTCCGGAGTCAGGAAGAAGTCTCGTTCGGTTTTTTCACGGACTTCTTCGATCGAACGACCGGAGTGTTCCGCAATAATCTTCGTAAGCATTTCACGAGTGCGAACCAGTTCCTTGGCATGCACCTGAATATCGGTCGATTGACCGCTCGCGCCGCCCAAAGGTTGGTGAATCATAATTCTTGCAAGCGGCAGTGCAAATCTTTTTCCCTTCGCTCCCGCAGTCAAAAGCAAACTTCCCATGCTCGCCGCCTGCCCGATACAAATTGTCGAAACGTCCGGTTTGATATACTGCATTGTATCGTAAATTGCCAAACCGGCTGTCACGACTCCGCCGGGCGAATTTATGTACAGGTGAATATCTTTGTCGGGATCTTCCGATTCAAGAAAAAGCATCTGCGCGACGACAGAATTTGCGACATCGTCATTTATCGCGCCGCCGAGAAAAATAATTCTGTCCTTCAAAAGTCTGGAATAAATATCATAAGCGCGCTCGCCGTAACCTGTCTTTTCAATTACCATTGGAACATAATAAGCCAAAATTATCACCCCGAAAATTTTTTCTGACAAACAATATGCGATTGAGAAAAAATTCCTCCCAATCGCCTTTTTGAAATTTTATTTCGCTAAATTTTTTTTACTCTCCATCTTTCTGCTCTGCAACTTCTTCAGATTTATTTTCAGCGTCGGCAGATTTTTTTTCTTCAGCGTCCGAAACTTTTTTTGCGCCTTTCATGTTGTCGAAAATAAATTGCATAGCTTTTCTGCGGAGAACATTCGCCGCGACTCCTGTCATCTGTCTGTTTTCGCGAAGAATTTTTTCAATCTGTTTCGGAGTTGTGCGATACATCATCGCCATCACTGAAACTTCAAAATCAATTTCCGCCTTGCTGACTCTCAAGTCCTCAACTTTTGCAACTTCCTCAAGCATCATATCAGTCAACAAATTTTTCTTCGCCGCTTCGCGATAATCTTCGCGCAACTTTTCCATATCAATTCCCGCCGCCGACAAATATTTGTCAATGTCGCCGCCTTGAGTTTGAAGTTGAACAGTAAATTCATTTATCATGCGAGTAATTCTGTCCTCAACCATGACAGGAGGCAAATCGACAGTCATATTTTCAACAACTTTGTCGAGAACTTTTTCCTGCTGATCTTGTTCGGCGCGACGCTCCGCCTGCTCCTCAAGATTTTTGCGGAGATCTGCTTTGAACTCGTCCAAAGTTTCAAACTTGCTTGCCTTTTTTGCAAAATCGTCGTTCAGTTCGGGAAGTTCGCGATGTTTAATGCTGTTAATTTTGCACTGGAAAACGGCAGCTTTGTCAGCCAATTTTTTGTCGTGATAATTTTCCGGAAAAGTGACTTTAACATCTTTTTCCTCGCCGACCTTCAGACCGATAAGTTGATCTTCAAAATTATCAATGAAAGTGTGGGAGCCGATTGTCAGCGGATAATCTTCCGCAGTTCCTCCGTCAAACTTTTTGCCGTCAACGGAACCTGAAAAATTCAGCGTGACAAAATCGCCGTCGATAACTTCCGCACCTTCTTCAGCGTCAGTCATAACTGCGTGGTGTCCGCGAATATGTTCAAGTTGGTCGTCAACTTCTTTATCGGTGACAGGCTCGACAACTTTTTCAACGTCAAGATTTTTGTATTCGCCGAGTTTAATTTCAGGATACGGCGTGAAAGTCAAAGTATAAACCAAGCCCTTGCCATCTTCGCAGGAAATAATTTTCGGCTTCATTTCGGTGACGGGAATCAAGTTAAACATTTTAATTGACTCGTTCGCGCCTTTATTGATGAGCAAGTCGGCAGCTTCATCGAGCAATGCATCTTTTCCGATATGCTGTTCCAAAATTTGGACAGGAACTTTGCCTTTGCGAAAACCGGGAATCGAAATACGCTCCGCAAGTTTTTTAGCGGCATTTTTTTTGCTTTTCGCCAGTTCGTCCGCATCAAATTCGACAGTCAATTCGCGCTCATAATTTTCTATTTCCTTTGTATCGATTTTCATTTCAAATATTTGCCTCCCAGTGATTTTTTCTTTGTCAAAATACAGCGTAAATCTTAACACAGCAAGAAAAAAAAAACAAGACTTTAACTTTAAGTCACGGGCGTTTCATAAATTTTAGGCAAGAATAACATCAAGCAAAAGTTTGT
>CALEPR010000017.1 GCA_937910665.1 uncultured Selenomonadales bacterium
AAACCTAATGCTTATATTGTCAAGCTGAAAGGTATGGAAATTGCGAGAGGTGAGTTGATGTTGGATCATTTCTTGGCAATGAATTCCGGCACAGTTTTTGAAGAAGTTCCAGGTATTGAAACTATTGAACCTGCATTTGGACTTCCTGCATTGTGGATTCCTGAAAATGAACGCGAACAGGCAGAATTGAATGGTTACACAGTTGTCGATGCTGTTTCGGTTTTGGCGACGCATTTGACGGAAGTTATCAAACAACACGCAGCAGAAATTCTCGGTCGTCAGGAAACTCAAAATCTTATCGACAACCTTGCAAAAACTCATCAATCACTTGTACAAGAAGTTGTTCCCGAACTTTTGGGTATCGGCGAAATTCAAAAGGTCTTGGCGAATTTGCTCACCGAACGCGTTTCGATTCGCGATATGGCAACGATTATGGAAGTCCTCGCCGATTACGCCCGCGCAACCAAAGACCCCGAAATTTTGACGGAATATGTTCGCCACGCAATGGCTCGGCAAATTACTCATCAAGTCTTGCAGGGCGGCACAACCTTGCCATGCGTCACGCTCGACCCCGCGCTGGAAAATCGGATTGTCGGCGGCATTCAACGCACGGATCACGGCTCCTATGTCAGCCTCGACCCCGATTCAATGCGCCGCATGATCGCCTCGCTGAACAGGGAAATCGAAAAGCTTGCGAATCAGGGTTACCCAGCAATCGTCTTGACAAGCCCCGCCGTCCGCCTCTACTTCCGAAAACTTGTTGAACGTTCGGTGCAAGGTCTCACAATCGTTTCTCATGCCGAAATTGACCAGTCGGTTGAAATTCAAATTATCGGCGTCATCAAGATTTAAACTTGGCAACAAAAAAGCCTGTCGTTCGTTGCGGCAGGCTTTTAAATTTCAAGAATTCTCAAAGTCAAAAAGGCTCGGCGTGTCGTTGAGCTTCGGATAGGCAACGCCCATGTGATTGTAGCCCGCCTCCGTCACGACACGACCGCGCGGCGTCCGCATGATAAATCCCAGTTGCAAAAGATACGGCTCGTAAATGTCCTCGATAGTCTCGCGGGTCTCGCTTATGGCGGCGGCAAGGGTATCCAAGCCGACGGGTCGCCCGTTGAATTTTTTAATCATGGCGTTTAGGAGGCGGCGGTCTGTATGGTCAAGCCCTGCGCGGTCAACTTCCAATGCCAACAATGCGCGGTCGGCAATTTCGTCTGTGATGACTTTGGAACCTTCGACTTGCGCAAAATCCCGAACGCGCTTTAAAAGTCTGTTGGCAATGCGCGGCGTCCCTCGTGAACGTCTGGCAATTTCCTCCGCGCCGCCAAGTTTAATCGGGATTTTCAAAATCTGCGCGGCTCGCGTGATAATCTCAACCAGTGCCTCCGTCGAATAATATTCAAGCCGACTTATGACGCCGAATCTGTCCCTTAGCGGCGGCGATAACGAGCCGGCTTTTGTCGTCGCGCCAATCAACGTGAACGGCGAAATATCCACGCGAATACTCCGTGCTTTGGGTCCTTTGCCGATAATTATGTCCAGCGCGAAGTCTTCCATTGCCGAATACAAAATTTCCTCGACTTGCCGGCTGAGGCGGTGAATCTCATCGATAAACAGAACGTCGCGGTCATGCAAGTTGGTTAAAATCGCGGCAAGGTCGCCCGCCCGTTCGATTGCAGGTCCCGAAGTTTGTCGGAAATTTACGCCGAGTTCGTTCGCGATTATCGCCGCCAAAGTCGTCTTGCCCAAGCCCGGCGGTCCGTAAAGTAAGACGTGGTCGAGAGCCTCGCGCCGATTGACTGCCGCCTTGACGAACACCGATAAATTTGCCTTAGCCTTGTCTTGCCCGATATATTCATACAATCTGCGCGGGCGCAAGCTGTATTGCCAATCGTCCGCGCTTTGCTCAATCGTCGCGATTATTCGTTCGTCCAAAAATTTTCACCGACCTTGTTGCCGCGAAGAAAATCCGCTGCGTTGAGTTTCTTGGAATTCGGAGCTTGAATTTCCAAAATCTCAAGCGAACCTTCGCCCGTCCCTACAAAAAATTTTCCGTCGACGATTTTAATTTCGGCAGGCGAAAGATTTTCTTCGGTGAGCCGCGTCCGCCAGATTTTGAACTTGCCCGACCTTGCCGAGCCGTAAAGTCCGCGAATCATATTGTGAATTTCCCGCGCAGGTTTTTTCCAATCGATAAGCCCCGTATCTTTTTTTATCAGCGGCGCATAACACGACAGCGAATCGTCCTGCTTAATCGGTTGCAGTCCGCCGTTCTGAAGTTTGTAAAGCGTCTTAAGCAACAAGTCCGCGCCGACGGTCATGAGGCGTTCGCGCAATTCGGGCAGAATCATTTCGTCGGGAATTTTAACTTCGCTCTTCAAAAGCATGTCGCCCGTATCGAGTCCCGCGTTCATTTGCATCGTCGTGACGCCCGTAACTTTTTCGCCGTTGATTATCGCCCACTCAATCGGAGCCGCCCCGCGATATTTCGGCAGGAGTGATGCGTGAACATTTATGCAACCGAAGCGCGGGATGTCCAAAATTTTTTGCGATAAGATTTGTCCGAAGGCGACGACGATAATTAAATCGGGCTTGAGTGCGGCAATTTCCTCGACGACTTCGGGAGCCTTGACTTTGAGCGGCTGAATCACGCGCAGATTATTTTCTTCGGCAAAAATTTTTACGGGCGGCGGCTGAAGTTTATGCCCGCGTCCTTTAGGTCTGTCGGGTTGAGTCACGACGCAAATTATTTCGGTCTTGTCGATAAGCGCGGCGAGACTCGGCACGGCAAATTCGGGCGTACCCATGAAGATAACTTTTAACTTGTCCATTAAGGATTGCACCTCTTGCAGGGAACATAGCCCGCATTAATCGCCTCTTCGCGGGTGTTCATGTAAACTTTATTCGAGAGATTCATCTTGTTGACCATAGAACAATCTGCGTAGTGAAATTTCCCCGTGTTCGCGTTGCCGATATAATTTGCCGCCAGAACGTTCGCCGTCATCAAAATAATAATCGTGACGAACGCCGCCAAAAATTTTTTCATGACAATCACTCCTCAGAAATGAGTCGAAACCCGGGCGCACAAGGACGTGCGCCCGCCGCGACCATTTTGCGTGACGCAAAATACAGCGGACGAAGCACCTTTCTTTTTGCTACTTTTTCTTTGGTGCGGCAAAGAAAAAGTAGATCCTAAATACAAAATTCATTTACAAACAGCTCCTAAAAAGGAGGCGGCAACTTGGCAAAATTTTTTATTCACCGACCGATATTCGCGATAGTCATTGCCTTGATAATCACACTCGTCGGAATCCTCGCGGCAATTCAACTTCCAATCGCGCAATATCCGCAAATTTCCCCGCCGACAATTTCTGTCAGCACAACTTACACGGGCGCAAATGCCGGCGTCGTCAATGAAACTATCGCGCAGGTCATCGAGCAACAAGTCAACGGCACCGACGGCATGGACTACATGAGCTCCAACTCCGATGACACTGGACGTTACAGCCTCAGCGTTGTCTTTGAAGTCGGAACCGACGACGACATGGACAGCGTCAAAGTTCAAAACAACGTCGCCATTGCAAACGCCAGCTTGCCTACCGACGTTCAAAGGCAGGGCGTCACGACCCGCAAATCCTCAAGCGATATGGCTCTGTTCTTGGCAATGTATTCTCCCAACGGCGATTACGACCGCGCCTTCATGAAGAATTACGCCGATATTTATCTTATGGACGAAATTAAGCGCGTCGACGGCGTCGGTGACGTTCAGATTTTCGGCTCCGATTACTCAATGCGCATTTGGCTCAACCCCGACAAACTCGCCGAACTTGACTTGACGATTGCCGAAGTTTCCGCCGCGATTAACGAACAAAACCTCCAAGCGGCGGCGGGCACAATCGGTTCAATGCCTCTGGCTCAAGGTCAGGAAAAACAATTCACGGGCAAAGTTCAGGGGCGTCTTTCCGAGATGGAGGAATTCGCCAACATTATCTTGAAAAGCCGCAGTGACGGCACTTTTGTTTACATGAAAGACGTTGCCAGAATCGAATCGGGGCAACGCGCCAACAATATCGTTGCGAAATACAACGGCTATCCTTCCGTCGGCTTCGGTATTCAGTTGACTTCGGACGCAAACGCAATGACGACTGTCCGCGGCGTTCAGGACATTATCGAACGTCAAAAGCCCAATCTCCCGCCCGGACTTTTCATTGATGAAATTTTCGACAGCACAGATTTTATCCGCGCCTCGATTGAGGAAGTCGCGCACACGTTCGTTGAGGCTTTGCTCCTCGTCGTGTTCGTCATTTTTATTTTCCTGCAAAGTTGGCGCGCAACGTTAATCCCGTTGCTTGCGGTTCCCGTGTCATTAATCGGAACTTTCACGGCGTTCATAATCCTCGACTTCTCAATCAACACGCTGACATTGTTCGCAATGGTCTTGGCAATAGGTCTGGTCGTCGACGACGCAATAGTCGTTATCGAAAACGTCGAGCATCACATGGAAAGCGGCTTATCTCCCGTCGACGCAACCGAACGCGCAATGGACGAAGTTCAAGGTCCCGTCGTGGCTATCGCGTTTGTCTTGGCGGCGGTGTTCGTGCCCGTTGCATTTTTGGGCGGCATGATGGGCGTTCTTTATCGGCAGTTCGCGCTGACAATCGCAATATCTATGGCTTTATCGGCATTCGTCGCGCTGACTTTGACGCCCGCCCTTTGCGCCATGATTTTAAAACCCAAAGACCCCAACGCTAAGATGGGAGTCTTCGACAAAATTTTTAACGGCTTTAACAACTGGTTCGACCGTACGAAAAATTCTTACGTCAAAACTGTCGCCGCCTTTATAGGACGTTCAAAGTTGGCGATAATCTTCCTGCTTATCGTCTGCGGCTGTGCTTGGACGATTTATCAGCGGTTGCCCTCGACGTTCGTGCCCGAAGAGGATCAAGGCTATTTCTTCACGTCTATTAACTTGCCTGAAGGTACCTCGATGAATCACACCGTTGCAACCATTGACAAACTCGGCGGCGCGGTTATGAAGGAAATGCCCGGCTTGAAAAACTGCATGATGATTACCGGCTTTGATATTCTTTCGTTCGGCTCCAAACCCAGCGCGGGCATAATCGTTTGCGGCTTGGAGTCTTGGGATAAGCGCGGCAAAGACGCCTCAATCAACGCGTGTATCGGGACAATGTTCAGGCTCGGCGCAATGACTGTTCCCGAAGCGCAGGTTATCGCCTTCAACCCGCCCGCCTTGCCCGGTTTGGGAAATATCGGCGGCTGGTCTTTGCAACTTCAAGACATGGCGGGGCACACCGACGAGGAACTTGACGAAATTACAAAACGAATCGTCGCCAAAGCCAATCAGCGTCCCGAAATGCAGGGCGTCCGCACAACGTTTAATATCGCCTCGCCGACCGTCGAATACGAGATTGACCGCGAAAAAGTCAAACTCTTGGGCGTGGAAATTTCTGACGTGTTCACGGCTTTGCAAGTCAACTTCGGCGGTATGCAAGTCAACGACTTCAACAAATTCGGCAGGACTTACAAAGTCATGCTTCAATCTGACGTGCTGTATCGTTCGGAGGCGGATTGCGCAAGGTTTGTTTTCGTCAAAGGTTCGGGCGGGCAAATGGTTCCGCTTAACACTTTGATAACGCCGCATCTTTCGACAGGTCCGACACAAATTTCACGCTTCAACGCGGCACGCGCAGTCACAATTCAAGGCAACGCGGGCGCAGGATATTCTTCCGGTCAAGCAATGAACGCCATCGAGGAAATCGTCAATGAAGAGGCGGGCGTCGGCTTCAATATCGAATGGTCGGGGCAGTCTCGCGAAGAGAAAAAGGCGGCAAGTTCGACGGGGCAAGTTTTGGCGTTGGCTTTGGTCTTCGTATTCTTGATGCTCGCCGCGCTTTACGAAAGTTGGTCGGTGCCGTTCGCAGTCTTGCTCAGCGTTCCTACGGGACTTTTCGGCGCGGTCTTCTCGGAATTTTTCATGGCTTGGCTTGAGGCAACTCTCAATAACGGTCAGCAAAACGCGGGACTTCAAGACAGCGTCTATATGCAAATCGGAATAATCATGATAATCGGCTTGGCGGCGAAGAACGCGATACTGATTGTTGAGTTTGCAAAAGTTCGCGTCGACAGAGGAATGCCTCCAATTAAAGCGGCAATAGAGGCGGCAGGCTTGAGACTTCGCCCGATACTCATGACTTCGTTCGCGTTCATAATCGGGTGCTTGCCTTTGGCGGTGGCGACGGGCGCGGGCTCGGCGGCTCGCAACGGAATGGGCGTGGCGGTTGTCGGCGGAATGTTGTTCGCGACAAGTTTAGGAATTTTCTTGATTCCTGTGTTCTTTGTCATTGTAGAATTTGTTGCAGAAAAGTTTGGATTTATGAAACAAGAAAGAAGAAAATCTTCCATCGACTATATGTAAAAAATTTTTTGTGACTGAAAAAAAATATCCTGTCGAAGAAAAAAATTTTTCCCGGCAGGATTTTTTTTCTTGAATGTACAATCTAGGTGCAATTTGCAATTTTCTACTTCGTTGCAGTTCACTTGACAATTCAAGTTTAAAAATTTTCCAGGTGACAGAATGAAAAAATTTTTACCGGCAATTTTGGCAAATTTTTCCGCCGCACTCAGCGAAATTTTATTGATGGCGGCAGCGGCGTGGCTGATTGTGTCTGCTGCGCTTCGCCCACCACTCAGCGCACTTTCAATCGGAATAACTTTGGTTCGTGCGGCAGGAATTTCTCGCGCCGCACTTCGATATGCAGACAGATTTTTTTCGCACAAAATAATTTTCAAATTCTTGGACGACTTGCGCGAAAAAATTTTTCTGAAAGCCGCAAAAAAATTTCCGCTAAAGTCGGGAAAAATTTTTGAAGGCGAATTACTTCACGGATTGACGGTGATTGCAGAGCAGGAGAAAAATTTTTTGCCGCGAGTAATTTTGCCGCTCACGACAACTTTTTTTCTGACAATCTTGCTGACAATTTTTTTGAAAACGCCAATCTTGCCGATAATTTTTTTGTCGAACTTGCTTTTTGCAAAAATTTTTTCTGTCGAGTCGGCGAATGATTCAGTTTACCGCGAAAAAATTTTAGATTTTTATGATGGACGCGACGAATTAAAAATTTTCGGCGAAACTCCCGCAATAAAAAAATTAAACTTCGCGGCAGAAAAATTTTCGCAGACGCAAGAAAAAATTTACAATCGACAAATAAATTTCTTCTCGGCAATAAAAATTTTCAATGCGGCAGGAATTTTTTTCATTCTGCGCGGACTTGAAGTTGACAGAATTTATTTCGCGGTGTGGATTTTTATTTTGCTGTCGGTCTTTGAAATTTTTTCGATGATACCCGATGCGATTCTGACTTACAAAAAAATGAAGTTTGACAGCAAAATTTTTGAGCGCGAAGAAAAAAATTTTATTCAAGCCGAAAATTTGCCACTTCAACCTTGCATCTTAAACCTTGAAAATATTTCCTTCAGCTACGACGATAAAAATTTTGTGCTGAAAAATTTTAATTTGAAAGTCGAGCGCGGCGAACAAATTGCGATTGTCGGCGAGAGCGGCGCAGGAAAAACTACGCTGTTGAATTTAATTACAAAACTTTTTGAGCCGAACTCAGGAAAAATTTTTGTCGGTGGAAAAATTTGTGCGGCGACGACTGAAAATTTTATTTTTGGCGACTCGATTCGGAAAAATTTTGAAATTTTTTGCGGAGGTGTCGGCGAAGAAAAAATTTTTGAAGTTTTAAAAATTTGTCAGCTTGAAAATTTTGAAATTGATTCTGAAGTCGGCGAAAATGGAAATTTTTTGTCAGGCGGTGAACGACTCAGACTTCAAATTGCATTGGCGTTGGCGAAAAATCCTGAAATTTTGATTCTTGACGAACCCACCGCAGGCTTGGATAAAATTCGCGCCGAAAATTTGATTAATGCTGTGATAGAAGATTCTGCAGAAAAAAATCGTGCGCTCTTGGTCATCACGCACGACAAAAATATTTCAAAAAATTTTTCAAAAATTATCTCTCTCAACTAAATTTTCCGCGACAAATTTTTATATCTTCTTCGCCAAAAAGTTTATCGGAAAATTTTTTTGTAATTTGAAAATAATATGATATAATCTCGGCGGTCGGAAACGGCAGGCGGTCAAAAAAAATGCCCCCAGAAAGGGGGAGAGGTTTATGCGTTGGATAGTTATTATTGTTCGCGTTGTAACAATCGCGACAGCCATCCTTGTGCTAACCAGTAAAGTAGCCGCCTAAGTGCCAGCTTAAGCTACTACGGATTTTAGTTTTTTTTTAGTTCGTAATAACTGTGAGGGGCGACCGTTTGCCGTCCACCGAAAAGCGTTCTGCAAATTTTGTGGGACGCTTTTCATTTGCAATTATACTTTCCACAAATTTTTTTTGCAAGCACTTTAAATTTATTTCAAATTTCTGCTGTAAATTTTTATATCTTCTTCGCCGAAAAGTTTGTCGAAAAATTTTTTCGCAATTTGAAAATAATATGATATAATCTCGGCGGTCGGAAACGGCAGACGGTCAAAGCTGTGCCCCCAGAAATGGGGTGAGTGTTCATGGTGAAAATTATTATTCGCGTTATCGCGATTACAACAATCATCATGGTGCTTTGCACTAAAGTAGCCGCCTAAGACCTCCAATCCTAGACGACTACGCTGGAAATTTTTTTAGCTAAGTTATTCTTCTGCGGGGGCGACCGTTTGCCGTCCACCGAAAAGCGTTCTACAAATTTTGTGGGACGCTTTTCACTTGCAATTATACTTGCCACAAATTTTTTTTGCAAGCATTTTAATTTTCTTTCAAATTTCTGCTGTAAATTTTTATATCTTCCTCGCCACTGAGTTTGTCGAAAATTTTTTTCGCAATTTGTTTCGCAGTCAAGCCACAAAGTTCCAAAAGTTCACTGCGCGAGCCGTGTTCAATAAAACTGTCTTTGATTCCAAAACGCAGGACAGGAACAAAAATATTTTCGTCAGCCAAAAATTCCGCGACTGCCGAACCGAAACCGCCGTTCAAAATTCCTTCCTCAGCCGTGACAAAAAGTTTTACAGACTTTGCCTTCGCCTTCACAAATTCGCGGTCGAAAGGTTTTATAAATCTTGCGTTGATGACTTCGACAAAAATTTTTTTCTCTGCCAAAATTTTCGCCGCATCTATCGAAGTTTCAACCATACTGCCGACAGCAAAAATTACAATCTCGGGTTCTAAAGATTTAAAAACAACTTCCGCTTTTCCCCAGTCCAATTTTTTCGGAACTTTTTCAAGTTGAACATTTAAACCTGCGCCGCGAGGATAACGAATCGCGACAGGTTTATTTTTTTCCGCCGCCGCGAAAAGCATTTGCTTAAGTTCATTTTCATCTTTCGGCGCGAGAATATTTATGTTTGGAATTGTCCGCAGGAATGAAATATCAAAAACTCCGTGATGAGTTGCGCCGTCCTCGCCTACAAGTCCGGCTCTGTCCAAGCAAAAAATTACAGGCAAATTTTGCAGACAAACGTCGTGAAGAATTTGATCATAGGCGCGTTGAATAAAAGTCGAATAAATCGCCACGACAGGATGCAAACCTCCCGCCGCCATTCCTGCCGCTAAAGTTGTAGCGTGTTCCTCAGCAATTCCTACATCGAAAAATCTTTCAGGAAATTTTTTTGAAAAATCTTTTAAACCTGTACCCGACGGCATCGCGGCAGTTATCGCGACAATTTTTTTATTTTTCTCCGCAAGTTCCAAAATTGCTTGAGAAAAAATTTCTGTGTAAGTCGGCGGAGAAACTTTTTTTTCAATTTCGCCGTTTTCCTTGTCGAACTTTCCGACACCGTGAAACTTTTCAGGAAATTTTTCTGCAGGTTCGTAGCCTTTGCCTTTCTTGGTGTGGACGTGAATTAAAATCGGTTCATCAAGTTCGCGGGCGCGGGTAAAAATATCCTGCATAACTTTTATATTATGTCCGTCAACCGGTCCCAAGTAAGTGAAACCAAATGCTTCAAAAATATTTCCCGGGACAATCGCCGACTTCAAACCGTATCCGACAGAGTAAGCCGCTTGCAAAATTTTTTCAGACATCGGCAGACCTTTTACAAAATCCTCAAAATCTTTTTTAGCTTTTCGATATTGCGGATGAAGTCGAACGTCCGAAAGATATTCCGAAAGTGCGCCGACATTTTTCGCTATCGACATTTCATTGTCATTCAAAATCACAATCAAATTTTTTTTCAGCTGACCTGCGTGATTGAGTGCCTCGAACGCCTCGCCGCCTGTCAAAGCTCCGTCGCCGATGACTGCGATAACTTTTCCGAACTTGTTTTGAATTTCTTCCGACAAAAGCAAACCAAGTGCCGCACTGATTGAAGTCGAGGCGTGACCGGTTCCGAAATAGTCAAACTTCGATTCACTCCTGCGCGGAAAACCTGAAATGCCGCCCTTCGTCCTCAGAGTGTGAAAAATATTTTTCCTGCCTGTCAAAATTTTGTGAGTATAAGCCTGATGACCAACATCCCAGACAATTTTATCAATGCTGAAATCGAAAACAGAATAAAGCGCGATAGTTAATTCGACAGTCCCCAAACTCGGCGCAAGGTGTCCGCCATTTTTTGAAACTGTATCTAAAATCAACTCGCGAATATCTTTTGCAAGTTCCTGTAAATTTTTTAAACTTAACCTTTGAAGTTCAGCCGGAGAACTCAAACGCTCCAAAACTTTCGTGATAAATCTCTTCCCTTCCAAAAAAAAAATCTCCTAAAAAAAATTTTCTAAAAAAAATTCTAAAGTTTTTTCTGCAAAGTCGACAAAATTTCCTTCAATTTACATTTAACGCTTGACTAAAAATCTGCAACTTGTTTATAATTTCAAAACTAATTTTGTGGAAGGAGATCGATAAATGTTTAGAAGTATTGGAATGAGAAATTTATTTCTTGCGCCGTTTTGCCTTTGGGCAGGAATTTTTATTTTCGTGCCGCTGTTTTTTATAATCGGCTACGGCTTGACAGATGCGGACGGAAATTTCACGCTTGCAAACTTGCTGATGATTTTTCAGAGCGAATTTTTTCGCTCGCTTGAGATGTCAATTTTACTTGCCGCAGTCAGCACGATAATTTGTTTAATTCTCGCCTATCCGCTGTGTTTAATTTTGGTTGAGCGAGCAAAAAGCGCAGGGTTAATTATAACTTTGCTTTTCGTCCTGCCGCTGTGGATGAATTCTTTGCTGTCCACGATGGCTTGGCAAACAATTCTGGAGAAGAATGGAATTTTAAATCAATTTCTAAGATTATTTTCAATTCCCGACGTTGCTCTCATCAACACAGCGACTGCCATTGTAATCGGAATGGTTTATAATTATTTGCCTTACATGGTTTTGCCGCTTTACGTTTCTCTGTCTAAAATTGACAACAGCATTTTCGAGGCGGCGAGAGATTTGGGAGCAAGTGCTTGGCAAACTTTTTTTAAAGTCACAATGCCTTTAAGTTTGCCCGGAGCAATTTCAGGAATCACGATGGTTTTTATTCCCGCGCTGACAACTTTTGCAATCAGTGCGCTTCTTGGCGGAGGAAAACTTTTGCTGATTGGAAACGTCATCGAACAGGAATTTACTTTTGAATATGATTGGAATTTAGGCGCGGCACTTTCAATCGTGCTGATGATTTTTATTGTGCTGAATATGGCACTCACAGTCTTTTTTGAAAATTCCCACGAGGAGCAAGCGTGAAAAATTTTTCTGTACCTGTCGAAAAAAATAAAATTTATGAAGTTGAAATTTTTGGACTTGGAAACGGCGGAGAAGGTGTCGGGCGAATTGATAATTTTACAATTTTTGTCGAAGGCGGTTTGCCGGGCGAAAAAATTTCTGTCGAAGTTTCTGAAGTCAAAAAAAATTATGCCGTCGGCAAGCTGAAAAAAATTCTGCGCGAAAGTTTTGACCGAGTTCAACCTGTCTGCAAATATTTTCCAAAATGCGGCGGCTGTCAACTTCAGCATTTAAATTATTCCGCGCAACTTCGGAGCAAGCGACAAAAAATTATTGACGCTGTGGAGCGAATTGGAAAACTTCAAGGCGTAGAAATTTTCGACACGCTCGGCATGGAAAATTTTTTGCATTACAGAAATAAAATGCAATTTCCTGTCGGCGCAGAAAAAAATAATTTAATTGTCGGATGCTATGCTCGCTCCAGTCATAAAATTGTCGGCGTGGAAAATTGTCTGATTCAGCGCGAGGGAAATAATAAAATTCTTCGCGCCGTGAAAAAAGTTTCGGAAAAATTTAATCTTGAACCTTACGACGAAAAAATAGGCAAGGGATTTTTGCGGCACGTCATGGGGCGCGTCGGTTTTGAAAATGAATTGATGATTGTCTTGGTCACCGCGACGAAAAAATTTCCGCAAGAAAAAAATTTTGTCGCCGAACTTTTGAAGGAAATTCCTGAAGTTGCGAGTATTCAGCAAAATATTCAGCCGGAAAAAAATAATGTCATACTTGGACGTGAAACAAAAATTTTGTTCGGCAAGAAAAATATTTCTGACAGACTCGGCGATTTGAATTTTAATATTTCTGCGCGAAGTTTTTTTCAGGTGAACACGACGCAAGCAGAAATTTTGTATCGAACTGCGTTGGACTTCGCTGAACTTTCAGGAAATGAAATTGTTATCGATGCTTACTGCGGCACCGGAACAATTTCGCTTTTCTTGGCGAAGGCGGCGAAAAAAGTTTTCGGAATTGAAATTGAAAAATCTGCGATTGACGACGCTAAAAAAAATGCGCTTGAAAATAAAATTTCAAATGCTGAATTTTTTGTCGGCGACGCTGTGGAAATTATTCCCGAACTTTACGCGAAAAAAATTTTTGCCGACGTTGTGATTGTGGATCCGCCCCGCGCAGGTTGTGACAAAAAAGTTTTGGAAACTTTCGCCGCCATGAATCCGAAAAAAATTATTTATGTTTCCTGCAATCCTGCAACTTTGGCACGCGACCTTGCCGAACTTTTTGAACTTGGTTACGCGACAAAAAAAATTCAACCTGTCGATATGTTTCCGCTCACCTCGCACATTGAATCGGTTGCCTTGTTGACGCGATGACAATTTTAGAATTTTGTCGGCAAAATTAAACTTGTTTTTTTCTTAGCGAAAAAGTAAAATTGCAGACGGAGGTTTTGAAAAATGAAAATTGAAAACAGGATTACAAAAATTTTTTTTACTGCGGTTGTTTGTTCTGCGATGTTGTTCGGCGGTTGCGATAAAAATATCGGCGAAGAAAATTCCTCGACTGTAGAAAAAACTTCTGCCGCTCAAAAAACTTCTGCCGAGTCACTTCCTGCCTCAAGCGCGAGAAATACTCCCGTCGTCAAAGTTGCTAAGGAAGTTGGTCCTGCAGTTGTCGGAATTACAAATAAGGCTGTCGTCAATGAAAGTTATTTCGATTTCTTTCGCGGAAAAAATGTTGAAGTTCCCCACGAAACTCAAGGCGTAGGCAGCGGAGTAATTTTCCGCAAAGATGGTTACATTGTCACGAACAATCATGTCATTGCCGACGCAAAAGAATTGATTGTTTCACTTTCGGACGGAAATACTTTGACAGGTGAGCTTGTCGGCGCGGACGAACTTACTGATATTGCCGTCGTGAAAGTTAATGCAAATGATCTGCCGACTGCGAAATTTGGAAATTCTGATGAAGTTATGGTCGGAGAACCTGTCGTCGCGATTGGAAATCCTCTCGGACTGGAGTTTCAAGGATCGGTGACTGTCGGAGTTGTCAGCGCACTCAATCGCACACTTGAAATTGCCGACAAGACAGTTAAGTTGATTCAGACAGATGCAGCGATAAATCCCGGCAATTCCGGCGGCGCACTTCTGAATTATGACGGAGAAGTTATCGGAATCAACAGCGCGAAACTTGCGACGACCGGAGTGGAAGGCATGGGTTTTGCAATTCCAATCAGCACAGTTCAAACAATTATTGATGAACTCATGGAAAAAGGTTACGTTGCTCGTCCGTATCTCGGCGTGACAATTTTTGATAAACAGACTGCGGCTCGTTACGGCTATCAGCTGACAATCGACAAAGGCGTTTACATTTACCAAGTTTCTGTTGACGGCCCTGCTTACCGCGCAGATTTGAAACCTGGAGATGTAATTTTGAGTGTGGACGGCAAGGAAGTTAATTCCGTGAATGAAGTTCGCGCAGAAATTATTGCGAAAAAAATCGGCGATAAAGTTCAAGTAACTTACGACCGTGACGGAAAAGAAAATACTGTCGAAGTAATTTTGCAGGAAATTCCTCAAGAAAAACAGTAGTTAAGGGATAAGAGGTAAGAGTTTATGAAATTGAAAAAAATTTTGTTATCAACTTTTGTATGCGGAGCAATTCTTTTCAGCGGAGGAAATTTTTTTGCTGAAAATTTTTCTGACGCAGAAGCCGCCGAAATTTCTGAAGCAAGAAATACTCCTGTCGTGAGAGTCGCTAAAGAAGTTGGACCCGCAGTCGTTGGAATTACAAATAAAGCTGTCGTTAATGAGCAGTACTTTGATTTTTTTCGCGGAGGATTTTTTAATGTTCCTCATGAAGTCGAAGGTGTTGGCAGTGGAGTAATTTTCCGAAACGACGGTTACATTGTCACGAATAATCACGTTGTTGCCGACGCGAAAGAATTGGTTGTTTCTTTTTCTGACGGAAAAACTTTGAACGCTGAACTTATCGGCGCGGACGAAATGACTGACATTGCCGTCGTCAAGGTCAACGCGAATGATTTGCCTGCTGCGACTTTTGGAAATTCTGATGAAGTTATGGTTGGCGAAACTGCAATCGCGATTGGAAATCCTCTCGGACTTGAGTTTCAAGGCTCGGTGACTGTTGGAGTTATCAGCGCATTGAATAGAAAATTGGCAGTCAACGAAGGTTTTGTTAAATTGATTCAGACAGATGCGGCGATAAATCCCGGCAATTCCGGCGGCGCACTTCTGAATTGTGACGGAGAAGTTATCGGAATCAACAGCGCGAAACTTGCGACGACCGAAGTCGAGGGAATGGGTTTTGCAATTCCAAGCAACACAGTTCAGGAAATTATTTCTGAACTCATGGCGAAAGGTTATGTTGCTCGACCCGCACTCGGTATTCAGATTCTGGACAATCAGACTGCGGCAAGCGGCGGTTACAGATTGAATTTGAAGAAAGGCGTTTACGTTTTCCGCGTTCAACTTGGAAGTTCTGCCCACAAAGCCGGCTTGCAACCCAACGATATAATTTTGTCGGTTGACGGCGAGGAAGTTAATTCTGTCACCGAATTGCGAAATAAAATTATGTCCAAAAAAATTGGCGACAAAATTAAAATTAAATATTCTCGCGACGACAAAGAAAATACTGTCAACGTGACTTTGCAGGAAACTCAGCGACAACAAAATTGATTGAACTTTAAGGTTGAAGATGAAAATAACTTTGGTTGCCGTTGGCAAACTGAAAGAAAAATTTTTGACGGATGGAGTTGCGGAATATTTAAAGCGGCTTCGTCCTTTTGTCAAAATTGAAGTTCGCGAAGTCGCCGAACAAAAATCTGTCGCAGAGGAAGGAAAAAAACTTCTGGCGCAAGTGCCGAAAGAAAATTTTTTGTGTGTCCTCGACGTGGCAGGAGAATTTTTGACTTCGGAAGATTTTGCGAAAAAAATTGCCAACTTAAATTTGCGTGGCGTGAGTGACATAACTTTTTTAATTGGCGGAGCTTTCGGTTTGAGCGAAGAAGTCAAACAGGCGGCGAATTTCAGATTGAGTTTTTCGCCGATGACTTTCACGCATCAAATGGCGCGATTGATTTTAGTCGAACAAATTTACCGCGCCTTCAAAATAAATCGCGGCGAACCTTACCACTACTGAATTGACAATCAAAAACAACTGTTATAAAATTTCAAAATGTTTCACAAAAAATTTTGGAGCAAAAATTTATGACAGAAATTTTTTATTTTTCGGCGACAGGCAATTCACTTTACGCCGCAAGTTTTTTGCAAAAAAGTTTGGACGACGCAAAAATTTTTTCCATGCCGAAAGTTATGCGCGAAAAATTTTTTTCTACAGCGGAGGAGAAAATTGGATTTATTTTTCCGCTCCACTATGGCGGCTTGCCGATTTTGGTTGAGGAATTTGTTCGCCGACTCGAAATGCCGAACGCGAAATATATTTTTGCAATTTCGACTTGCGGTATTCCATACTTCGGCAGACCTTTCACCGACTTGGACGAAATTCTTGCGGAAAAAAATTTAAAACAAAATGCAAGTTGGTTTCTGCGTCTTGTGTCGAATTATCTTCCGCTTCGCGACACTGCAGCTGATTGGAGAATAAAAATTCGCTATCGATTCGCTGACAGGAAGTTAAAAAAAATTTCCCGCGCAGTTTCAGAAAATAAAATTCACAAAACTTGGGAAGTCGGAAAAAATATTTGCAAAAAAATGCATGACGCTTGGGAGAGTCGCCGCGAAAGTTTGGACAAAAATTTTATCTGCGACATTTCAAAATGCGTTCAGTGCGGTTTCTGTGAAAAAATTTGTCCTGTCGAAAATATTCAGCGACCTGCAGGTTCGCCTGTCTGGAAAAATTATTGCGTCGAATGTCTCGGCTGTCTGCATATCTGTCCGAAAAAAGCGATTGACATTGGAGAAGTTACGAAAGGCAGAAAGCGTTACATAAATTGGAATATTAAATCAAAAGATTTGTTGAAATAGATTTTGGAGGTTACAAAATGCAAAATCACAAAAAATACAGCAAAGGTTACTTTATGCCGCCGGAAATTGATTTGTCTTGGGCGAGGAAAGAATATCCCGACCGCGCTCCAATTTGGTGCAGCGTTGACCTTCGCGACGGAAATCAGTCGCTCGTCATTCCGATGAGCCTTGATGAAAAAATTGAATTTTACAAAACGCTGGTCAAAGTCGGTTTCAAAGAAATTGAAGTCGGTTTTCCTGCCGCGTCTGATACTGAGTATGCGCTGCTCAGAAAACTTATCGAGGACAATTTAATTCCCGATGACGTGACTGTTCAAGTTTTGACTCAGGCACGCGAACACATTATCAAGAAAACTTTTGAGGCGTTGGAGGGCGCGAAAAATGCGATCGTCCACGTCTACAATTCGACTTCAGTCGCGCAGCGCGAACAGGTTTTCAAAATGTCGAAGGATGAAATTAAACAAATTGCAGTCGACGGCGCAAAACTTTTGCTTGAACTTACCGAGAAAGCCGGCGCGGATTATCGCTTTGAATATTCGCCGGAAAGTTTCACAGGAACTGAACCCGAGTACGCTCTGGAAGTTTGCAACGCAGTTCTGGACGTCTGGCAACCTGTTCTTGACAGGAAACCAATCATAAATATTCCTGTGACTGTGGAAATGTCTATGCCGCACGTTTACGCAATGCAAGTTGCCTACATAAATAAAAATTTGAAATATCGCGACAAAGTTATTTTAAGTTTGCATCCGCACAACGACAGAGGCTGCGGAGTCGCCGATTCCGAAATGGGACTTTTAGCCGGCGCGGACAGGATTGAGGGAACACTTTTCGGAAATGGAGAGCGCACAGGAAATGTTGACATTGTGACTTTGGCGATGAATATGTTTGCGCTTGGAGTAGATCCGAAACTTGACTTCACGAATATGCCTGAGCTTGTCGAAATGTATGAGCGAGTGACAAGAATGACTGTTCACGACAGACAACCTTACGCAGGAGCTTTGGTCTTCACGGCGTTCAGCGGAAGTCATCAAGACGCGATTGCAAAAGGAATGCATTGGCGCGAAGAAAAAAATCCCGACCGTTGGACTGTTCCATATCTTCCAATCGATCCTCACGACGTCGGCAGAACTTACGACAAAGATGTTATCAGAATAAATTCGCAGAGCGGAAAAGGCGGAGTCGGTTTTGTCATGGAACAAAATTACTCAATCGATATGCCCAAAAAAATGCGCGAAGATTTCGGTTACTGCGTCAAGGGCGTTTCCGATCAAAAACATAAAGAACTTTTGCCGGACGAAATTTATCAAATTTTCCATGACGAATATGTTAATGTTGAAAAGCCTTACAAGCTGATTGATTTTTCGCTGAAGAAAGAACCTGACGGAACTCGGTCGGGCAGTGTTGACATGGAAATTGACGGCGAACAAGTTACCTACTCCGCGAGGGGAAATGGAAGACTCGATGCAGTTTCCAATGCCTTGCAAAAAAATCTCGGCGTGAAGTATGGAAATTTAACTTACAATGAACATGCGCTGGAGATTGGACAAAGTTCCAGAGCGATTGCTTACATCAGTATCACGGGCGAGGACGGAAAAATTGTCTGGGGCGCGGGAATGGACACCGACATTATTACAGCTTCAATTCAGGCGTTAGTCAGCGCGATTAACAGAATGGTCACGAAAAAATAAATTTTGATTTTGGAAAAAAAATGAACTCGGCAGGATAAAAATTTTGTCGAGTTTTTGTTTAAAAATTTTTTGGCAAAAATGTTATAATGTCTGCAAAATATTTTTGAGGAGAAATTTTTTTGATCGGTAGAGTAATAAAATTTTACAACAGCTTTTTCTTCGCGCAGGTTGAAAAAAAAATATTGCCTTGCAAACTTCGCGGACTTATGAAGCGCGATAAAAAAATTGGTAGCGCGGTTTTTCCCGGCGATTTTGTGGAAATTTCCGAACTGACTGACGGCGCAGGCGTGATTGAAAAAGTTTTGCCGCGCCGAAGTTTTTTAAATCGTCCCGCCGTTGCAAATGTCGACAGAATTATTTTGACGTTCGCCGCCGCAAGTCCGAATTTAAATCGACTGCTTTTGAATAAGTTCATAACGCTTGCTGAATTTTCCGCGCTCGGCGGAATTATTATCTGCGTGAACAAAATTGATTTGATTGACGACGCGAAAAATTTTTTGTCGGAGTATGAAAGTTTATATAAAATTGTTCGCGTTTCGACTTTGACAGGCGAGGGAATTTCCGAACTGGAAAAAATTTTGCGGAGCGGCGCGACTGTTTTTGCCGGGCCGAGCGGAGTCGGGAAATCTTCTTTGATGAACAAAATTATTCCCGAACTGAATTTGAAAGTCGGCAAGGTTAGCGAAAAAATTTTGCGCGGCAAGCACACGACAAGAATTTCTGAACTGATTGAGTTTGGCGAAGGTTTTGTAGTCGATACGCCGGGATTCAGTGCGGTGGATCTGGCAGACGCGGGAATTGATAAAAAAAATTTGCGGAGTTGTTTTAAAGAATTTTCTGCCTTCGCGCAGGATTGTAAATTTTTGAACACTTGCACGCACACGCATGAACCGAATTGCAAAGTTAAAGCCGCCGTCGAGGAAGGAAAAATTTTGCGCGGGCGTTACGAAAGTTATTTGTCGATGTTTAAGGAGCTGGAAAAATGAATTTGGAAAATTTGATAGTCTGCAGAAATTTGCTTGAAGATAAAATTTTCAGCAAAGCGGAGGACGAATTTAAAACCGCCGCAAAACTTATCGAACAGGCTGAAATTTTAGGTTTGAGCGGAAATCTTTTCAGGAGTTATTTAATTTACAAGTTGGCGCACGAGGAAAATTTAATTTCTGAAACGATTGAAAAAAATTCCGGAGAAGTCGGCGAAAGTTTGAAAAAAATTTTTGTCCGCGACATTGAAATTTTGTTGCCGATTTTTTTGGAAGAAAATTTTTCCGCGACTTTGGAGGAAATAAAAAATTATCAGCCGACAGAAAAAAATAAAGTTGAAAGTTTTATTCTGCTTGAAAAAAATCTTTCAAACTTGCGCGACGCTGAAAAAATTTCGGAAGTTTTTATCGAACACTACAAAAAATTTGGTGCGGGAGATATTGCCGCCTGTCGAGCCTTTCGCTGGGATTCTGAAAATAAAAATCTTGTCGGCACTAAAAATTTTGAAACTATTCGCCTTGAAGATTTAATCGGCTACGCTCATCAGAAAGAATTGCTGACAAAAAATACTGAGGCGTTTCTGGCGAAAAAACCTGCCAACAATGTTTTGCTCGTCGGCGCGAGGGGAACGGGAAAATCTTCCGGCGTAAAAGCTCTGGTCAATGAATATTATTCCGAAGGTCTGAGACTTGTGCAAATTACAAAACCGCAGCTTAAAGAACTTTCAAAAATTATGGAGACGTTGAGAAAATTTTCTGCGCGGAGATTTATAATTTTTCTGGACGATTTGTCTTTCGATGAATCTGAAACCGAATACAAATATTTGAAGTCGGCGATTGAGGGCGGAGTTGAGCCGCGACCGGAAAATGTTTTGATTTACGCGACTTCAAATCGCCGCCATCTGATTCGCGAACAAGATTTTGACGACAGGTACAATGACGACAGCGCGAACGAAACAATTTCCCTTTCGGACAGATTTGGTTTGATAATTCATTACTATGCGCCGACGCAATCTGAATATCTTGAAATTATTCGGCGTATGTTGAAAAAAAATGGCGTGGACTTGGAAGGCGAAAATTTGCGCGTCGAAGGTTTGCGCTGGGAAATGTCGCACTCGGGACGAAACGGCAGGACGGCTCAGCAATTTGTAAATTATTATCTCGGTCAGCGGTAATTCAACTAGGAATGAAACTACAATTCCTAATTCCTAACTACTCTTATCCCTTAACCCTAAAACTTGTGAATAGAAGTTCTGAAAAAATTTTTTGGAAGGAAATTGAAATTGATTTATTGGCAACTTTTTTTTGAATTTGCGAAAATAAGTTTGGTTTGCGTCGGCGGCGGCTATGCGTCAATGCCGCTGATTCAAGCGTCGGTTGTCGACACTTATCACTGGCTGACTCTCGGAGAATTTATAGATATTTTTACAATTTCGCAAATGACTCCGGGACCGATTGGAGTAAATGCGGCAACTTTTGCAGGAATTAAAATTGCAGGGATCGGAGGAGCAATTTCCGCGACGATGGGATTTGTTACGCCGAGTATTTTTTTGTGCATAGCTTTGGCGAAAATAATTTTTAAGTATGGCGACTTGGGAGCGATTCATGGAATTTTGAATGGATTGCGTCCTGCAGTAATCGCTTTAATCGCGGCGGCTTGTTTGAGTTTTATTTTGTTGGCGATTTGGGATGCAGAGGAAATGCCGCAAGATTTTTTTGCAACATTTAATTTTGTCGGCGCGATAATTTTAGTCGGCGCATTGATTGCAGTCAGAAAAAAAATCGGCGTGATTAAAATTTTAATCGCGTCGGGGGCGGCGGGTTTGATTCTTGGAAATTTATTTCGCTAACTTTATGAAAGGCGCAGTGTAATTAAAATCAATATATTCAATCGGATTTGGATTTGTCGCCAAGTCTTTTAGAAAATCTTCAGTCAATCGCGCTTTTTCATCCAGTCGCTCAAGTTTTCCAATTCTGATTTGAATAGATTTTTCTGTGTTCGTGTAGGCGACAATATAATCTTCGGAAATAATTGCGACTTCGGAAATTTTATTCAGCGACTCGGAATCAAGTTTCTGGAGGAAGGAAAGAATTTTTTTTACAAGTTTGTCGTCCACGTCATCGCCGATATATAAATCTCGGACACTCGCGCCGGTTATCATGGGTATCTGCATTTTTTTTAAATTTTTGTAGCTGTCGATAATTTTTCCGTTCGCGTCCATATCCACATAGCCATAGTCGCAGACAATAGTTGCGACAGGTTTTCTTTCCTTGACCGTCACCTCCAAAGTTCGCGGCAAAATTCTGCGGACGGAAACTTCTTCAATTCGCAAATCTTGTGAAAGTCTGTTTGTTATCGAATCGGTTTCAAGTTTGAAAAGCGGTTCTCCAATGTAAATATTTCCCACCTTCAAAATATCTTCCTGAGTGAGGTAAGTAGCACCGACAAGTTTTATTTCCTGCAACGTAAAAATCGGCGTATAAACTGCAAGAGCAAGAATCAAGCCGCTTATCGTCAAAAAAATTATGCCTTTAAAAATTCTGCGTCCGCTTCTTCGCAATTTTTTTATCTTCGCCAAAAAAAATTCCTCCACTAAAGTTCGATTAAATTTTTTGGACTGCGCGTCAAAGTTTCCGCGCCGCTTTTCGTGACTAAAACTGTATCTTCAATTCTAATTCCTCCGACGTTAGGAATATAAACTCCCGGCTCATCGGTAACAATCATATTTTCCTGTAAACTTTCGCACTTGCTTAATTTGCTTAAACGCGGCTCCTCATGAATTTCAATTCCAAGACTGTGACCGAGTGCGTGAGAAAAATATTCTCCAAGCCCCGCCTGTTCCAATTTCGTGCGGACTGCAGCATCAATTTCTTTTCCGCCTTTTCCGACTTTGATAACTTCCAAGCCGTGAAGTTGAGCGTCCAAAACTGCGCCGTAAAGTTTCCTCTGATTTTCCGAAGCCTTGCCGACAAAAATTGTCCGCGTCATATCGCTGCAATAGCCTCCGAAAATTGAACCGAAATCCATCGTCACAAATTCTCCGGCAGAAATTTTTTTATCGCTCGCCACTCCATGCGGCAAACTTCCTCTGACTCCCGACGCAACTATTGTGTCGAAAGAATTTTTTTCCGCGCCGAACTTCCGCATAAAATATTCCAACTCGGCGGCAATTTCAAATTCAGTTCTGCCGACTTTGATAAAGTTTAAAATTTCTGCAAAAGCCCTGTCACCAATTTCGCAAGCAGTTTTTATCAATTCAATTTCCGCAGCATCTTTAATTTGCCGAAGTTCGTCAAGTTCGACAGATTTCAATTCGACTTCAGGCAAATTTTCTTTCAAGTGACTGTACTCTGCAAAAGTTAAAACTTTTCCTTCAAAGCCGAGCTTTTTAATTTTTAAATTTTTTACTTCTTCCTCAATCTTTTTGAAAAGTCCTTCGGTATGTTTTACAATTTCAAAATTTTTTGTTTGCTTTTCTGCCTGTTCGGTATATCTGCCATCGGTTATCAATTTGCAAAAATTTTTTCCGACAATCAAAACTGCGCTGTCGCCGCGAAAACCGCTGAAATAAAATAAATTCGCCGTCTTGCGAATCAAAACAGCGTCAACTTCTTCGGCAGAAATTTTTTTCAACAAATTTTCCAGCCGCCCAGAAAAATTAAAATTTATTTCCAACTTGAACCTTCCCTTACCTTACACCTTCAACTTGCGAATTGCAATTTCAAGAGCCGCAACATAACTGTCAATCCCAAATCCTGAAATTTGTCCCAAACAAACCGGAGCGATAACCGAAGTGTGTCGAAACTCCTCGCGCTTGTGAATGTTCGACAAATGAATTTCAATCACAGGAACAGGAATTGCCGCGATTGCATCACGAAGGGCGATGCTGTAGTGTGTGAGCGCAGCCGCATTCAGCAAAATAAAATCGTAACGACCCCGCGCTTTTTGAATCGCCTCGACCAGTTCGCCTTCAAAATTCGACTGCAGAAAATTTATTTCGTCCGCACCGAGTTCTTTCGCTTTCAACTTCAAAATGTTGTTAATGTCAGCCAAAGTTGTTGAGCCATAAATTTCAGGTTCGCGTGTGCCGAGCAAATTTAAATTCGGTCCGTTCAGAACTAAAATTCTTTTTGTACTCAAAGTATTTTCAGTAAGCGATGCCAAATTTTTTCTCCTCCCTGTCGACAGGCAAATCTTTAATCTCAATGTCGGTAACTTTTGAAAAGCCGTTGCCTTTTTTCAGCCGCGCAATAAGTTCGTCAATATCTTCCGCCGCACCTTGAACTTCCATAGTGACGTCGCCGTTGCTTAAATTTTTCACCCAACCTGTCAGCCGAAGTTTATTCGCCTCGCCCTGCGTAAAAAATCTGAAACCAACTCCTTGAACTCTGCCGCTCACGGTTATAGATTTGCGAAGCGCATTTTCCAAATCGATCGGAGCGGACGGAATTTCTTCAGGATCGTTTCGACTGAAAATTTTGTTGAAAAAATCTTTCACGCTAAATTTCTCCTTCACGTTTTCTACATTGCGACTATAGAAATTCCTTTTTCATTTGCGAAGGCGACTGCATTTTCCCTGTCCACCAACAAAGTTTTGTCCGCCTCGATAGCCAAAGCAGTAGCTCCGACTTCCGCCATAACTTCCAAAGTTTTCTGTCCGACTGTCGGCACGTCAAATCTGTTGTCTTGTTCAGGTTTAGAAACTTTCGCGACGACCGCTCCGCCGTTTGCAAGTTTTCCTCCTCGTCTGATACATTCGTCAGTTCCTTCAATCGCTTCCAAAGCCATGACCGCACGACTTTTCACGACGGCAGTTTGTCCCACGTCGAGACGACCGAGTTCCTTCGCGATCATAAATCCAAATTCCATGTCTGCCTTTTCAGTTTCGGAAGGTTCTCGGCTTGTAATTGTTCCTCTATGCGGCATCAACTTTCTGATTAAAGCAGTTTGATCAAAAGTTTCCATTCCCGCCTTCGCAAGTTCGCGAACAAATGCCAACATAATTGTGTCGTCTTTTCTGTCAGGCAGAGACATTATAAGTTGCAACATTCTTGCGTCAGGAATTACCAAGCCGTTAAATAATAATTCCTTCGTGACTTTTCCGATCATGGTAATTTTTTTTATTTCATTCTGCGAAAGATAATTTAAAATTGCGTCAAGCTGCCCGACGCTGATTTGTTGATAATCTTCCGCAAAGTTTGAAATTTCCGAATCGGTTTGCGACAAAAGTCCGACGGCGTAAACTTCATAGCCAAGTTGTTTAGCT
This sequence comes from uncultured Selenomonadales bacterium, assembly GCA_937910665.1. Classification (GTDB taxonomy): domain Bacteria; phylum Bacillota; class Negativicutes; order Selenomonadales; family Selenomonadaceae; genus Quinella. Next base: position 24,666 of record CALEPR010000017.1, read on the forward strand.
GCCCTCGCACACTCGACAGGCAACTTTCCTGCGCCGGCTAAAATTCCAATCTTTTCCATTAAAAAATATCTCCTTTTGGCAGTCAATTTTTAGTGGTTGGGAAAAAATAAAAACTCTGTGACTAACAACTGTCACCCGACTACTTTTCTTCAAAATCTCGACGTTCGCGACAAATTCCGCGCTCGGCATTTCTCAAAAATCTCAAAAAATGTTCGACTTCTTCGCAAGAATCAACTTCCTGCTCAATGACCGCGATGGCCTCCGTCAAACTTAAACCGCTGCGGTACAAAATTTTATAAGCCTTTTTAATCAGCCGCCGAGATTCCAGCGGAATACCTGCGCGAGAAATTCCGACATTGTTCAGCCCGACAACTTTTGCAGGATGTCCATCCACGATTGTATAAGGCACAACGTCCTGAACAAGTTTACTCATTCCACCGACCATAGCATTTCTGCCAATTTTTACAAATTGATGAACGCCTGCCATTCCGCCGATAACAACTCTGTCCTCAACTGTCGCATGTCCGGCGCAGCTCGCCAAGTTTGACATAATAACTCGATTTCCCAAAAGGCAATTATGCGCGATATGAACATAAGCCATCAGCAAACAATCGCTGCCGATTCTTGTTTCATTTTCCTCACCGGTCGCTCTGTGAATTGTTACGCCTTCGCGAATAACTGTCCTGTCGCCTATGACGGTGGAACTTTTTTCGCCTTTGAATTTTAAATCTTGCGGTACTTCTCCGACCGAAGCAAATTGAAAAATTCTGCACTCTTTGCCGATCGTCGTCCACTTCGCAACGACAGCATTTGGACCTATGATCGAGCCGTCGCCAATTTCAACTTCGTCACCAATCACGCTGTATGGTCCGATAGTCACATTATTTCCAATTTTTGCGCTCGGCGATATGACCGCGCTGGGATGAATATTTGATTCTGTCATTTTATCCAACTCCATTATTCAACGAGGAGTTAGGAGTTAGGCGCGAGAAATTTAAATTCCTCATTCCTCACTCCTAATCAGCTCTTGATTCCTTCGCTGTGTTTAAGCGCAAATTTAAAATCTGCCTGAGCAACCATTACGTCATTGACATAACCGTCGGCATGAAGTACTCCGAAGTCTCCGCGAACTTTTGAAATTTCCGCTTTTGTTATCAGCGCGTCGCCCGGGACAATCGGCTTTTTGAATTTAATATTGTCCATTCCTCCGAACAGCGCAATTTTTCCTCTGTGTTCATCAGGATAGAGCATGGCGACTCCGCCGACCTGCGCCATCGCCTCCAGAACCAAAACGCCGGGCATTATCGGGCAGCCGGGAAAATGTCCGACAAAAAACGGCTCGTTCAAGGTAACATTTTTCAAACCGGTTGCCGACTTGAAAGGATCAATTTCCAAAATTCTGTCTACCAAAAGCATAGGCGGACGGTGAGGAAGAATTTTCATAATTTCTTCGATTTCCAGTATCATTCGTATCGCTCCCATTCTAAAATTTTTTTTGTCAGTCACTGGAAAAAATTTGCCTGAATAAAAAATTCACGTCAAAAACCAAATCTTTAAATTTAATTTTCGACGTTTTACAAACAGTTCCTGCAAGACATAAGGTTTAAGGTTTTAGAACTTGTATGGACAAATTCAGGGGGAAAGGGTTAAGGGATAGGGGAATAGGGTTTTCTGCAGAAAATTTAAACAAATCCCTAACCCCTAGTTCCTAAATCCCAGCCCCTAAGAAACTTTGAATACAGTTTCTTAGATTTGAAGTCAAGACCTATCCATCGCGTCAACCAATCTTTGTACAGGCAAAATTTTTAAAATTAAAAGGCAAATTATTATTTCAGGCACCATGTAAGTTGAATTGGCGGCAAGAGAATAAATTACAGGCGACATTTCTTCCGGCGCATACGATGCGAAAAAAATTACTCCCGAAATGAAATGGCAAAGAAATCTTCCGCAAAGAGCAAGCAACGCCGACAAAATTTTTCTGCGCGGAAAAAACCCTGCCAATCCCATAGCCATAAAAGGCAGAGGATAGTCGAACAAAACTTGTATCGGATGCAGAATAAAAGGATCTTGGATTAAATTTATCAAACCGAAAATAAATCCTGCCAGAGTTCCAACTCCTGCGCCGTAGCGAAATGAAATTAAAAGCATTGGAATCATTCCGCCGAGAGTGATCGAGCCGCCTTGAGGAAAATGATAAATCCTCAGATATTGTAAAATTGTTGCCATCGCCAACATCAATGAAATATTTATCAGCATTTTTGTTGTAAATTTTATTCGCTGGGAATAGAGCGCAAATAAGATTAAAATCAGTACGCCGATCAGGGCAAAAAAACTTGTAGGATTTTCAATCAGCGTTAAAAAATTTTCTGTAAAAGTTTCGAACATTTTCATCACCTCAGTTTAAAAAATTATATTCACAGCTTCAGGGAATAGGATTTAGTTTTCACTTAACCCTTATCCCTTGAACATGTGGATACAAGTTCTAAAATTTTAAAATTAAAATGGAGAACTTCCGCGCGGAAATCCTCCAAAACTTTTTTCAGTCATCAGGACAAAATATTTTCCTACGTCGGCATTATCCGTGTCAGGTTCAATGGGTCGAAGTAAAAAAAAACTTCCTCTCAGCCTGTTAAGCAAGCTCCCCAAATTATTCGATTTTCAAAAATTTCCAAGTTCAATCAAAATTTTAAAAACTGTATTCACAGCTTCAGGAAATAGGATTAGTTTCTACTTCGCCCTTAACCCTTATCCCTAGAACTTGTTCATACAAGTTCTTATTTTCTCTCAAGTTGGCGACGCGCCATTTGCTGAACAAGTTCAATGGCTCCTCGCCCAAGTCCTGTTTCTTTAGAAATTTCTTCGACAGTCATTCCTGACAGAAGCATATCTCTGATATTCGCGGAATCCGGGTTTGAATCGACAAGTTTTGAAGGCAGTGAATTTTGTTCGCCCAAAGCTGCCGCTTTATTTTTCAGCGATTGAATTTTTTCATTTGACTTCAATTCTTCTACAGGAGAAAGTTCAACGTCGATTGTATTTTCTTGTTCGACTGCGTTGTTAATCGCCGCGACTGCTGCTTGTCGAATTTTTGCCGAGCGTTCATTTACAATCGGCGTAGGCGGTTTTTGTTCGACGACTTCGACAGGAACAATTTTTTCTGAACTGCGTCCTTGTCTTTCTGCCAAAACTCGCGCTTGTCTTTCGGCGATACTTCCTGTGACTTTCACTACAGGTTGTCTTGGAAATTTTTTTCGCGGAGTTTCGACCGCCGGAGGAACTGTTTCCGCTTGCCGAACAGGTTGAGATTGCGGCTGAATTTGTCTGCGCGGAACTGCGGCGGGTTGCAAATTTTCTTGCGACATAGATTTTTCCAGAACTTTTGAAAAATCTTCCTGCGGCTGTTCGACAGGCAGAGGAGGAACTTGCGCCGCTTGTGGAGTTTGCGTCGGTTGCGGAGTAGGAGAAACTGCAGGCGCAGGAGTTCGCAAAATTTGCGGAGGAGCTATCGGACTTTGGACGGGATTTATTGTCGGCGGCGCAGACTGAACTTGTTGAGTTGTCGGCGGCGCGGTTGCAGTTGTCTGAGTTGAGATTAAAGGATTGACAAGCGGCGGCATCATTTGCGGAATGGAATTTAAAACCGGCGGAGGAGGAATTTGGACATTGATAGCCGCATTGATTTTTCTTTCCACTGCATCCATTTGTTTTTGCATTTCATTAACGTCGTCAACCGCGTCGTCCAATCTTTCCAGCAAGTCGCGAATATCGGTCGATTGTCCTTCGCTGCGCTTTAATAATTTTTTTAATTCAATAACTCTGCCTTCAAGTTGCGTTCGATTTCTTTCGGAGTCGTCGAGCAAATTTTCCAATCTCGCGGCTTGACTTTCCATGCGACCTATAATTTCATTTGCAGTCTTTTCCAATTCCAATTTAAATTTGTTGGTGGATTCTTCAACTTCGCGACGATCTTGTTCGCTCTTCTGTCTTTTCCGCGAATTATTCCAGACAATAAAAACAATTCCCGCGCCAACCACGATCAAAATTAACATCAGTTCGGTTACCATAATTCACACCTTTGCGACAATCCGAAAAAATTTTTTCACACTAAAGAGAGATATCCAAAAGTCTGCCGCGTCTTGGATCTACTGCAAGATTTTCGGGCGGCTGATCGTCGTCCTTCTTTTTTTTCTTGGACTGATTGAAATAATAACCGCCGCCGCGAGCATTTCGATCAGGATCATCTTTAATCGTTCCGCCTTCGGCATCATTTTTATTTTTAACTTGCGTCTGCTTGAGTTCGGCTTCTTCTTTTTGTTTTGCCGCCTCAGTGTCCTGTTGCAAGGCAATAGCGTGGTTCATATTGTGCTGAACTTGTCCGGCGTTGCCTGCGTTTGCATAAGTCATCTGGATTCCCATTGGCGCAATTTCCATTTAAGACACTTCCTTTTCTTGAAAAGCATGAGAACTTGTATTCACAAATTCAGGGAGTAGATCAAGGAAAATTTCCTAACTCCTAACCCCTAATACCTAATCGCTTAGAAACTGTAGATACAGCTTTTAAAAAATTTTCCTTGCTGATTGAAAAAGTTTTTTCGACGCTGAAAATATTTTTCCTTCATTTACTCACAAACCTAAAACCATTTGATCCAATCTCTTGCCGCCCGGTACCATTGGAATTACATTTTCTTCCTGCGGAACATAAACATCAATGACAGCCGCGCCTTTTGAAAATAAAATTTCCGGCAATTCTGTTTCAAGTTCTTCAGCTTTTGTCAGTCGGTAGGCGCGAACTCCCATCGCCTCAGAAATTTTTACAAAGTCGCGCTTGAAATTCAATTCAGAGGCAGAGTAATGATGATTATAAAAAAGTCTTTGCCATTGTCCAACCATTCCGAGAATAAAATTGTGGACGATGACAACTTTAACGTCAATGTCGTGATCCGCAATCGTCGCAAGTTCCTGAATATTCATCATAATCGAGCCGTCGCCGGTGAACAGGATAACATTTTTTTCAGGACAGCCGAGTTTTGCTCCAATCGCGGCAGGAAGTCCAAAGCCCATTGTTCCCAGTCCGCCGCTTGTCAAAAATTGTCGCGGAGCGCGAGCTTTAAAAAATTGCGCCGCCCACATTTGATGTTGACCTACGTCGGTGACGGCAATAGTTTTGTCGTCGGCAAGGTCGCTGATTTTTGAAATCAGTGCGCCGGGTTTAATCGCGTCGCCTTCAGGTTTAAACGTGAAAGGATGCTCCGAGCCTTTTGCAATCGCTTGACCTTTCCATGCGCTGAATTTTTCTGAAAAATTTGTTCCAGAGGAATTTAATTTATTTTTGAAAATAGGAAGTGTTCTGCGAAGGTCGCCGATAACTTTGTAATCGACTTGAATATTTTTATTGACTTCGGCAGGATCAAGTTCAAAGTGAACAATTTTTGCATTCGGCGCGAAGTCTGAAATTTTTCCTGTAACTCTGTCACTGAATCTCATTCCGATACACAAAAGTAAATCACAGCTCTGAATCGCCATATTTGCCCCGTATGCGCCATGCATGCCCGCGAACCCCAAATACCCTTTCCGATCCGGTTCAATGCAACCTAAGCCCATTATCGTGGACGTAGAGGGGCAACCGAGACGCTTTAATATTTGCCTGAGTTCGTCCGTCGTGTCGGAGGAAATTACCCCGCCGCCAATAAAAATTAAAGGTCGCTCACAATTTTCTACAGCTTTTACGACTTCATCAATTTCATTTTCGTCGCAGAAATTTTTTTCCGAATAGCCGCGCAGATTTACAGAATCGGGATAAAAAAAATCAATTTCGGAATTGAAAACGTCCGCCGCAATATCAATCGCCACAGGTCCGGGTCGTCCTGTTCGCGCAATATAAAATGCTTCCTTGACGACGCGAGGAAGTTCCTGAACATCTGTGACAAGATAATTATGTTTCGTAATTGGCGTAGTGATTCCGCAAACGTCAACTTCTTGAAAAGAATCTTTTCCAATCGCGTGAGTTGCAACTTGTCCTGTAATGCAGACCAGAGGAATTGAATCCATGTTCGCCGTCGCAATTCCTGTAATTAAATTTGCTGCGCCGGGCCCCGAAGTCGCGATGACAACTCCAACTTTTCCTGTCGCCCTAGCGTAACCGTCTGCCGCATGAACTGCGCCCTGTTCATGTCCTGTTAAGATATTTGGAAAGTTCATTTTATAAATTTCGTCGTAAAGTTTAAGAACAACTCCGCCCGGGTATCCGAAAACTAAATTCACGCCTTCCTTTTTTAAACTTTCCAAAAGTGCTTGCGCTCCATTTATCTTCAAAATATTTCCCTCCAAAAAATTTTAAAAGCATTTTACAATAAGCTATCTGTCATTTCAAGGCAAATTTTGTGCTCTGTATGAAATCGAATAACTTTCCCCGCAAACAATGACATAATTTGAAAATCTATGTTATAATAAAATCCAATTTTTGTATCGTGAAGATTTTAAGGGAGTGGTTTTCTATGGAACAAGAAATGGGAGTCAAGGATATGAGAGCTTTTTTTGCGATTGTGGAGGAGGGAAATATCAGCCACGCAGCCCAACGTTTGAACATCGCACAGCCTGCGCTTAGCAGACAAATGAAACGCCTCGAAGAAAAATTGAACGTGAAACTTTTTGAGCGCGGATCACGGCGAATCAGATTGACTGACGCAGGGCGACTTCTTTGCAATCGCGTCGAAAGTATTCTCGGTATGGTGGACGGAACTGTTCGTGAAATTTCGGAAATCGGATCGGGTACGAAAGGTTCAATTCGCATCGGAACTATTACAACTTCGGGCGCGATGATTTTGCCGGATTTAATTTCGCACTATCACAAAACTTATCCCGAAGTAACTTTTGAAATTTGGGAAGGCGACGGCGCGAGAATTTTGGAACTTCTGGATAATCATTTGATCGAAATTGCGATTACCAGAACTCAGGTTGATAATCTTGCTTATGAACTTTTAGTCCTGCCGCACGAGCCGCTTGTCATGGTGATGAACAAAAATAATTCTTGCGGAAAAAAATCTGACGTTATCAGGTTGTCGGAAATTAAAGGTCAACAAATGATAATTCCTCTGCGCTGGAAATCGACTTTTGAAACAAATTGCAAAAATTTAGGTTTCGAGCCAAAAATAATTTGCGTGTCGGACAGCATTATTCAAGGTTTGTTGATGGCGAAAAAAAATTTAGGAATTTCTATGATTCCTCTTTCCGGTCAAAGTCCTGTAGACGACAGCGATTTAATTTTCAAGCGAATTGTAGATCCTGAAATGACGACGCACACAGTTGTATCTTGGCTGAAAAATCAAACCTTGTCGAAGTCGGCAAGAAATTTTGTTGATATGTTTAAAACAATGTTTATGGCGGAGGTAGTGGAATGACTTTTGAAAAAATTTCTGTCGGCTTGAAAAATTCTGCCGCATCGATTGTTAGTCTTGAGGACACAGCTTTAAAAGTCGGCTCGGGAAGTTTGGAAGTTTTAGCGTCGCCGAAAATGTTCGCGCTGATTGAAAAGGCGGCGGTTGATTTGCTTGAAAAAAATTTGCCGCAAGAATTTACTTCGGTAGGAACTTTGATGAATGTCGAACACATTGCGCCGACTCCTGTCGGAATGAAATTTTTTGCTGAAGTAAAAATTATTTCTGTCGAAGGCAGGAAAATTATTTTTGAAGTTGTCGCCTCCGATGAAGTTGAAAAAATTGGTCGCGGAACTCACGAAAGATTTATTGTCGGTCGCGAAAAATTTTTATCAAAAGCGAATGGGAAGGTTTAAGGTTTAAGGTTTAAGGTTTAAGAAGAAAGGAAGATTTTTTGAATGAATTTGAATGTTAATGATGAATTACATGGTTTCAAGTTGGAAAAAATTTCTGAAGTCGGAGAAATTTCCGCAAAGACTTTTGAATTTCAGCACATTAAAACCGGCGCGAAACTTTTTTACGTTGCCGCAGACGATGACAACAAAGTTTTTTATATTGCCTTCCGCACGCCGCCGAAAGATGACACCGGTGTTGCTCACATTGTCGAACACTCCACGCTTTGCGGCAGCAGAAAATATCCGCTGAAAGAACCTTTTGTCGAACTGGTGAAAGGTTCTCTGAATACTTTTTTGAATGCGATGACTTATCCCGACAAAACTGTTTACCCTGTCGCCAGCAGAAACGCAAAAGATTTCCGCAATCTTGAGGACGTTTACCTTGACGCAGTTTTTTATCCTGCGATGCAAACTACTCCTGAAATTTTGATGCAAGAAGGCTGGCACTATGAGGTAATTAGTAATGAGGAGAGAGGAATGAGGAATGAAACCACAATTCCTAACTCCTCACTCCTCACTCCTAATTGTAAAAATTCCTCGCTCCTAACTCCTAATTCCAAATTGACTTACAGCGGAGTTGTTTACAATGAAATGAAAGGCGCACTCTCCTCGCCCGACGACATTTTGGCAAGAAAGTCAATGCATGAACTTTTTCCGGAAAATTGTTACGGCTTCGAGAGCGGCGGCGAACCTGAAGCAATTCCAAATTTGACGCAGGAAGATTTTTCAAACTTCCACAAAAAATTTTATCACCCCTCGAACAGCTATATTTATCTTTATGGCGACGTGGATATTGAGGAGCAATTAAAATATCTTGACGAAGAATATCTTTCTAAGTTTGAAAAAATTTCTGTCGATTCGGAAATAAAACTTCAGCCGCCTTTCACGGAGATGAAAAAAGTTTCTGACGTTTACCCAATCGGTGAGGAGGAAGATTCTGCGGAAAAAACTTTTTTGTCATTGAATTACTTGACAGGCGACATTTTGGACAGCGAAACTATTTTAGGTTTGGAAATTTTGAATCACGCACTTTTTATAACTCCTGCCGCACCGCTGAAAAAAGTTTTGATTGATTCCCAGCTCGGAAAAGATTTGGACAGCGGACTTGAGGAAGATTTAATTCAACCTGCATTTAATATCACTTTGAACGGCTCGGAGTCTGACCGCGCAGAAAAATTTTTTGAACTTGTGCAGAGCGAAATGAAAAAACTTGTCACGGAAGGAATTGACAAAACACTTTTGCAAGCGTCGATCAGTTTGATTGAGTTCAGACTGCGCGAAGCTGATTTCGGATTTGCGCCGAAGGGTTTAATTTACGGCTTGAGAATTTTGCGGACTTGGCTTTACGACGGAGATCCAAATATTTATTTGCGCTATGAAAAAGATTTGCAGACAATCAAGGACGGTTTGGAAAAAAATTATTTTGAAAAACTTTTGCAGAAATATTTTATCGACAATCCGCACAAAGTTTTAATCACGCTCGCGCCGAGCAAAACTGTTGCAAAGGAACGCGACAAAATTCAAGCCGACAAACTTGCAGAAATAAAATCAAAAATGTCTGCCGAAGAAATTGAAAATGTCATCGAAACAGCAGAAAAATTAAAACTTCGCCAACAAAGTCCGGAAACTCCTGAGGCGTTGGAAACAATTCCGCTTTTAAAACTTTCCGACATAAAAAAAGAACCTGAAATTTTGCCGCTGAAATTCCGCGACATTGACGGCGCAAGAATTTTGCACACCGACATCGACACGCATGGAATAATTTATCTGAATATTTATTTTGATGCGCTGAAAGTTCCGCAGAAAAAAATTTTCCACGCCTATTTGCTGAATGAACTTCTCGGACGCCTCGACACAAAAAAACATTCCTATGAAGATTTGGCGAACTTGATAAACTTGAACATTGGCGGCTTTGGAACTGTCTTGGCTGCCGACTCCAAAAACGGTGAGCCAAATTCTTTCATGCCGCGCCTGAGAGTTTATACAAAGGCTTTGAAATCTAAATTGCCTGAAGTTGCCGAAGTCTTGACGGAAATTTTTACCGAAACAATTTTTACAAACAAAAAACGTATCCGCGAAATTGTCGAGGAAGAACAAATTGGAATTGAACTTAATCTGCAAAATTCCGCACCGACAATTATTTCAAGCAGAATTTCTTCCTATCAATCGACGGCGGGCGCATACAACGACGCAGCGATTTTGCCTTTCAATAATTTTTTGAAAGATTTGCTGAAAGATTTTGACGCGAAGTTTGATGAACTTGTTGACGACCTCTATGACGTTAAAGATATGCTCTTGAATCGAAATGGAATTGTCGTCAGCGTCACTGCGCCGGAGGAACTTTACAAAGAATTTCGTCCGCACCTGACAAAAATTTTGAAGTCGTTGCCTGTCGAAGAATTTCCAATTATAAATTATGATTTTCCGCTCAAAACTCTCAACGAAGGTTTGTACTCTCAAAGTCGCGTTCAGTATGTCGGCAAAGGTTCCAACTTCATAAATCTCGGCTACAAATATTCAGGCGCATTGAATGTTCTGGAAACTATTTTGCGTTATGATTATTTCTGGACAAAAATTCGCGTTCAAGGCGGAGCGTATGGAGCTTTTGTGAATTTCAGTCGCAGCGGCGGAATGTTTTTCGGTTCATACAGAGATCCGAATTTGAAAAAAACTTTGGAAGTTTTCGACGGCGCGGCTGACTTCATGAAAAATTTTGATGTGTCCGATCGCGAAATGGACAAATATATTATTGGAACTATCAGCCGAATTGACAAACCTTTAACGCCTTCGCTGAAAGGTCAACTCGCCGCAGAATTTTGTTTGAAAAATATTACCTACGCCGACAGACAAAAATCGCGGACAGAAATTTTATCTGCGCGGCAAAAAGATATTCGCGACCTTGCGGAGATTGTTTCCGCTTGCATGGCTGAAAATAAAATTTGCGTCTTTGGCAATGAAGAAGTTTTGAAAGACAACAGCGAACTTTTCGGAAGTATCAAACCTGCGATTTAAAAACTTGTGAAAACAGTTTCTAAAAATTTTTTCAGAAGTTCACTCGAAAAAAAAAAATCCTGTCGAAAAATTTTTTTGACGAAAATTTTTTTGTTGCAGAAATTTTTTTGTCGCAGAAATTTTTTTGTTGCAGAAATTTTTTTGACGAAAATTTTTTTGTTGCAGAAATTTTTTGTTGCAGGATTTTTTTGTTGCAGAAATTTTTTTGTCGCAGGATTTTTTTGTCGCAGAAATTTTTTGTTGCAGAAATTTTTTGTTGCAGAAATTTTTTGTTGCAGAAATTTTTTGTTGCAGAACTTTTTTTGTCGCAGAAATTTTTTTGTCGCAGAAATTTTTTTTGTTACAGAAATTTTTTTTGTCGCAGAAATTTTTTTGTTGCAGAAATTTTTTTGTCGAAAATTTTTTTGTCGAAAATTTTTTTCAGCTCGCCAAAACTTCAACGCCTGTTTCCGTGATCAAAATTGTTTTCTCCCACTGTGCGGAAAGACTTCCGTCCGCCGTCCGAACCGTCCAGTTATCGGACTTATCAACATTAACTTGTTTTCTTCCGGCGTTAATCATCGGCTCGACAGTCAAACTCATTCCCGGCACAAGCAACATTCCTGTTTCAGCGTTGCAATCGTGGCTGACAAATGGATCTTGATGAAAATTTTTTCCGCAACCGTGTCCGCCCAAATCCGTGACGACGGAGTAGCCGTTCGCCCTCGCCATTTTTGAACAAGCCGCACCAATGTCGCCGACAAAATGCCAAGGTTTAGCTGCCGCAATTCCCGCCTCCATAATTTCGCGAGTAACTTTAATCAATCTCTCCGCTTCAAAAGAAATTTCACCAACTTGGAACATTCTTGACGCATCGGCAAAATATCCTTCCAAGTCAGTCGTAATGTCGATATTTAAAATGTCGCCGCTTTTCAAAATTTCTTTCTTGGAAGGAATTCCATGACAGACAACATCGTTGACTGAAATGCAAATGCTTTTCGGAAAATTTTCAAAGCCAAGACAACTTGGATGAGCTCCATGACTTAAAATAAATTCATGAACTGCGTCGTTAATTTCCAAAGTACTCACGCCTTCCTTGACCATTGAGCCGGCCAAGTCAAGCGCACCTGAATTTATTACAGCCGCCTTCTTAATTCCTTCAATATCGGCGGCATTATTTATCAGTTTATGCTGAGGACGAATCTGCCCTTTGTTTTTAATAAATTTTATCGAATCAATTTTTTCGTCAAAAGCTAAATGACATTTTTTATATTTCTTTCCGCTTCCGCACCAACACAAATCATTTCTTTTCACTAATCGAAACATCTCCTTGAAAAAATTTTTAATCATAAATTCACAACTCACCGTCGTTGGCTTTTTTCAGAATTTTTTTCAATTCATTTTGGAATCTTGATAACTGAACTGACTGATTTTGCCCCCAAAGGTAGGCGTAAAAAAGAAAAGCAAGTTCGCTCCCGCGCTCTCCGAGACTGTCTTTGAAATGATCTTCAAGTTCATGAAAAGTTGCATTGCTGTCTTCCAAATAGGACGGTTTCAAATAAGTGGTGGCAACTCCATTCATCAAAGACAAACAGACGCGATTGATATAAACTTCGTCGTCAATCAGACCGGAAAGTTTTTTCCTGACATGCGCTATAAGTTCAAAAATTGATCTCACAGCCACGCCGATGCTTTTTTTCGCTCGAGTCAAAGAATCTGAATTTGTCCTGTAAACATAGAGCGGAGTTTTAATTTTTAAAATTTTGTATGTCGCGCAAAGCAAATCGAGGTGAACAAAAACATCTTCTGCCAAACAATTTGGAAAGCGAATTTTTTCTTCTCCATTATCAAAAAGTTTTTTGCGATAAAGACAGAGCCACAAAACACTATGCATACGATGCTCGCAAAGTTCAGTCCAAATTCGCTTTTTCAGATCCTTGAATACAGAATTATTTTCTGTAGACATTGCTTTGCCTTTGAGTCCATTCAATTCAGTAAACTCAGGATCGGTCGGGATTACCCAAGTGCAGTTATAAACTATGTCTGCCTCGCTTGCGATAATCTTGTCGTAAAAAATTTTGAGTGTAGAATAGGCTATAGCGTCGTCATTATCCATAAAGTAGAGAAATTCTCCGCGTGCAGCGTCAATTCCCATATTGCGCGGAACACCCGGACCGCCGGAATTTTTTTCAGTCTGCAAAATTTTAATTCGCGGATCAGAAAAACTTTTCGCAATTTCCAAAGTTTTATCTGTCGAGCAATCATCAACTAAAATCAATTCAAAATCCGTGAAAGTTTGATTCAAGATCGAATCAACACAAGTTCTTAAATATTTTTCTGCATTATACATTGGCACAATCACGGAAATTACAGGCGTATCATTCATAAAAAATTTTCCTCCATAAAAAATTTTAAAATCGAAATTCATTTTAACTATTTCCACTGAAAAAAATCTGCAAGATAGCAAAAAATCCTGCCGATTTTTTCTCGACAGGATAATTTTTTTTTAGTTGCAAAAAAATTTTATTCTGCAGTGAAAGGCAAAAGCGCAATATTGCGAGCACGTTTGATCGCAATAGTAACTTGACGCTGATGCTTGGCGCAGTTGCCTGAAATGCGACGCGGCAAAATCTTTCCGCGCTCAGTCGTGAAACGGCGAAGTTTAGCCGCATCTTTGTAATCTATCTGTTCAATTTTATCCACGCAGAAAGCACAAACTTTTTTGCGCGGACGTCTTCCTCTTTCTCTACGCATTTTCAACCCTCCTCAGGTTGTCAAAATTAAAATTTAGAACGGAACTTCATCATCTGAAATATCTTCGCCGACAAAATCATCGTCGAATGAACTGCTGGAATTTTGTCGTGAAGCTGAATTGTTTCCATAACTTGGACGACTTTCAGAATCTCCGCCGCCTTCTCTTTTTCCACCGGCAAATTCAATATTATCAATCTGAATATCCACACCGGACTTTGTTGTGCCGTCCTTGCCTTCGTAACTGTAAGTTTGCAGACGTCCCTCAACCAAAACTCGAGAACCTTTTGTAAGATAACGCTGACAAAATTCAGCAGTTTTATCCCACGCCGTCATGTTGAAAAAATCTGTGGCGTTTTCTTTCGAGTATGGTCGGCGAACGGCAATCCCCATTCGCGCGACGGCTTTTCCGGTCTGTGTGTAACGAACTTCAGGATCACGAGTCAAATTTCCAGACAAGAAAACTTTGTTCATTCTTTCGCCTCTTTCTCATCGGAGCGAACGATCATGTGCTTGAGAATTTCTTCAGTAATTTTCATGACGCGATCACATTCATCGACGCAAGCAGGTTCGCAGACAACATAAAAAATCACATAGAAACCCTCTGCCTCTTTCTTGATTTCATAGGCGAGACGTTTCTTGCCCCAGCGATCCTCTTTTTCAATTTTTCCACCATTCGCCGCGATGAGCTTTTCAAACTTTTCAATGACTGCGTTTGTTGCTTCTTCTTCAAGCGGTTTGATGATGAAAATAATTTCATACTTCCTCATCAGATACACCTCCTCTTTGGTCTTTGGCTCGATTTTTCTTCGAGCAGGGAAGATCAAGTTTCAAACTTGACAGGGGAAAATTATATCAGATTATTTTTCTGTGGCAAGTCTTTTTTTTACTTCCTCATGAAAATCAATTTTGCCGTAAATTGCAATAGCAACTCGGACAGTTTTGAAAAAACAGGCAAATTTGGAAACATTGACAAGACAGACAGGGCAGGTACAATCGTATGGGGTGATGAAATTGAAAACGATTTGACAAGTAGAAAAATTTGACGACAAAAAATTTCAAAAAACTTTCGGTGTAAATCGAAATATTTTCAAAATTATGTTTGAAGTTCTGCAAAAGCAATTTGAAAAATCACATCAAAAAAGCTGGAAGACCACCAAAGGTGACAGTCTTTGACCGACTATGTATTTTGAAATTTCACGAATGGCAAAATAAACTCAGTCGATTGCCAATAGCCAAGAATACTTTGCTCATAGTTGACGCCGATTATTTAGGTATGGAACAATTTCATACAAAAATTTTAATTCCCAAAAAATCTTCAAAACTTCGTAAACTGACAAAAGAAGATAAATTTTATAATCGCATTGTTTCAAAACTAAGAATCAGTATTGAGCATATATTTCTATTCTTAAAACGATTCAGCTTATTTGCCGGGCGTTATAGAGCGCGGCGAAAAATTTTTGCTAAACGTTTCAACCTGATCTGTGCTATTTTCAATTTCAATTCTTAGTTTCCAAATTTGTCTAATTTTGAAAACTCCTTATGTTGGATTTGAAAAACAATTTGATATAAAGTTTTTTGTGCCAAAAATTTTCTGAGCAATTTTTTTACTGTCCTTTTGCCGGGCAAAAACTTTTTTTAAGGCGGCAGGGAAATTTTTCGGCGTATAGAATATTCTGCAAAGGGAAAGACAGATTTTAAAAGTTGAAGGAGGTTCTTCAGAATGGAAGAGAAAGAATTAGTAAAAAGCGACAACGGACTTGGCAGCGTAAAAATTGCCGATGAAGTCGTGAGCATTATTGCAGGATTGGCAGCGACCGAGATCGACGGAATTGCCGGAATGAGCGGCGGTCTTGTCGGAGGAATTGCCGAAATGCTCGGACGCAAAAATTTTTCAAAAGGCGTAAAGGTTGAAGTCGGCGAACGCGAGGCGGCTATCGATCTTTATATCATCGTCAAGTACGGCGTGAGAATTCCTGACGTTGCTCTTGCCGCGCAGGAAAATATCAAACGCGCTATCGAAACGATGACAGGACTTTCAGTCGTCGAAGTAAATGTTCATGTTCAGGGCGTTCACTTCCCTGAAGAAGAACCGCAAGAAGAGGAAGTACGTGTTCACTAAAAAATTTTTTATCAAGTGTGCAACAGGAGGTGTAAAATTTTCATGGGAATCATAAGCCGCCTGTTGTTATTTTTGTATGTAATTGTCGTTATGGCAATGCTGATTATTTTCGCCGGAGTTTGTCTGAATATTATTCCTGCAGAAATTTGGCGGAATGAACTTGAAGTTATTCTCGTGCGCCAAGAAACTTTGCCTGTAATCGCTGTGATGTTTTTGGCGAGTCTTTGTCTTTTGCATGCAGTTTTTTCCGGCGGCAAAAAAGTTCGCGGAGAAATTTTGAGCGGCGATGATGTCGAGTTGCAGAGCGGACAAGTCAGCGAAGTTAAGATAACTGTCGGAGCAATTCAAAGCGTGGTGGAGCGTGCGGCTTTAACAGTACCGGGCGTTCGCGAAGTCAAGGCAGAAGTTTTTAATCAGCCGGGCGAAGTTCCTGTCAAAGTGAATTTGGAAATTGTTCTGGGACAAGGTTATGCGGCTCCCGAAGTCAGCGCGGAAATAAATTCGGCAGTCAACGGTGCGTTGCAGACTGCGATGCAAATTTCAGGCGTTCCTGTAAAAACAAAAGTTACTGAAGTTACTCATGCAATCGGCGAGCGTGAAAGGCGCGTTGTCTAATTAGGAATTTTGAAAAAGGAAAGAGAAATGATTTTTTTCATTCCTCATTCCTAACTCCTAATTCCTAATTAGAAAAAGGGTGTTGTTATGTTTGAGAATATTGGAAAATTTTTTAAGCGTTTGAAAACCAAAGGCAATACTATTATCGCGACGACTCGCGCAGGCGAAGAGTTTCTTTTGCTGAGGAATGATTTTGGAACTGTCGGCGCGGAAGTTGCCGCGATTCAAAAAGTTATCGGCAGGTCGGCAGGCTCGGTCGAAGGAATTTCAAATGCAAATGTTTCGATTGAAAGTCTTGCAGAAAATTCTCCGCTGAAAGTTCATTTCACTCTGGAACTGGAGCAAAATTTTTCAGTCAACGATGTCAGCAAAGATTTAGTTGCGGTTGTGAAAAATGATTTGGAAAAATTTTTTGCGATTCCGGAAGTTGAAATTTATGTGCGAGTGACTGACGTCAGCAAACCGAAAGAAAAAGTTAAGCGGCGCGTCAGGTAGGCGGTGGGAAAAATGTTGAATGAAGTTACAACTTATGTAAAAAGTTTGTTTGAAACTCATCCGAACAGAAAAATTGGATTTTTGGGCGGCGTGTTGGTCGGCTCGGCAATTTTGTTGTTTGGCTTTTTTCCTGTGCTGTTTGCTTTTTGTTGCGGCGTGATTGGTCTTTATATCGGTTCGCGTTTCGATGCGGGCGACGACTTAGTTTATAGAACTTTGAAGACGATTGAAAAAATTTTGCCGGAGCGTTTTCAGCGTTGGTGATTAAATTATGGATTTTAGATTTTTAAGGGAGTCGGCTTTTCGTGCGCTTTTTCAGCTTGAGTTTAATCGCGGCGAAGAAAACGAAAAAGAATTTTATGAACAGCTTGCGATAGAGACTGCAACTGAAGATTTTGAGAAGGTCAAGCCGAAAGATTTGCAGAAAATTTCTGAAAAAGTTCGCGGTACGCGAGACAATCTTGAAAAAATTGACAAAATTATAGAAATGCATTTGGACGCGACTTGGAAATTTTCGCGGCTGGCGATTACCGACAGAAATATTTTGCGGCTTGCAGTTTATGAAATGAATTTCGCGGAAAAAAAATTGCCGCCCGGCATCGTCATAAATGAAGCGGTTGAGCTTGCAAAAATTTATGGCAGTTCGGACGACACAGGAAAATTTGTGAATGGCGTTTTGGCTTCCATTTCAGGGACACGCAAACAAAAAAATTTTTCTGCGGCAGAAAATTTTTCTGAAACTTCGACAGAGTGAAAAAATTTTTTCGGCAACAAAAAAAGTCGGGGACAAAGTTCCTCGACTTTTCAATTTGTAAATTTGTCGGTAGAGTTGCAAAAAAATTTTTAAGCAATCAGAAAAAGTTACGCATACAATTTTAAAAATTTCAACAAGTTAGAGAGGAAAATTTTTGTGATAATTTACATGACTGAAGGCGGAAAATATTTTCCTGTGCCGAAAAAATTATCTGCGCCACGCGGACTTTATATCAATCTTACTAATCGTTGCAACAATGATTGTCCTTTCTGTCTACGCGACAAAAAAATTATGACTGATGATGCAACATTGTGGTTGGAACGTGAGCCGACTGTCGAGGAAGTAAAAACTGAACTTGATAAAGTTGATTTTAATTTTGTCAGCGAAATTATTTTTTGCGGTTTCGGCGAGCCGACTATTCGACTTCATGAAGTTGTGGAACTTTTGCGTTATGTAAAAAAAATTCAGCCGACAATCCCGACACGCTTAAATACAAATGGCTTGGGTGAATTGGAACATGGCAGAGAAATTGCGGAGGACTTCAAAAATATTTTGGATACAGTTTCGATAAGTTTAAATGCGGCGACGGCAGAAAGATATTTGCAAATTACGCGTTCAAAGTTCGGACTGAAGGCCTTCGATGCGATGTTGACTTTCGCCGAACACTCAAAAAAATTTATTCCAAAAGTTGTGATGACTGTTGTCGATAAAGTCACGCCACCGGAAGAAATTGAGCAGTGCAAAAAAATTTGTGCGGAGCGAAATTTAATTTTGCGTGTGCGTCCCTATGAAAGTAGCTGATCAGAAAAAATTTTTCTGTCGAGGTCGACAAGATTTTTTTGTCCGCGCCCACGCTCCACCCGCACGAGGTGAGCCTATGAAAAAAATTTTACAATCTGCATCCAAATTTATAAAATTTTTTCAAGGCACTTTCATTTTTTCTCCGACGCTTCCAATTCTGATTTCGGCAACATTCAATTCAGATTCTTTAAGCGACTCGCGCAGATCATCCATGTAGATTTTAAAATCTTCGGCAGTTTCTTTTTGCGAAAAATAAAATCTCATATCAAGTTGATTTCCTTCATAAACTCTGAAAGTCAAATCAACTGCGCCGATATTGTCCGTCAAAATACAAATTCTAACCCAAGTTTCTTTTTTATCTTCGCCGGTTTCCTTGTCCTTTTCGTTTTCATCGTAAACGCTTAGATAAGTCGGATAACTGCTTTCATTTTCTCCGAGATAGAGCGGCAACATCATTTGAAATGATCGCTGAGTTTGGACGGAAGAATTTTCTCCGCCCATCGCCATCCTCAAACCGTTCGCAAATTCCGCAACATCTTTTCCTGCGCGTTTGAAAGCCTTCGCATTCATCTTGGAAGTTAATCCTGCCATTTCGCAAAGTTGCATAAACGCCCAAAGTCTTGGCAAGTCAGGCAGATTTTGTTGAACTGCAGCTTGTTGAACTGTGAGCGGAACATTTTGTTGACAAAGGCGCAGAAGATTTTGCAAGTGACGCGCTTCGGTTTCCGGCATCATTGTTTGCGAATTGTTCACGAAATTTTGGAGCAGGAGCATCGAGCGCGGAGAAGTTTCAGGATTTCGCATCAAAAGCTGCGCCAAATTTTTCATCGTACCCATTGTCTCCGAATCGTTCTGCATCGGTTGTTTGAGTAAAGTTGTTTTAGCCGTCTGCATTTGTTCGCGCATTTCCATTTGCTTTGCTAAAAATTCGTCGCCGACTTTTGAATTGGTCGGAGAATTTTGTTGAGGTTGAGCTTGAGAATTTTGTTGAGGTTGAGCTTGAGAATTTTGTTGAGGTTGAGCTTGAGAATTTTGTTGAGGTTGAGCTTGAGAATTTTGTTGAGGTTGAGCTTGAGAATTTTGTTGAGGTTGAGCTTGAGAATTTTGTTGAGGTTGAGCTTGAGAATT
>CALEPR010000018.1 GCA_937910665.1 uncultured Selenomonadales bacterium
AGCAAGTATACCTTTTGATACATCAAGCGATACACCAATTTGTGCCTCAATCGTTGATGCTCCGAGATGTGGTGTCAATACGACATTTTTCAGTCCTATCAATGGATTATCAGCAGCAATAGGTTCATTGACAAATACATCAATCGCTGCGCCAGCAACAATGCCGTCTTTGATTGCCTGTGCTAAATCTGCTTCATTGATAATTCCACCACGCGCACAGTTAATTAATCTAACGCCTCTTTTCATTTTCTTCAATTCGTTCACTGAGATCATATTCTTTGTTTCAGGTGTAAGCGGCATATGTACGGTTATAAAGTCGGCATTTTCAATGAGTTCTTCAAGTGCAACGACCTTAATGCCCAGATCATTTGCGCGTTCTTCATTGACATAAGGATCATAACCGATAACATTCATTTCAAACGCTTCCGAACGTATAGCGACGTTGCCGCCAATTCTGCCAAGACCGATAATTCCCAAAGTTTTTCCGCGAAGTTCCACGCCGACAAATTTTTTTCTGTCCCAGCCGCCTTCATGTATAGTTTTATTTGCTTGCGGAATATTTCTGCTGACGGCGAGCATCATCGCGAAAGTATGTTCAGTTGCCGCGATTGTATTTCCGTCCGGCGAATTTATTACAATGATCCCGCGCTCCGTCGCCGCTTTAACGTCAATATTATCAACGCCGACACCTGCGCGACCGATAATTTTTAAATTTTCTGCGCGGTCTAAAACTTCAGCAGTGACTTTCGACGCAGAACGAACAATCAGCGCATCGAACTTCGGAATAATTTCCAAAAGTTCCTCCGCAGAAAGTTTGTCGCGAACTTCAACATTAAAATTCTTTTTTAAAATTTCGATACCTTCGCCGGCAATTCCGTCGGCGGCAAGAATATTAAACAATTAAAAGCCCTCCAGTTGAAAAAAATTTTTTTATTTCTGAATTGAAATAAATTTTTTAGTGCATTTACTTAGAAAAATTTTGGGATAAAAAATTTTGCAAAGTTCTCCTCAATCTTAGGCAAAAATTTTCCAACGACAAATTTTTTTGATTGAATTGTTTCATCTTTTAAATTTCGGCTTGCTCAAAATTTCGCCGAGAATAATTGCGTTCATGGTTGCGGAGGGAGTCAGGTCGATTGAAAAATTTTTTCTCTCGACTTCGGGAAAATTATTTTGAACTTGACGAATTTGTGACGCAGGAATTTTATTTTCAGTTTGTGCGGCGAGTTTTTTTTGTCTGTAAAGTTCGGAAAAATTTATCTCGCGAACTTCTGCCGACTGAGTTGCGTCCTGAACCAAGATAGAATTTTCTTCGCCCGGAAAATTTGGATCGTTGGCAAGAGTCGGAATTTCAAAGTCGGGAAAATTTGTATCGCTCGGCGGTAAATTTTGCGGCGGCTGCTGTGGTCTTTTTTTGTCGAAAACATTTTGAACTATGACTATGACGATCCAGATCAGGATAATTGCTGAAATATCCATAGAAAAAAATTCCTCCCTTCGATCAAATTTAGGGGTTAGGTTTTAGGGATTAGGGGTTAGAAAAATCTAGTCCCTAATTCCTAAAACCTATTTCTGATTGACAGGAATATTTTTCGGCTCGCTGGCGTGACTGATCGCCTTTCGCATTTCGGTATCTGATTGAACATTCATCATATTGTAATAATCCATGACTCCCAATCTGCCCTCTTTGAGTGCCTCTGCCATCGCGCGGGGAACTTCTGCTTGAGCCTCGACAACTTTTGCTTCCATTTCCTGAGTGTAGGCTTTCATTTCCTGTTCTTGAGCAACCGCCATCGCGCGACGCTCCTCCGCCTTTGCCTGCGCGATTCTCTTGTCCGCTTCAGCTTGATCTGTTTGAAGTTGCGCTCCGATATTTCTGCCAACGTCAACGTCAGCGATGTCGATCGATAAAATTTCAAAAGCCGTCCCTGCATCCAAACCTTTGCCGAGAACAGTTTTTGAAATGTCGTCAGGACTCTCTAAAACGTCCGTGTGCCGCTCTGAACTGCCGACGGTAGTAACTATACCTTCACCAACGCGAGCGATGATTGTGGGCTCTCCTGCGCCGCCTACGAGCCTGTCAATATTTGCGCGGACAGTCACGCGGGCTTTAATTTTTAATTCGATACCATTTTTTGCGACAGCAGAAACAACAGGCGTTTCGATAACTTTCGGATTGACGCTCATCTGCACCGCTTCCAAAACATCACGACCCGCAAGATCAATCGCCGCAGATCTTTCAAAAGGCAAAACAATTTGCGCACGCTGAGAGGCAATCAAAGCGTCAACAACTTTGTCGACATTTCCTCCCGCAAGATAGTGAGCCTCAAGTTGATTTACATTTACATCAAGTCCCGCCTTGTTCGCTTTTATTAAAGGCATAACAATTTTCGACGGCGGCACGCGACGCATCCTCATTCCAATCAGCGTAAAAATTCCAACATGAACATCAGCCGCCAACGCCGAAATCCACAAGCCAATCGGCACAAAATGTAAAAATGTCGCCGCGACAGTGAAGGCTATCACGATAAAAAAAACTGCAGTGAATATGAAATCCATGAAATTTTCCTCCTCGTATAATAAAGTAATGATATTCCCGTCCAGTGGACGTGATATAATA
>CALEPR010000019.1 GCA_937910665.1 uncultured Selenomonadales bacterium
ACCACGAAGATCAACGACCGCGAGATGTTCATGAAAGGCATCGACTATTCCTACTACTATGAAGAAGGCGAATGAAACCCCTGAAACCATTTGCGCGGATCAACTTCCAAAAATGGAGCTCGCTTAAATTTTTCTTTCATCGCGAAAGGAACTGTGCAATCAAAAATTGTTTTGCAAGAAATTCCAACGTCGGAAATCGAAGGCGAGTAAGTAGGATTTGAACTTGGGTCGAGAGGATGACAGCGAACGCCTGGAATTGTGATAATATCTCTGTCTCCTTGAAATCTGGTATTCATGGCCCAGAGTACGTCGTTTGTGTCGAAAATGTCAACGTCGTCATCAACCAGAACAACATGCTTGAGTTCAGGAAACGCAGAGAAAGCCAACAACGCCGCTTGACGCTGTTTTCCTTCGTCTGTGTGAACTTTTTTTACGCACTGCAAGATCGCCATATATTTTCCGCCGCCTGCGCGATGTGAATAAACATTTGCGACTTTGCCCGGCAGAGCTTTATCGAGCAAACTCAAAATTGACGCTTCAGTCGGAATACCTGCCATATTTACATGTTCCTCCGAAGGACCGATACAAGTTTGCATAATTGGATTTTTTCTGTGCGTGACAGCTTTAACTTTCAAGAGCCAACATTCATGCGACGCAGGACCGTCGTAACCTGGAAATTCAGGCATCGCAAAACCTGTATGAGTATTTTGATCTTCGACAACATTATTACTGTTCGGCAAAATTTCGCCTTCAATAATGTATTCGGCATTTGCAATCGCATTTTCCTTAATCGTCAGGCAGGGAACAAGTTCGACAGGTTTTTTCCTCAATGCTCCTGCAATAGAAAGTTCATTAAAGCCAAGCGGAGTTGTCGGCGGCTCGAAACATGAACAAATTGAAATTGCAGGATCAACGCCGATTGAAACTGAAATTGGCAACGGCTGATTTAATTCGCTCGCACGCTCTGCCATAGCTCCAATGTGTCGCGAACCCGGTTGCAGAAAAATTGAAAGTTCGTCACGAGACTGGATGCACATTCTGTGAATTGTCACGTCGGAAAGTCCTGTGTCGGGATGCGTCGCGTAACACATTCCGAGCGTGATGTAAGGTCCCGCGTCTTGCGGAGTATTTGTCGGCGCGGGCAAAATTTTAA
The DNA here is from genome assembly GCA_937910665.1 of uncultured Selenomonadales bacterium. GTDB lineage: Bacteria > Bacillota > Negativicutes > Selenomonadales > Selenomonadaceae > Quinella. Next base: position 1,154 of record CALEPR010000019.1, read on the forward strand.
ATAAATCAAAATCTTTTTCCTCTGTGCGGTGAATAATTTCTTGTGCCGGAGATTTTTTTTCTGTCACGACAGGTTGAATTGGATTTTCGGCGCAATTTTTTACTAAATGACCGAGTGCTTCCTTCCTGCAACCAAAAAGTTTTGCCACGCGATCGCGACTCGCCATTAAGCCGGTTACAACGCTCGCGTCGGGATGTCCTTTGACGTTGTGAAAAATCATCGCAGGGCCGTCAATTTTTGTCGGACGCGCAACTGTTCCTCCCGCGCCGACGTAACGATAAACTCCAGAAAGTTCTGCCGCAGGATTTACTTCAACATTTGTTTCAATAAGCTGCCTGGGAATTTTTTTCAAAAACTCCAGCGCAGTTCTCAAACTATCTACTTCCATTTAAAAAACCTCCTTCAAGATGATAAAATCTTAATCAAGAAAAATTTTTCTGTCAAACTAAAAAAATATTAGACAAATTCGGAAACATTGACAAAAGTAGTATAATGTAACTCGTTGTGGGGGTAGATCAAAAAATTAAAGATTTTATATTGTTTGAATTA
>CALEPR010000020.1 GCA_937910665.1 uncultured Selenomonadales bacterium
TAATTCAAACAATATAAAATCTTTAATTTTTTGATCTACCCCCACAACGAGTTAACGTATGTATTGTAATCCTACAAAACCTTATGTACCTGCTCAAATTTAAGCTTGACTTTTCATAGCTGGTCTTGATAAGTGCAAGAAGTCTGTCGGTCACGGGCGTTTCATAAAAATTTTGGATAAAATTTTCAAGCTCCGAAAAGTTTTTCAAATATATTTCAACGCCTTCGCGGCAATATCTTTTCTGAAGTGCATATCTTCAAATTTAATTACGCCGACGCACTTGTAAACTTTTTCGATCGCCTGCCGAATATTTTTTTCGGTCACGGTCACTCCCAAAACTCTGCCGCCCGAAGTCAAAATTTTGTCGCCGTCCCTTTTAGTTCCTGCGTGGAAAATAATCGCGCCTAAACTTTCAGCTTTTTTTATGCCTTCAATCGGCAAATTTTTTTTGTAACTTTTCGGATAGCCGCCGCTCGCCAAGACGACACAAACAGCAGTATCTTTTTTCCAAGAAATTTTTTTGTCGGATAAATTTCCTTCCGCGCAGGCAAGCATAATTTCCAACAAATCACTTTCCAGCAAAGGCAAAACAACTTGCGTTTCAGGATCTCCAAATCTGCAATTAAATTCTACAACTTTCGGCTCGCCGTCCTTAATCATCAAACCTGCGTACAAACAGCCTTGATAAATAATTTTTTCCTCGTTGAGCGCGGAAATTATTTTCTTCAAAATTTTTTCTTCCACTTTCCGCAAAACTTCCTCAGTCACGACAGGCGCAGGAGAATAGGCACCCATTCCTCCTGTATTCAAACCTTCGTCGCCGTCAAAAATTTTTTTGTGATCCTGCGCGGAAATCATCGGCACAATATTTTTTCCGTCCGTGAAAGCCAAAATTGATGCTTCTTCGCCCTCCATAAATTCCTCGACAACAATTTTTGAACCTGCCGCACCAAAATTTTTCATCTCATCGACTGCCTCTAAAGATTCTTCAAAATTTTTTGCAATAATAACGCCTTTCCCTGCCGCGAGACCGTCCGCCTTGATCACGACAGGAAAATTTTGAGTCTTTAAGAATTTTTTCGCGTCGTCGGGATTTTCAAAAATTTCAAAGTTCGCGGTGGGAATTTTATATTTTTCCATCAACTGCTTTGCAAAAATTTTTGAACCTTCAAGTTGAGCTGCCGCAGCTTTCGGCCCGAAAGATTTAATTCCAACTTTTTCAAGTTCATCGACAAGACCATTGACAAGCGGAGCTTCAGGACCGACAACAACCAAGTCGATATTTTTTTCCTGCGCGAATTTTACAACATCAGAATTTTTTTCCGCAGAAATATTTTCAACGCACTCGGCAAACTCGGCGATACCGGGATTTCCCGGCACGGCGTAAAATTTTTTCAGTCGCGGACTTTGAAAAATTTTCCAAGCAAGTGCGTGTTCACGACCGCCACTGCCAATTAACAAAACATTCAATTCAATTCACCTCAAAATTTTTCAACATTCATATTACAAAAATTATTTTATTGCACCGAAATTTCAAAGTCAACACAGTTTGCAGATTAAAAATTCCTTTAAAAATTTTTGCAAGAAGTTTTCCAATAAATTTTATTGCAACAATTTTTTTAACGGCTATAATGGTGAAAGCGAGAAGCAATAAACGAAAGGAAAAATTTTTTTATGCAAGCAAAAGGAACTTTAATGCTCTTGGGAGCGTCTTTTTTTTGGGGAACAACTTTTGTCGCGCAGATGGCAGGAATGGAAGGCATCGGACCATTCACTTACGCGGCGACAAGATATTTTTTAGGACTTTTGTCACTGATTGCAGTTTTATTCTACACGCGACGCGACAGAGCAAAAGAAAGGCGACAGGGAAAATATTCACGAGGATTTTCTATCGGAATTTTTACAGGAATTTTTTTGTTCGTGGCAAGTTCCATGCAACAAATTTCAATGCTCTACACGACGGCAGGAAAGGCAGCATTTATCACCTGCCTGTACATAATGTTTGTTCCGCTCGGCGCGAAGTTTTTAGGCAAAAAAATTCAGCTTGAAAATTGGCTGGGCGCGGCGTTGGCGTTGCTTGGACTTTATTTTTTGGCGATAAAGGAAGGCTTTTCAGTCAATTTCGGTGACGTGATTTTATTTTTCAGCGCGTTTTTTTGGGCGGCGCAAATTTTACTTGTCGATAAATTTGCAAACAAAGTTGACTTGCTGGAGCTTTCGACTTCGCAAATTTTTATCACAACAGTTTTAAGTACAATTTGCATGTTGATTTTTGAAACTCCGACTTTGGCGGCAGTAACAAGCGCGGCATTTCCAATTTTTTACGGCGGCGTGATGAGTGCGGGCGCAGCGTTTACTTTGCAACTTTATGGACAGAAATATGTTGAGCCTTCAGTCGCGGCGATTTTGATGAGTTTTGAATCCATTTTCGGCGCATTGAGCGGTTGGCTGATTCTCGGCGAACAGATGACAGGCAAAGAAATTTTGGGATGCCTCTTGATGTTGGCAGGAATTTTTGTAACTCAGTGGCGAGTGATTTTTAAACGCTGAAAATTTTTTTTGCTTGCAGGAAATTTAAAGTTGTTGTTAAATAATTTCGATAAACAGTTGTAGAGGTTTTTATTTTTTTCAGGAAAAATTTTCAAGGAGGGATTCTTTATGTCGATGATTGTTCATAACAATATGTCGGCGGTTAGGACTTTAAACTTGTTGAACCAAAATTCTTCGCTCTTGCAACAAAGTTTGGAGAGGGTTTCGAGCGGACAGAAAATCAATTCCGCAAAAGATGACGCAGCGAGTTTTGCAATTTCAGAAAAGATGCGCGAACAAATTCGCAGTTTGGATCAGGACACGCAAAATATTCAAAATGCAAGTTCGCTGATTAAAGTCGCTGAAGGCGCAGTAAGTTCAACTGTTGACATTCTCAAAACCATTAAGGAGAAGGCAATCGATGCCGCCAACGACACAAACACCGACAGCGATCGAGCGACGATCCAGAAAGAAATTGATCAGTTCATGGATCAGGTGAATGATAACGCGCTGGTGACTTTCAATGGTAAGTATCTGATTGACGGCTCGACATCTGAAGTCATCGAAGGCGGTGGCGGTGCAGTTGATGAAGATGCACGCGATTTTATTATCAAGGGCTTGGCTTCGGATTGGGTTCAGTCTGCACTCAGTCTCATCAACGATTCTTTTGGACTGACTTTTGATTCTACTACCAATGTCGATAATCTGACGCCGGGCGTAACAGACATTTCGGTTGCGTTTGAAAATGATGCAAGTTCCGGTAATTTGGCTTACGTTACACATTGGTCCAGTTCCGGAAACAAGGCATCGAAACTTCAACTTACCGTGAACATGGCATATTATAATAATATCGACACTACTAATGAAAATGGTTACGATACAGTTTCAAAGCAAACTTATCTTGACAGGGTGCTTGCTCATGAATTTACTCACGCGGCAATGGCGGCGAATATTGCTGACTTTGATAAGTTGCCGAAGTGGTTCAAAGAAGGCGGCAGTGCGGAACTCGTTCATGGTGTGGATGACAGTCGCGCAGTCACGATGAAAAATCTTTTAAACGACCCTACAACTTTGAAAAAAGTGCTTGATGGTGATGAAACTGCAGAAAACACCGGTGACAATGCTTACGCGGCAGGTTACATGATTATGCGCTACATGCTTAAAGAAACTGTAGATGACACCAATAACGCAATAAATTCGCCTGTAGATGTCGTGAAAACACTCATGAAGGAACTTGCAAATACAAGCGGCAGTGCTTCAGATTTTGATGCGGCGATAAGTAAAGCCACCGGTGGAAATGGTTCGACAGGCGGAATTTTTAACAGCAAAAGCGATTTAATTACAAAATTTATGAATGTTGTCAATAATCCTGGCAATAACAGTTCTGGCAATGCCTACGACTTAACTTCATTGACTGTGGCAAGTTCCACCTCAACGTCTGATGGAGAGGTTCTCACTTTTGCTCCAACTTCAGTGATAGCGTTCATGAAGGATAAGTTCGGGATAGACACTCAATATTTTGGTGCTTACAACGGAACTCAAACCTATGATTCGGACACGGGTGCGGTGACAGGCTCAGACGCAGGCGGGAGCGCAACAGCTCACGATGCTGAAGGTATTGTTCCTGAATCTAATTTTGCTAATTGGGCTCTGCCCACAGGAGCTACTTCATTAATCTCGGGATTGACTGTCCATTGGTCGGACGGATTAACGACGGATATTTCCAGCGACGGAAATTCTTTCACTTACGGCGAACTTGTAATGACTGAAAAGAAATTGACAATGCAGACCGGCACGAAAGCAAATCAAGCAACAAATATCGGTTTCTACGATATGCGTACGCAGTCGATGGGCACTCAGTCTTTAATCAATGCTTCCAAGTCCATCGACACTGATACCGGCGTTTATGATGCAGGTTATTTTGTAAAGCAAGACGACGAAAACAAATTCAAGTCTTTGGCAAACAACGGCAACAAGATGACTGACGCACAGAAAGAATGGCTTGAAACTTTGCAAAACGCGCAAAATAAAACTCTAGACGACATTTCAGTCACTACCAAGAAAGACGCTAACATTGCAATTCGCGTTATCGACGGCGCGATTGATTACGCTTTAAATCAGCAAACAGACATCGGCTCATACCTCCAGCGTTTTGACTACACCGGTTCAAACGTCACAACAATGTCCGAAAATATCCAGTCGGCTGAAAGCACAATTCGCGACACAGACATGGCAAAAGAAATGACAAATTTCACCAAGAATAATGTCTTGGTTCAGGCGGCGCAGAGTATGCTTGCTCAGGCGAATCAAAGTTCTTCGGCTGTCTTGAGTTTGTTGCAGTAAAAATTTTCTAAGTCGGAAAAAAAGTTTGCAAGAGAAAAAATTTTTCCCGAAGTCGGAAAGAAAAAATTTTTCGGCAGTGAGTGCTTTGAAAAAAATAAAATGTTGGACGAAGGATAAATTTTTAAAAAATTTTTGAAATCTGTCGAAGTCGGCAGATTTTTTTTGTTACAAGAGAAAATTTTTCCAAAAGTCGGAAAGAAAAAATTTTTCGGCAGTGAGTGTTTTGCAAAAAATAAAATGTTGGACGCAGGATAAATTTTTTAAAAATTTTTTGAAATCTGTCGAAGTCGGCAGATTTTTTTGTTACAAGAGAAAAATTTTCCCGAAGTCGGAAAGAAAAAATTTTTTCTGCAGTGACTGCTTTGAAAAAAATAAAATGTCGGACGAAGGATAAAAATTTTTTTATCAACTAAACAGGAAATTTTATACATTATAAGAATATTGAATCTTGGTTAAAAATAATTATTTTATTTGAGGAGGGTTTATCTATGGCTCGCAAGTATGAAGAGCTGGCTACCGAGATTGTAAAAAATGTCGGCGGCAAGGAAAATGTCAATTCGCTGGCGCACTGTGTCACGCGACTTCGTTTCAAACTCAAGGACGAAGGAAAAGCGAATACTGATGTTTTGAAGGCGATGGACGGAGTTGTTACTGTCGTTCAAAGTGGTGGACAGTATCAGGTTGTCATTGGGCAGCACGTCGGAGACGTGTACGATGAAATTTTGCAGTATCATGGTGTACAAGGTGCAGGCGGCGTTGACGCTGACGAAGAAGAGGACGACACGCCGAAAAAACCGCTGGATTTGTTCGTCGATACAGTTTCAGGAATTTTTACACCTGTGCTGGGAGTTTTGGCGGCAGCCGGTATGTTAAAAGGCTTGCTTGCAATTTTGTCGGCGTTTGATCTTGTTGCCAGAACAAGTGGCACTTATCAGATTTTAAATATTGTCGGCGATGCATTTTTCTATTTCCTGCCGGTGTTCTTGGGCTACACTTCGGCGAAGAAATTTAAAATGAACAGCGAATTTACAGCAATGGCGATTGGCGCAGCATTGGTCTATCCTTCGATTGCGGCAATGCGTGGCGGAGATGTTCTTTACACAGTTTTGAGCGGGACAATTTTTGAATCGCAAATTCACACTGAATTTTTTGGTATCCCGGTCATTTTGATGAATTATGCGTCAAGCGTTATTCCGATTATCATTGCAATTTGGGTTGCGGCGAAAGTTGAAAAAATCTTTCTTGGATTTATGCCGACAATTTTCAAAAGTTTCGGAGTTCCATTCTGCACATTGCTTATCATGATTCCATTGACTTTGTTGGTCGTCGGACCTGCGGCAACTTGGCTCGGACAATTAGTCGGCGCAATTACCATTGGCATTTATGATGTCAGTCCTGTGCTTGCAGGTATGTTTATCGGCGGTTTTTGGCAAGTCTTTGTTATGTTCGGTCTGCACTGGGGACTTGTTCCTGTCATGCTCAACAATATTACTACAATGGGTTACGATCCTGTTGTTACCACCATGCTTGGCACGACTTTCGCGCAGACAGGTGTTGTTATCGCAATCTTGCTGAAGACTAAAGATCAAAAACTTAAAGGTATTGCAATTCCTGCGGCAGTTTCAGGCGTTTTCGGCGTTACTGAACCTGCGATTTACGGTGTCACACTTCCGCGCAAAAAATACTTCATTCTTTCCTGTATCATTGCATCGGTTGCCGGTGGCGCGATTGCACTTCTCAGCGTAAAACAATACATTTTCGGTGGAATGGGAATTTTCTCCTATCCAAGTTACATCAATCCTGCAACTAATGACGTAAGCGGAATGTACTACACAATGCTTATCACTGCGGCGGCGACTGCGGCAGGTATAATCATTACCTACATTCTCTACAGCGACGCAGAATTTGCAAAAGCTCCTGCACCTGCGGCAGCCGGCGGCGGTTCTGCTTCGGCAACTTCTGCTCCTGCGGCGACCGAGTCTGCTCCTGAAGAAAAAGTTCTTGAAAATGAAACTTTGAAAAGTCCTTTGACCGGTAATCTTGTAAAAATGCCTGATATTCCCGATCCTGTTTTCTCCAGCGGAGCTATGGGGCAAGGAATTGCAGTTGAGCCGACTGAAGGAAAAGTTTTCGCTCCCGCCGACGCAGAAGTTACAACTCTCTTCCCGACAGGTCATGCGATTGGTCTTTTGACAAGCAAAGGCACAGAAATTTTAATTCACATTGGAATGGATACAGTCGAGATGGACGGCAAAGGATTTACAGTTCACGTCGCACAGGGCGATAAAGTTAAACAAGGTCAGCTTCTGATTGACTTCGATATTGACGAGATCAAAAAAGCCGGACATCCTATCGTCACTCCTGTTATCGTCACGAACACGGCAAGTTACAAAGAAGTTAATCCTGTAGAAGGTACGAAAATTAAAAATGGTGACGATTTAATTTCCACTGTGGTGTAAAAAAAAATTTTTTCAGCGATAAAAAAAATTTATGGCAAAAGCAAGTCTTAAGGGATTTGCTTTTTTTTTCGATATTGTAGTTGACAGAAAAGGAAATAAAATTAAATGCAAGGACAGCAGAAATTTTTCACAGGTGGTGAACAAGATGATTGTCAATCAAGTAAATCCGGCGGCAAATATTTATTCGGCTGGCGCAACGAGATATGTAAATCAATCTTCTGCAACTAAAAATGTTCAGAAAAAAGATGGTTTCACGCTGTCGAATGAGGCGCAAACTTTCCAATCAATGTTGCAGAAACTTCACAATGAGTCCGAAGTTCGCCAAGATAAAGTTGATGAGTTTTCGCGCAAAATCGCCGACGGAGATTACGACGTTTCAGCTGAAAATATTGCGGCGAGCATGCTTTCAATTCGTTTTTGAGGCGGAAGGATTATGTGGACAAAATTAGTTGATGTACTCGGGAAAATTTGTATCGTCTATGACAACTTGGCAAACATTGGCGAAAGAAAACGCGATGCTTTGGTCACTATCGACATGGAAGGTCTTGCGAAAATTTTGGACGAAGAACAACTTGCCGCCGCAAAAATTCAGCGACTTGAAAAGGAACGCGGAAATATTCTGAAGGAACTTGCGAAGATTACTCCTGCAGTGAGCGACGCGACTAAAGCGGAAGATTTTTATAAAAATGCTCCCTCTCTCGCTATGGAAAAAAGATTGATCTCTTTGCACAAGACTCTTTCAAAAAATGTAAATCGCGCAGTCAAAATTCGCGACAACAACCAAATTCTTGCACAGGGCGCACTTGATGCCGTGAAATATCATTTGAACAAATTGAGTAACGCAGTTGTTGAGCCGACTTATGGAAGTAAAGGCGGAGAAGTTGTGACGCGAGAGAAAAAATTTGACTTCAAAGCATAAATCTAGAAAATGGTAGACAGTGAGTAGTTTACTCATTAGTTACCGAATGACCGATTGTTAGTAAAATCCTAACAACTAACAACTATCACCAAGTAGGAGAGTGCAGATGGACGAGGCAATAAAACTTTTGAGAGAGCAAGCAGTTCTGTGCAGTCGATTGACAGAACTTTTGGATAAGCTGACAGATTCGCTGAAAAATTTTACTCATGACACTTCAGGAATCGTTCAGCAAATTGATCCGCTTGTCGCGGACTTGTCAAAAAATTCGACCAGGACGCAAGATTTTTTGAAAGCGGCGAATTTCAATACTTTCGGCGAGTTCATAAATGCGGCGGATGACGGAGTACAAAAAGATGTTGCCGGAAGACTTTTGAAGCAGGTCGTAAATTTGCAGGAAAAACTCGCAGGAAAAATGAAAATCGCAGCCGGAGTTTTGGTGAACGGCGCGAATTTTGTTAATTTCAACTTGAATGTTCTTTCGCAAACTTCTGCAAGCCCGACTTACGGAGCGGAAGCGCAGACGGCAACAAATGCAAATCGCCGAATCTTCGACGCAAATGTTTGAGATAATTGGAAATTTAGATACGTGATTGATTGAAAAAATTGCGCATTTTGAAAAAGGAATGAGGGAAAAAGATGTCTACGTTCACCGGACTTACCACAATGGTTCGCGGCATTTACATGAACCAGTTGTCGCTGAACACAGTCGGACACAACATAGTCAATGCATCGAATGAAGGCTATTCCAGACAACACGTCGCGCCTGTCGCGACACAATCTGAACATCGCAGCGGACTTTATTCCAGCGTCGAAGTTGGTACAGGTGTCGATGCTCTGAGCCTTACGCGTTCGCGTGATACCTATGCAGATTATCAGTACAGACAAGAGACGACTTATAAAAGTTACTATGAAGAAATGGCAACATGCTACGATAAAATGGAGGCAATTTTTAATGATTCAGGGGACACAGGAATTGCCAACGCTTTGAGTGATGTTTTCAAAGCATGGTCTGCACTTTCTACAGAAGGGCCGACAGCAGCTAACCGCGAAACTGTTATTGAAAAATCAAAAATTTTGTGCGATGCGATTCAAACTGTAAGCTCACAACTTCAAGAGCAAATAAATTCTCTGTATGGTGAAGTAAAAAATCATGTCGAACACGTCGATGAAATGTTGAGTCGGATGTTGACTTTGAATAAGCAAATTGTTGCTGCCGAGTCTGACGGTTCAATGGCAAATGACCTGCGCGATCAACGTGATGTTGTTGCCGACGATTTAGCAGATTATTTTAATTTGACAATCACTGAGGACGATCATGGTGCTTATCAAATAGTCGGTAACGGAGTCATGCTGATAAATGGTTTTGCCAGATTAACTTTGAAGTATGATGAAACAGGTGTGGCGAGTTCAATTTATGGAGCGGATTATGGCGTGAATGATCACTACATTAAAATTGTGGAAAGTGATCAGTTTTATTCTCCGTCGAGCGGAATTTTGAAAGCCCACTATGATGCTATCGATGATTGCAAAGAACAGATTGATAATCTTGCAAACATAGCTGCATATTTGATGACCGCCTTGAATGATCAGCATGGCGAAGGTTACGATATGGAAGGCAACGCCGGCAGAAATTTTTTTGGTATCACGGATTATGAATATACTTACGAGTATGAGCCCAATATGCATTTTAATTACGTTGAGCAAACTGATACCAGCGGTAATGTAAAAAAATTGTCGGGGGTCGCTTTGATCGGCGCACTTGAAGTCAATAAAGATTTTGATAAAGTCGGCGGCTACAAATTTGTTGCGGCGGCGACGGCTTACAGAGATTATGACGACAACGGCGAATGGATCACCTACGACGATAAAACAGATATGTCTGCAAATAAAATCGCGTGGGGCGATCGTACCGGCGATGGAACCAATGCAATTTATATCAGCGAACTTTTCAATATGTCTTTCGATGAGATTGTCAAAGCCGGCAGAGCAAATGCTGCAATTATTCAGCAGTACAAAGAAAAAACTCAATATGGTGCTCCAATTCAAGATGCGGAAGGCAATTACACTTACATCACGCCGCTCGGCAAAGACAGTTTAAATGCTTACTATCAAAAAGCCATGACGCAGATCGGAGTTAATGCAGAGGCAGTTGACAATACAATTCTGCAACATGAAGTGATTATGACGCAAATTGAAAATTGGCGCGACTCAGTTTCCGGCGTCGATTGGAATGAAGAATTAACTGACATGATCAAATTTCAAAAAGGTTTCCAATCCTGCGCTCGTTGTCTCACGGCTATGGATGAATGTTTGGATCGACTTGTGAATAATACCGGAATGGTTGGGAGGTAATTGAAATGTCGTCTTTCAGAATGAGTAGTATTCAGTACATGACTAACTATAAATCATCGCTGAATAAAACTTATCAGGAGCAGGCAAAAATTTTGGAGCAAGGTGACGGCACGTCAATTCATCGCGGCAGCGACGATCCTATCGGCTACTCAAAACTTTTGCGTTACAATGTTTCAGACAGCGAGAATGATCAGTATCAAAAAAATGTTAAGACCGGAATTTCTTGGATGCAGACAAGCGACAGCGTAGTTGCAAATATTTCTGACAGAATGAAAACTTTTAGCGAAAAAACTATTGCCGCTGCCAATTCTTACAATACAGACGCAGATTTTCAATCCATCGCTAAAGAAATGTTCGCTCAGATTGAAGAAATTGTTGCCGAGTCGAATACGCAACAGGGAGATCGTTATGTCTTTTCAGGACAAAAAGATACAACCGAACCTTTCGTACTCAGCCATGATACTTATGATCGTGGTCTGGCAAAAACTTTAGATTCAAAACAGGCAGCTTTTTTCAAAAATACTTCAGGCGATGACAACGCTACACTTTATCAGATGCTGACGTTGGAACTCGATAACGAAACTTATTATCTCGATACTCAAAGCGGATATCTTTACACAAAAGATTTTGTTGATTCAGGTTACAAAGAATTGATCGCGCAGGGTTATACCAGTATCAATGAAACAGATAAAATAAGTTCGTCCTCTGAAGAACTTGCAAAAACTTACGCTGCAGGTAAACTTGATGACGCTGCCGGGGATTTCAAAGTTTCTCAAGCATTTACAAATCGTGGACTGCTCAGAGATGATATAAATGGCGGCGAAAAGAAAGATTATTTGGACTATGATACAAATGCAAGTGGAAGCTACACAGTTACAGGAATAAATATAAAAATTTACTCCGTTGACAGCGAAACTCATGAAGTTACTGAAGAAGATCCATCCACTTTCAAATTTACCACCGTTAAACAGAGAATGGTCAACTACATGGGCGACAATAATTATATCTCTATGGTGAAAATGAATGGCGCAAATGATAAGTCCAGCGACGTTGTAAATCTGAACGGAAAAGATTTATATGGCTGTGACATTTTCGACGATGCAGATTCCGGTTGGGAACAATCAGGTTGCGCGATGTTGAATAATATGCTCACGGTTTACACTTTTACAACTTCTTCCGATCCACATTGGTTGACTTCGGATGGCGTGACAATTTCTGATGTTTCGCATGCCACAGTTACAGTCGCAGAAACAACTCTCGGCTCGCGGCTCAATCTTTATAACAGCGTTTCTGAAATGTTGGACAATCAAAGTACAACAATTACAAACGATATTACAAATGTCAGTGGCACAGATATTGCGAACCTTGCAACCAGATTGATGGAGATAACGACGTTATACAATATGTCACTTTCGCTCGGCGGCAGGGTTTTGCCACAGTCACTTGCAGATTATCTTTAAAAATTAGTCTTTTCAAATAATAATTTTTGCGCTAAAATAATGACGCCGACAGCTTAACGTTGCCGACGTCTGTTGACGTTTTTGGGACAAGCAAAAAAATTCTGTTCGGTTTATGAAATGTTGTAAAAATTTTTAGGCGAGGGGGGAATAAAAATGTTGTATTTGAACACAAGGCATCAGTTGCCGCAAATTTCTATAAGACAACAGTGGGGGCATTTTGAATCTGCTTCAGTAAATCCTGCCACTGTTCATACCGAAAATAAGCAAGCACGCTCAAATAAAGGTATCACACAGTCGAGCGTGGAAATTAACAATTATCCAAGTCGCAAGGCTTACGGCGCGAGGAATATGACCGATTATTCTGCGGAACTTGCACAGCGCGGAAATTCTGATGTTCAGTCAGGAATTTCAAAAAGAACTCGGACTGCGTGGACGAAGATTGAAAATGCGGCTAAACCCGGCAACGATATTCCCAGCCAATACAAAAGTGAAATGATGTCCAAATACAGCAAGGCAAATGTTTTGGTTCAATTCAACTTGATGCCGGGGCCGAGTATCACGGCGCATGAATCAAGAGTTGTCGGAGAACCTGACGAGGGTGATGTTACTGCGGAAATTGAGCCGGTTTATTCCCCGAATGTTCGTTACACTCCGGGCAGTGCCGAAACTTATTTGGAAAATGAAGGTTTTATCAGAAATTGGGTATCTGAAGGTCACTACGATATTTACGCATAAAAAATTTTTTCTGTTCAGAATGGAGGTAAAAGTATGCTGAGGAAAGTTTTTACCAGCAGATTTGGAGAATTGGATGTCGAGGAAGAAAAAATTGTAAATTTTAGGGACGGAATCCCTGCGTTCGCTGAGGAGCATGAATTTATCATTCTTCCTTACGACGAAGAAAGTCCTTACTACTTCATGCAGTCGTTGAAGACACCTGAATTGGCATTTATTTTGACTATTCCTTTCCTTTTCTTCCCTGACTACCAGATTGAAATTGATGACGCGACTATTAAAGATTTGGACATTCAAGATCAGGACAGCGTAACTTTGTATTCGATTGTGACAATTCCCAACGGCAGCTTGCGCTATATGACTGCAAACTTGCTCGCGCCTGTCGTTCTCAATACAGAAAATATGAAAGCTAAACAACTTGTCATGGAGAAGAGCAATTATAAAACTAAACACCGGCTCTTTCCCGACGCGTGAAGGAGGGAATTAAATGCTGGTTTTAACTAGAAAACCTCGCCAACAGATTATGATTGGCGATGACATTGTGGTAAACGTCGTTGAAGTGCAGGGCGAAAATGTTCGCATCGCGATCGAGGCTCCAAGAGATGTAAAAATTTATCGCGGCGAAATTTATCGCGCTATTCAGGAAGAAAATCAGAAGGCGGCGGAACAAGTCGGCGAAGTCGATCTGCATCAAGCGTTGCCTCTGAAATAAATTGATTGTCGGCAGAAAAATTTTTTTGCGACAGTCAAGAATCGACGTTGCGAATGACAAAAATTTAAGGAGGAGTGGTATTTATGGTAGGGAAACTGCAAGACTTTGTTGCGGCGTCGGTCGTAGTCGGTGCGGTTGAAAATGTTGGCGGAAAAAATCGTGTCGCCAAAGATGTTCAGCCGCCGCAAAACGCAGATGCCGGACAAGTCGCTAAGGTCAGCGCAGGTGAAGCAAAATTTGTCGTCGATACGCAGGGAATGCAGGCTGAAGATGATTTACTTTTTCAGCAAGACGAACAAAAATCTGAGTTTCACCTTGAGCCGGGAACTTTGGACGAGGAGTCCGTTGACTTCATGACGAAAGAACTCAACAAGTTGATGAGAGAAATTAACTGCAACATTGAGTTCACTTATCACCAAGACGCAGGAATGATGTCTGTTAAAATGGTCGATAAAGAAACCGATGAAGTTATCAAAGAACTTCCGCCGGAAGAAATGATTGAAAACATGATGAAGGCGAAAGATTGGCTCGGCGCATTTCTTGACAAAACTATTTAAAATTCAAGGAGGGAATTACAATGGGTGTTAATGGAATTTATGGCTTGTCGGGATCAGGTCTTGACATTGAGTCGATGGTTAAAGTCGGCATGATGAGCAAGCAAAATCAGTACGACAAGATGCAACAGCAATATACAAAAAATGAGTGGAAGAAGGCAGAGTATCTCGACGTTTACAGCACAATGCAGACTTTCAACACTTCCACAATTTCGCAGTACAAAATGTCCAACAACATGGACGCACACACCGCAACAAGCAGTGATTCTTCAATCGACGTTACTGCAACTTCCAGTGCGCCGATTATGCGCCATTCTGTTTCGGTTGAATCGACTGCAACAAATGCTTACTTGATTGGCACAAAATCACTTGATCGCATTGGTGAGGATTCTTCCTCGACAAGCACACAGTTGAAAGATGTACTGTTCAGTACGCTAAAAAACAGTGAGGACAGTTACACAGAAAATGGCGCAGTTGAGAAGTATATCTCTGCCAACGGCACAAATTACAAGCGCGATGATGTTGCATTCAGTTTCTCTGTCGGCGACGGCGTGAATGGTGGAATTACTTCGACCAATCCGAAAGTTGCAACCGCAATGGCTGGTACAACTGCTACAAGCGGCGATTACACAGTTGATGTCACTACGATGAAAACCAATGTTGTTTTAACTAGCGGTTCATTGTATCGCGCAAGTGACGCAACTTCTGGGGATGCTTTGAAAGATTTGCTGTACAGCAGTTTTACCGAAAATGACGACGGCACAGTTTCATATACCACTGCGAAACTCGATCGTACAGTTTCGGGAAAGGACGCAACAAATATTTCTGCTGATTCAACGGCTTTTAAATTCACGTTGAGTGATGGATCTACGACTGCCGAATTTTCCTATACTTACCAAGATATTATTGATGGAAAAAGTTTGTCCGATGTTGTAGAAGACATAAATGATTCTGGACTCAATATCACTGCAGATTATAACTCAACTACAAATAAATTTTCTTTAGCGACCAAAGAAGTTGGATCTGAAAATAAAATCACTATAGGAATTACTGCACAAAATGTAGAGGGAGAGAATCAGGCAGGTAATGCTACAGCAAGATTTTTCAGCAACCTTGATTTCACAAAAACAGTTGGCGGCGAAACCTCTTCAGCGGATCATACTTATTCATCTGATTTAAGTAACTCTAACAATACATTTACTGTTTCGGGTTCAAATGCCAAAGCCACAATTAACGGCACGATAGTAAATTTTGACTCAGACAACAAAGCTACAGTTGACGGCGTAACATTCACTGCGGCAGGTGTCGGCGAAACCACTATCAATGTCAATACTGAGGCTATTGCAAAAAACACAATTTCTGTAACTTATGGCGAACTGCTGGACGGTTATACCTTCAACGACTTGGCATCAGCTGTTAATAATCTTGGTCAAAATGCGCGTATGACTTACGACTCAGTCAACGACAAATTTTCACTCTACAACAAAAGTACCGGCGAATCTAACACCATTGCTTTGGCGATGACAGATGATGCGTCTGGTGCAAAGGCTGCAGAATTTTTCAACAAACTTGGCTTAACACAATCTTCAAATGGCGAACTTGCAGATAGCGCACTTACTTTCAGTCAAGGTGAAGTTTCTGTAGTTTCAGGGACAAATGCAAGCGTGAAAATTGACGGCGTGAGCTACGGCCTTACTGAAAATAAAACTACAGTCAACGGCGTTACTTACGACTTCACAAAAGCCACTGCAGGAGCGACTTCAACTGTTTCTGTCGAGCAAGACAAAGACGCTATCATTAAATATGTCAAGAGTTTTGTCGAAGACTATAATAAATTGCTTAGCGGTTTGTATGAAAAATATGATGAAAAGCCGAACACCAATTACAAGCCGCTTACTGATTCGCAAAAAGATCAGATGACTAAAGAGCAAATTGAGAAGTGGGAAGAGAAGGCAAAAGCCGGTATGCTCTACCACGATCAGACGCTTGGCAAAGTTATTGATGAACTTCGCTCCGCAGTCACAACTTCTGTTGACGGAGTTGCAGGCAAGTACAATTCAATTTTTGCAATCGGAATTTCTACAACAGGTATCAAAGGTCAGTTGACGCTGGACGAAGATAAACTCAAGGCTGCTTTGACTGAAGATTCAGAGGCTGTTTACAATGTCTTTGCAAAACTTGAATACAACAACGACGCAACAACTGCGGCAGGAAAACTTCAGCAAGAAGCGGACAACTACTCCAAGAGCGGTATTGCACAGCGTATCAGCGACGTTTTGAATACCCACCTGAAGAATGTGAAATCTGTTTCCGGCTCAAGTTCAGATATAACGGAAGACAGCGACTTGAATACACTTTTGCGCGACTTGCAGACAAAGATGAGTAACTTCAAGGCAATGATGAATGCGTTTGAGGAACAGCTTTACAAGAAATATGATGCAATGGAAACTACGCTTGCAAGTTTGGGCGTACAGCTCAACTATGTCACAAGTGCTTTTGCGTAATTGAAAAACTTAGGAACAGGAAATTAAATTCAGGGGTTAGGGAAACTTTTTCTAGCCCCTTTTTACTAAAAAGACTGGGGGAAAATTTTATGCAGAATAGTGCGGCTGCGGAAGCATACAGACGCAATCAAGTTTTAAATGCGCCGCCTGAACAGTTGACTTTGATGCTTTACAACGGCTGTTTGAAATTTATCGACGAAGGCACTGCCGCTGTCAAAGAAAAAAAGTATGAGGACGCAAATACTTTACTTCAAAAGGCGCAGAGAATTATTTCAGAATTTCGAATCACTTTGAATATGGATTATGAAATTTCACACCAACTTTTGCCGCTCTATAATTATGCTTACGACAGGTTGGTTGCCGGAAATATTCGCTCCGATGTGGCTCAACTCGATGAAGCAAGAGAAATTATGTCTGAATTGCGTGACGCTTGGGTCGGTGCGATGAAAAAGGCGCGGCAAGAAAGTGGACGCGGAAGAGGTGGGCAAGGTTATGCCTGAGGAAAAAAATTTTGCTGAAATGTCGGCTGATGAAGTCACGGCAGAGGCTAGAATTATTTGGCAAAAATATTTGTCGCTGACGCAGGAACTTCTGAAATTTATAAACAAGCAGGACATTGAAACTTTTCTTGAACTTGTTCCACAACGAGATCGACTTATCGATTTGGACAAGCAACTTCCTTCACGCGAATACAGAGAACTTTCGGAGTTTAAAGAAATTGCAGAACAGATTAAACCGCTTGACAGGGAAATTATGTACAAGGCGCGTGCTTGGCTCAACAAGTCGCGCAGACAAAATAGTGCGGTTCGCTCATACGACTTGACAAACTCGATGCTTGGGACGCAGGGCGTATCTTTTAATAGAACTTACTAAAAAAAAATTAGGTCTGTAAGATGACCTTTTATTTTTTTGACTTGAATTATAGGTTCGCTCGTCAACAAAAAACGAGATGAAAACTGACTGTTGCATAAATTCCATTCACAGAAAGTTTTCCGGCGATTACTCTGCCGAATAACTTTTCCTTGAGCAACTTTTTCTCTTGACTGTCGGGATCACTATTGCACTTTACAAGAAAAAATGACAAAGTTCAGCTGAAATTTTCAAAATTCATAATTTCCATAAACATTTTGAACGTCATCATTTTCGTCCAGAGCGTCGAGAAGTTTTTGCATTTTTTCTGCGTCTGCGCCTGAAAGTTGAACTGTGGTGTCGGGAACTTGCGTAATTTCTGCCGACGCAGTTTCAATTCCCTTTTCGCCCAAAACTTTTTCAATTGCGTCAAAATCTTCCGGCGCAGCCGTAATTTCAAAAACTTCGTCGTCCGAATCAAAATCTTCCGCACCTGCGTCCATAACAATTTCCATTAAAGTATCTTCGTCATCAAAAGTTTCTTTCTCGACAGTAAAGACAGCTTTTTTCTTGAACATCCAAGCGACGCAACCATTTTCGCCGAGATTGCCGCCATATTTTGAAAAAATGTGTCGAACATCAGCCGCAGTCCTATTTCTGTTGTCCGTCAAAATGTCCAGAAGCAACGCTGCGCCGCCCGGACCGTAACCTTCGTAACTGATTTCCTCATAATTTGAAGTGTCTGACGCACCTAAACCTTTTTGAATTGCGCGGTTGATATTGTCTTTGGTAACATTATTTGCTTTCGCCTTCGAGAGCGCAAGTTTCAGGCGCATATTTCCTGTCGGATCTGCACCGCCCATTTTCACCGCGATTGTAATTTCGCGACTGATTTTTGTAGTCATTGCTCCGCGAATTGCATCGTTCGCGCCTTTCTTGCGTTTAATTGTTGCCCATTTTGAATGTCCTGACATAAATTTTCCTCCCAATCAAAATTATAGAAATTTTTCTGAAACCTAAAGTTCTAAAAATTATTTTCCCATGTAACGATAAACTTCAACCCAGTTGCGACCTTGCGCTTGATAAGTATCAATTTCGCCGCCCTGATCTCCTGTGCGATATTCTCCGCCGCGAGGATTATTTACGCCGCGTGCCTCGACTGTTTGACCGTTGCCGATGTAAAATGCAATATGTCCGAGCGAACAGAGAATATCCCCGCGACGCAAATTATTTTTTATTTCATTCCAAGAATATTTTTTCCAGCCGCCGAGAACTTCCAAATCCATCCAAACTGTATCTGCGTCTCCGGTGTACTGTTCGCCGTTGTAGCGTACCCAAAATTCTTCATTATTATATTGCCACTGCTCAATAATTGGAAAGCCACCTTCCTCCAACGACCAATAGACCAGCGACGAACAATCAAAGTCGGGAGTCCAAACAGAATTTCTTTCTCTTTCGGGGAGTGCGCCTTCACGCGAACCTGTATAAGGATTGTTGGCTGTTGCATTTTCCGCGCCTTGAGAATAACCGTGAACAGGATTTTTGGCAATTTCCTCAGCAAATCGAACAGCTTTTTCAATGCTCGGAATTTCTTCGACAGAATTTTCTGCGGCAAAAGTTTTTTTATAAATCAAATTTGAATTGTCGGCAGAATTTTTTTGATCTGCAAGATTTACTCCGAAAGCAACGCCGCCGACAACAATCGACAACGCAAACAATTTAAAAATTTTTCCATTCATAAATTTCTACCTTCCTTAAAAAAAATTTTCTTGTTAATCATATCACAGACTTTGAAAAATTTCTACCAACGCAATTTTCTTTGCCAAGCAACCAATTCTTTTTCACTCAGCGGCAAGTCAATCGACTGACCATTTTCATAATAATATTTAAATCTGATTTCCTTCGCCAAGAGAATATCTTTCAAACTTGATTTTGGAAAACTTACGAACAATTTATTTTCATTCAGCCAACGTTTATTTGTTTGTTTTGTCGCCGCAGGCATTTCCCAAGGTGCGCCGTCGGTAAAAAGTATCGCGCGTTTCAAAAGTTGCGCCTTGTCATATCTGTAGTCGTACAAACTTAAAACCGCGCCTTCAAGGTTGCCATCCTCGTCGCGGGAGGCTTGAAAGTCTAACTTTGCGTATTCGTCCAAAGTTGCGGCACTCCTGTGATCATAATGCCAAGTGTAACTCATACCAAAAATTCCGAACAGGATTAAAGCGATTCCCATTCCTAAAAAAATTTTTTGCATTGTGTCCTCCAAAAAAATTTTTTACCGATAAGTCACGCAGCCAATAATTTTAAAGTCGCTGTCGATAAAAATTTTTCTCAGAACTTGTATTGACAAGTTCCGGGGTAAAGGGCGACTGAAAATTAGGAGTTAGGAATTGAAAATTTAATTCCTCATTACTAATTACTAATTCCTAATTATCAAACCCCTGATAAGCTGTGATTACAGCTTATCACATTTTGAAATTTTTTCTGCGTTGCAAGGTAAAATCCTTCAAACTTTTTTTATTTGCTTAAATTGAAAGGCAAAGTTATAATAGAAAAAATTTTTACTGACTGAAGGAAATTTTTATGAAAATCAACCTGATAAAGTTCAATACCGACATAGGAAAGACAAAGCCGGAAAATATGTCTGACGCAAATAATTATTGTCCTTTCTGCGACGTGGAAAATTTGACAAACATAATTGAAACTGACGGCGATATTATTTTTTTGAAAAATAAATATATCGTCATCGAAGGCTCGGATCAATTTGTCTTGATCGAGGGAAATAATTGCCACGCAGATATGCCGGATTACAGCCGCGAACATATGCATAAAGTTATCGCGATGGGGATTAAACATTGGCAGAAACTTTTAAATTCCGGCAAGTATGAGGAAGTTTTATTTTTCAAAAATTTCGGTCCGATGTCCGGCGGCACAATTCGACACGCACACATGCAGATTGTCGGCTTTCCAAAATTAAATTCCGAACTGCTTTTCCAAGTCGAGGAACTGCAGGGAATTTTTATTGCGGAGGAAAACGGAGTTGAATTAAATATTTCAAACTTTCCCAGAGTCGGTTTCGGGGAACTGAATGTTATTTTTCAGCGCGGAGGAAGTTTGGAAACTTTAGCTGACTTTCTGCAAATCGGAGTTCACTACTTGACGCACTACTTCAGAAAAAAATTGAGCAGTTACAATATTTTTTTCTATCACCGCGATGAAAAAATTTTTGCAAAGATGATGCCGCGCTTTGCAACTTCGCCGTACTTTGTCGGTTACAATATTCATTTTCAGCCGCGAAATATTTATCAGATAGCGCAGGAAGTTCAGAAAATTTATTTCGGCGCAGATAAAAAAATTTCTTTCAAGTAATCGGAGGCGAACGATGAACAACACAAAATGGTTGCGCGGTTTGCTGATAACTTTGGTCGTTTGCGGAGGAATTTCTTCAACAATTTTGTCTGTTTGCAAGGGAATAGAAAATTTTCAAAATCTCGGCGCATACGTCACAGAAAAAATTACCGGCAACTCGCAAGAAAAATCCACGCTCGCCGAACAAAATTCCGACTTGAAAACGCAGCTCGAAGAACAGAATAAAAAAATTGACGCACTGAATAGACAACTCGAAGAAGTAAAAAATTCCCCGAAAGGATTTTCTATCACCGACGAAGATAAAATTACTTTGTCGAACAAAAAAGCTGAGGACGCTTTCAAACTTTTTCAGAACGGCAACAACGAAGGCGCGATAATTTTATACAATCAAGCAATAGATTTAAATCCTAACAACGCAGTTTCTTTTTTCTGGCGCGGTTGCGCTTATGAAAATTTGAAAGATTATCAAAGAGCACTGGAAGATTTTAATAAGTCAATCGATCTCGCTCCAACTTATGCGATGGCTTACAATGAGCGCGGCTTAATTTATTTTTATTGGAAAAATGACGGCAAGGCATTTGAAGATTTTAACAAAGCAATTCAGTTGGATTCAAATTTGTCAATGGCTTATTGCAATCGCGGAAATGTCTATCTGAATTTGAAAAATTATAATTCCGCCATTGACGATTATTCAAAAGCAATTCAACTTGCACCGAATAACGCTTTGAATTATTACAATCGCGGAAATGTTTACAGCGTACTGAAAAATTATAATCAAGCACTCGCCGACTACAACAAAGCAATTCAGTTGAACAGCAATTATTATGCCGCTTATCATAATCGAGCGACAATTTATTACAATCTGAAAAATTATCAGGCGACTTTGCAAGATTTGAACAAGGCAATTCAATTAAATCCTAACGACGGAATTGCTTATAAAAATCGCGGACTTTGTTATCAGGCGATGGGAAACAAAAAACTTTCACAAGCTGATTTGGAAAAAGCAAAGTCACTCGGAGTTCAGTAAAAAATTTTTTTCAGTCAATGTCGCGGAAGTTTTGAAAAATATCTTGCAAAAAATTTCTTGGTAAGTATAATTAAAAGCGAAAGGCGTCTCGAAAATATTTCAGAACGCCCTTTCGGTGGACGGCAAACGGTCGCCCCTCACAGAGGTCAAAACAAATTTTAATAAAAATCTGTAGTCGCCTTAGGTTGGTCGCTTAGGCGGCTACTTTAGTTGTCAGCACAAGGATGGCTGTCGCGATTGTTACTACGCAGACAATAATTACAATCCAGCGCATGGCACACACCCCGATAATAGGTCACGGTCGTTTCATAAATTTTAGGCAAGAATAACATCAAGCAAAAGTTTGTCATTGAGAATGCAGGACAAAAGATTTTGTCTGATACTTCGCTTACTTTTAACTTTCGTCAAATATTTTTTATGCAAGGCAATAGCAAATTTGCGAAAAATATTTGTGGTTATATGGGCTTGTTCAGAATGAAAATCGCAGTCATCTGTGCCGTTTATTCAATTAACTACTTGACTTTTTATAATCGGTCTTGCGCTCGAAAATAGGGGCTGGAATTTAGGAACTGGGAACTAGATTTTTTCTATCCCCTGCTCACTATTTTCTACTCACTTCTTCAACTTCTGATAAATTTTTCGTCGGAATTTGGAACGCCGCCTTCGTCAGAAATATAACGCTCAACTTTCATATGCAAATCATACTTGTTGCGGAGCGCGGAAATTTTTTCCATCATCGGCGAGGCATGGTGAACGTCGATAGCTTTTTGATCTTTCCAAACGTCGATCAACAAAACAGTTTCAGGATCATTTTTCGGAAAAAAATATTCATAGCGTTCGTTTCCGTCCTCCGCGCGAATTGCCGCCGCAGTTCCTGAACTTTCCATTTCCTCCGCAAATTTTTTTGCATTACCATCTTTTCCGCTGTAATAAATATTTACTGAAATAGCCACTGTAAATTTCTCCTTTCAGTCGAAATTTAGTTAGGAAATATTTCCTAACTCCTAATTCCTCATTCCTAATTAGTTAAAACCTATTCTCCCAATTTTTTTGTAAATATTTTTTTATCTCCGCCTCCTTTCCTAAATCTGTCGGCAAATAATATCTCACGTCGTCCATAGACTTCGGCAAATATCTTTGCTTGACAAAATGCTCGGCGTAGTCGTGAGGATATTTATAACCTTTGCCGTTTCCGAAAGTTTTCGCGCCTTTGTAATGTGTGTCGCGCAAATGTTTTGGAACTTCGTCAGCGTCGCGTCGATTTTTTACATCAGCCAACGCCTCGTCAATGGCAAGATAAGCCGCATTACTTTTCGGTGCACCTGCGATATAAGTCACTGCTTGAGCCAGAGGAATACGCGCCTCAGGCAGTCCGACAAATTGTGCCGCCTGAGCCGCAGCATTTGCCAAAACCAAAGCCATAGGATCTGCATTGCCGACATCTTCCGCCGCGCAAATTACAATTCTCCGCGCAATAAATTTTATATCCTCGCCGCCGTCAATCATCTTCGCAAGGTAATAAATCGCTGCGTCTGCGTCACTGCCGCGCAT
Source organism: uncultured Selenomonadales bacterium (assembly GCA_937910665.1). Lineage (GTDB taxonomy): Bacteria > Bacillota > Negativicutes > Selenomonadales > Selenomonadaceae > Quinella. The sequence continues at coordinate 23,358 of CALEPR010000020.1, forward strand.
ACTTTTTATAAATGCGCTCGCCGTGTCGTAATGATTGTCACCTTTCTTGTCATATTTTCTGATTCGCTCGCCGAGAATTTTTTTCAAACTTTCAACGCTTATGGAATTTTCAAAACTTGTCTGCTCCAAAAGATTCAAAGCAATCCTCGCATCGCCGTCCGCGAAGTCTGAAATAATTTCAAGTGCTTCGTCCTCTACTTCAAGATTTTTTTCTGCAAGCACTTCATCAAAATTCACCGCACGAATTAAAATTTTTTTTATGTCCTCGACGGAAAGTTTTGTAAGCCGAACAATTTTCACGCGACTCAAAAGAGCGGCGTTGACTTCAAAAAATGGATTTTCAGTCGTCGCGCCGATTAAAACAAGTCTGCCGTCCTCGACGTAGGGCAATAAAAAATCTTGCTGACTTTTATTAAATCTGTGAATCTCATCAATAAATAAAATTGTATTCTGTCGGTGAAAACTTCTCCTGTCAGCCGCCTCTTTGACAATTCCGCGCAACTCGGAAATCCCCGACAGAGCGGCGTTGACTTTCACGAAATAACTTTGTTGAGTCTTCGCAATAATTTTTGCCAGCGAAGTCTTTCCGGTTCCCGGCGCACCAAAAAAAATCATTGAGGGCAACTGTCCTGTAGAAATCATTTTGCCGAGCGAGCCGCGCAAAATTTCTTCCTGTCCGACAAAATCTTCCAAAGTTTGAGGTCGCATTCTTTCTGCAAGCGGCTGATTTTTTTTATTTTCCGCAACTTCCGCCGCGCTGAATAAATTCATAAACTTTCCTCCGCGTCAAAAATTTTTTTCTGTTTAAATTGATTCTTGCCTGAAAAAAATTTCCCTTCACAC
>CALEPR010000021.1 GCA_937910665.1 uncultured Selenomonadales bacterium
TCACCTTCAAAGTTTCGCGGTGATCTTCTGTCGTAAATCTGTCGCCGTGATAAAGAGTATTGCACTCGACAATTTTTGAATTTGGAACTTGCGCCTGAAATTTTTGAACCATATCGCGCGGCAAAATATTCGGTCCATTTTTTTCGCCGGTGTGAAGTTTAATTGCAACTTTGCCAAAAATATTTTCATCAATCATCTTATAAAGTTTGATGAGGTGTTCGGCATCAATTTTTTTTGTAAAATAAACTTTCGCAGCCGAGCCGCTGTAATTTGTTCCTGTGACATTTTTGCTGCCGATAATCGGAGCTTGTTTGTTTGACATAAGAAATTCCTCCTCAAAAAAATTTTTTCAACCTAAATATTTGACAACGTGCGCCGGATTTCCTACCGCGATCGCATTGTTCGGAATATTTTTTTGTCACGCAAAAATATTTTTGCCGAGAAAAATTCTGCAAGCACAATCAATTTGAAATGGAAGAGTCAAAAAATTTTTCCTCTGCAAATTTCCACTAAAAAGTTCGCGCTCAAGTTCAAAAATTTTTCTTTGTCGAGCGGATCTGTAAAATTTATTTTTCGGCAGAGATGAGCGCAACGATCAAATTCTGCGTGAGCAACTTGCAAATATTTTTCGCCGCGAACATCATAATTTTTTTCCTGCGCGAAGATTTTCAAAAAAATTCATCGCTTATCAAGCCCCTTCACCTAATCGATATTTTTTGTAAGTTTTGAGATGAATTACAATTCCTAATTCCTAATTCAAAATTATTACGCTCCGAGAGGATGCTTGTCAGTGATTGTGAAGTGTGAAGTCCGCGCAGCAATCAACCACTTGCCGTCAACTTTTTTGTAAACATCTTCATAATAAATGAAATTGTCGGCGATAAATTCTTTGCCGTTCTCCTCCGTGACAAGCGCGGCGCGGCAATACAAAATTCCTTCAGCGGTGTCGCCGTTGACTTTGATAACGTGCTGACCATTCATGTGATGCGAACGTTTGACAGCTGCTGTGAACTGACTGAAAATTTTTTCCAGCTCCTCAACGCCATGAATATCAAACGCCAAATTTTCGCCCATGTAAACTTGAACATGAGTATCCTTCGTGAAAAGTTTCATCTGCGGCGGAACATCGACTTCCAAGTTTGAAAACTTTCCTACCAACTCCTGAATTTCCATTTTGGCTTGCATTTCTTCGACTGTCATTTCAAAAACCTCCAATTCACTTTGTAATCAAATTCTAGCAAGCAAAAATTTTTTAATCAATTCGATTTTCGGCGAAATTTTATAAGTTTTGCTAATCAAAAAAATCCAGCCAAAAATTACTTTGCAGAATGTCCGCCAAAAACTTCCAACTCCATTGTATCGAGTTTTGCGTTAATATCTGCCAATTCCTGCGCCGAAAGTTTTATATTGCCTGCGCCAAAATTTTCTTTCAGTCTATGAAGTTTGCGACTGCCGGGAATTGGAATTATAAAATCTTTTTCGCAAATCATCCAAGCCAAAGAAATTTGTGCAGGAGTTGCATTTTTTTCGCTCGCAAGTTTGTTAAGCAAATCTAAAAGTTCCTGTGCCTTCGCCATTCCTGATTCCGTGAACTGCGGCATATCTTTTCTGTAGTCGCCTTCTGCCGTGAACTTTGTATCTTTGTTCACTGCGCCTGTCAAAAGTCCGTTTGCCATCGGCGAAAATGCTACAAATGTTATTTTTAATTCTTCACATACAGGAAAAATATTTGCGTGCCAACGCGCCGCCATAGAGTAACGATTTTCTATAGCCGTGACCGGACAAACCTTGTGTGCACGACGCAAATATTCTTCATTAGCTTCAGAAATTCCCCACGATTTAATTTTTCCTTCTTTGATTAAATCTTTCATAACTTCCGCAACTTCTTCAGGTTCAACTTTTGGATCAATTCTGTGCTGGTAATACAAATCAATATTTTCAATTCCCAGACGCTTTAAACTGCCATCAATCGACTTGCGAATTGTATCGGGATTGCTGTCGAGTTTCAAACTTTTGTCAGGATTGTGTTTCACGCCAAATTTTGTTGCGATAATAACTTTGTCGCGAACAGGTTTTAACGCCTCGCCGACAAGTTCTTCATTGTAGGAAATTGTGCCGTCAATATTTTCGCCTGTGTAACATTCAGCAGTGTCAAAAAAATTATAACCTACTTCTTCATAAGCCGCGCGAATAGTTTTAATCGCTTCATTTTTTTCGACAGCTTTGCCGTACGCATGAGAAAATCCCATACACCCCAAGCCAACAGGATTTATCCAAAAATTCGTTTCGCCAAGTCGTCTCTGTTCCATAAAATTTTCCTCCTCAAAATTTTTTCAAGGAAATTTTATCAAGCGAAAAAAATTTATCAATTCGAATTTCGGCGATAGTTTATTAGTTTTGCTAATAAAAAAAATTAGAAGCTGTATTCTCAGGGGATAGGAATTAGGAGCTAGGATTTAGGGAAAAATTCCTCACTCCTAACTCCTAATTTCTGAAACTTGTTCCTACAAGTTCTTAATAAGTTGAAGCCTTAGCAAAAGTCAAAATCCATTTGCCATTTATTTTTTCAACGTCAAAAGAAAGTTGCAAATTCCAAGTATTCCGACCGCCGCCAAAAACTGCAGCATTTACTCGCGACTGTCCTGTTAATTTGCCTTTGTTGCCGTTGACCTCGATAAAAATATTTTCCGTGACTTCGCTGAAATAATTTAATATTCCGTCGCGAATACAGCGCAAATATTCTGCTTTCGGCTGATTCATTCCGGTCATATGAACCAAAACAAAATTGTCTGCGTGAATTTTTTCCAAAGTTGAAATATCTTTTGTCAAAAGTGCTTGCCACATTTCGTGATAAAGGTCTTTTAACTGCTGTTCGTCTGTGTAGGGAACTGACATATTGATCACCTTGCTAAAATTTTTTTCTTCTGCCGAAGTAGTTTGAAAAAAATAAACTCCCGCCGAAATTATCAAGACCGAAGTTAAAATCAAAAATTTTTTCATGTCGATAAATTATTTTTTCTCTGCCGCATCATTTACGCAACGTAAAGCATTTAAACTTCGCGGATAACCAATGTACGGCAAGCACTGCGTCACAATTTTTATCAAAAATTTTTTGTCGTTGCCAAGACGCATATTCGCCGCCGCATGTGAAGTCAGTTGAGGTTCACAGCCGCCTTGCGCCATCAAAAAACAAAAAGTTATCATCTCGCGCTGATTTAAATCCAAACCTTTGCGAGTGTAAAAATCTCCGAAACAATTCGACGCCAACCATTTATTTATGTGCCGAGTTTCTTCGGGCCCGGACTGCCAAAAATTTTTCATCTGTTCGCCGAAAATTTCAATCTGCGCTTCAATTCCTTTTTCCAAACGATTTTCTAAAGTCGTCGTCGCTTGAGGTTCGAGCGGCATTTTTATTCCGCGTTCTTCAAAAATTTTGTTCGTAGCCGTCAAAAAAGGATACACTCGCGAAATTCCGAGATAAGGTATCGCTTGGTAAACAATTTCTTTAATCTCGACCGGCGTAACTTCAAAATTCATCGCCGCAGGCATCAACGCTTTAAATTCATCAATTCCTTGACAGCCGATCGTCGCCGCCAAAATTGCAATAAATCTTGTCTTGCCGTCCAAGTCATCTTGATTGATAACTTCATCGAAAGCAAAATTGTCGTAGCGTTCAATCAATTCAGGATCGCTTCCTTGCATCATCGATTTGTATTCCGGAAACATTTTTGCATGATAATCCTGTGCAAACTTTGTAATGTTCATAAAAATTTTTCCTCCTCACAAACATGCATAAAAAATTTTTTCGACATCTTTCGGCGTTAAAGTCAAAAAACCTTTCAGTTCTCCATTCGGACAGGCTCGACGCGACATTTCCGCAAAATTTTTGTCGTCAATATTCAAGTCTGAAAGTTTGCTCTTCAAGCCGAGTGTCACAAACAAAAATTCTTTGAACTTTTCAATCGCCTCCTTCGCGCCTTCCATGTCAGACAAATTTTCATCGACGCCAAAAATATTTACGCCAAACTTTTTGAACTGCGGAGCAACTTTTTCAGGATTTTTTTGCAAAATATATTCCATCCAGCGCGGAGTTATTATCGCAATTCCGAGTCCATGCGTCACGTCATAAAATGCTGAAAGTTCATGCTCCATTGCGTGGACGCTCGGCGTTTGTTTTATTCCCATCGTCAAAAAGCTGTTCAATGCCCAACTCGCCGACCACATTAAATTTGCTCGCGCTTCATAATTTTTTGGTTCTTTTATCGCAATCGGAGCAAACTTCACGACAGTTTTTAAAATTTCCTCGACAATTTTATCAAGCATATACATTTTCTGGTTGTCGTCCGCAAAATATTTTAAATCCAAAAAATGCGAAATAATATCCGCGCTTCCGCAAGCAGTTTGATATGCACTGACTGAAAAAGTATTTGTCGGATCTAAAAATGAAACTTTAGGCTGAATAAGTTTGCTCGAAATTCCGCGCTTTTCATTTGTCTCAATGTTGCTGATAACTCCGCTCGAATCCATTTCAGAACCTGTCGCCGCAACTGTAGGAATCGCAAACACCGGCAAGGCTTTTTTTATCGGAAATTTTTTTGTAACCAAATCCCAACAATCTCCACTTTCGCAATAAAAAGTTGCCGCAATTCCTTTCGCGCAGTCGATAACAGATCCGCCGCCGACTGCCAACAAAATTTGAATATTTTTTTCATGACAAATTTTCGCGCCTTTATTCACCGTCGTGTGGCGAGGATTCGGCTCGACTCCGGCAAGTTCAAAAATTTCAACGCCAACTTTTTCAAGTTCAGACAAAATTCTGTCGTAAAGTCCAATTTTTTTTATCGAACCGCCGCCGTAAACCAGCAAAACTTTTTCGCCGAAATTTTTAATTTCTTCGCCCAAATGTCCAAGTTGATTTTTTCCAAAATAAATTTTCGTCGTGTTTTGGAAAATAAAATCATTCATTTCAATCTGCCTCCCCAAATTTTTTTTACATTTTACAGGCAAAATTTTTTGAAATCAATTTGATTATCGGCGAAACTTTATAAGTTTTGCTAATAAAAAATCCTCCGCGCTTGGAGAAAAAAATTTTTATTTTATTCGTTGAGCGAAACTTTTGCATTGAAAGTAAAATTTTTTCGCACTCCCGAATCTTCCGTCTCTTTAGGCGGTGAGAACTTCAATTCGGACTTTGACACGCCTTTAAAAATTTCCCTTCATTAAGGTAGATAATATATAACTTCTTAGACAACTTTGTCTGCAGATTGTCTGCGTTATGAATTTGTCTGCAAAGTTTTTGTAAAAATTTTAACTGTATCTTCCTGTAATTTTTTCGCGTTGTGAGTGTAAAGATTCTGAGTTATTACTCCGACGATTAAAATTCCAAAAAAGTTTTCCTTTTTTCAATCGGTTGCAGAGTTTTCCGTGAATATACTTGGATTTATTGTCGTCGGAGTAATATGAAAGCCGTGACTATGCCGTTTATTCAATTTTAGCTTACGACACAGACGGGAGAAAAAAATATTTTGGGCTTGTGGATTCAGGACACCGAGAGCAAACATTTTTGGATGCAAAT
>CALEPR010000022.1 GCA_937910665.1 uncultured Selenomonadales bacterium
GCAAGGGAAGCTGCCGAGATGATCTTTGACCTGAGGAACAAAAGGGTCCAGATCGTGACCGGTGACACGGACGCCACATACAGCGGGGAAGCTATGAGCGCCGCCATTTCGGAAATCTCCCGCCTTGAGCAGGAATACCTCTCCATGTTCCTGGGATACAGCGAATACAGCGAACAGAAGATGAACTACGAGGTGATCCCTACTAAGGACAATGCAAGGGGAGTTTACGTTGCTTTCAGGGTATCCGACACCGACGGCCTCGTAAGCGCTGATGACGTTTCCGGAAGGCCGTTTGTCCTCAACATCCAGGCTCAGCCCGTGTCCCAGGCACAGGGCAGCGCCCAAGGTTCCAAGGGTCAGGTGGCCTATTACCGTATCCCGGCCATCTGCCAGGTGAAGCTTACCGACGGCTCGGATATCCTTCTGCAGAGCAGGATTCCGGTCTACCAGCTCGGAATCGAAAGCACATTCCCGGTAGGGAACTGATCCTCTCACTTCAGCGAAATAACCAATCCAATAAATTCAATATGACGATCAAAGATTTGCAGCCCAACGTAGTTTGGAGCAATTTCTACGGACTGACACAGGTCCCGAGACCTTCAAAGCATGAAGAAAAAATTTCCGACTTCCTAAAAAATTATCTGACTGATTTAGGTTTTGAAGTCGAACAGGACGCGAGCAAAAATATTATCGCGAATATTCCTGCAAGTTGCGGACTTGAAAACGCACCTGTCACAATTTTGCAAGCGCACATGGATATGGTTTGCGTGGCTGAGGAAGGTTACAATTATAATCCGCTGACAGATGCAATTAAACTTATCCGCACGGAAGATTTTCTTAAAGCTGAAGGCACAAGTTTAGGCGCGGACAATGGAGTCGGTGTCGCTGAAATTTTGTATATCGCGAAGAACCATGAAACTTTTTCTCACGGCGAAATTAAAATTATTTTCACGGTGGACGAGGAGCAGGGAATGAGCGGAGCGATTAACATCGACGCAAAACATTTTCAAGGCGCGGAATTTTTGATTAACTGTGACAGCGAAATCTGGGACGAGATTGTTGTCGGGAGTGCGGGCAGTGTTCGCATCGACTTCACCAGAAAAATAAATTTTGTCACGCCGGAGGAAAATTTTACAAACGCCTTCTCGATAAAAATTTTCGGACTGCGCGGAGGACATTCCGGAATTGAGATCGGCGCGAACAGAGCAAACGCTTTGAAAGGCATGAAACATTTTCTGCATTTACTCGAAGGCAAAGGAAAATTTCAGCTTGCAAACTTTTCAGGCGGCGAAGCGTCGAATGTAATTCCGAACTCGGCAGAAAGTTTGATTGTTACAAATCTTGATGAAAAAATTTTGCGTGACGGCGAGGAAATTTTCAAAACAAATTTCAAAAAAATTTTCGGAGAAGGCGAGCCGAATTTTAAAATTGAAATTTCGCAAGTCGAAGTTCCGAAAAAAGTTTTCTGCGAAAAAGATTTTGCCGACTTCATGAATTTGCTTGAACTGATTCACAGCGGCGTTTACACCATGAACAGAAATATTCCGGGTCAAGTCGAAAGTTCCTCAAACTTGGCAATTATTCAACTGCAGGAAGATAATTTGCGGATAAATCTTTTCCCGCGCTCAAATGTTTCCGAGCTGTTGGAAAAATTTGTCAAGCTGAATGCGACGCTTGCAAAAGTCACCGACTTTGAAATAAAATGCTCCAAGCCGTCACCTGCATGGAATTTTAATCCTGACAGCCGACTTATAAAAATTATGTCTGAAGTTTTTGAGCAGCAAAATAATTTTAAGCCGAAGATTCACACAACCCACGCAGGTTTGGAATGCGCTTACTTCTTGACAAAAAATCCTGCGCTCGATGTTGTTTCAATCGGCACGACGAACGAAAATATTCACAGTCCGAAAGAAAAATTGCATTTGAAAACTGTTGCGCCTCAGGTGAATTTAATTACAGAAACTTTGCAAAAAATTTCTGCATCGGAAAAAAATGTTTAGTTTTATGATAATCGCCGTCGTTGCATTTTTAATTGATGCCATTATCGGCGACCCGCGCACAAAATTTCATCCTGTCGTTTTGATTGGAATTTTAATTTTGGTACTGGAAAAATTTTTGCGGCGCGACGAGGACGGCTACATAAAAAAAATTTGCAAAGGCGGCTTGCTTGTCGCTCTTGTTCTTGCAATAACTTATGGAATTGGTTTTGCGATTGTCTGTCTTACAAATTTTTTGGAAAGTTTCACGGCAACGGTTTGCATTCAAGGATTTATTTTGAGTTTGATGATAACTCCAAAATCGCTTTCAGATGCCGGGCGCGAAATTTATAATTTTTTGGACGCAGGTAATTTGACAATGGCGCGTTACAAAGTCGGCTGGATTGTCGGACGCGACACAGATTATCTTAATGAAGCTGAAATTATTCGCGCTACAGTCGAAACTGTTTCTGAAAATACAGTCGACGGAATTATTTCGCCGCTGTTTTATTTTGCTGTCGGCGGACTCCCGCTCGCGATTGCTTACCGCGCAGTCAATACAATGGATTCTATGCTCGGCTACAAAAATGAAAAATATTTCTACTTCGGAAAAGTTGCGGCACGAATGGACGACGTTGCAAATTTTATTCCGGCAAGAATCACGGCAATTTTATTTTTAATTTCCGCGCTGACTTTGAATTTAGATTTTAAAAATGCCTTCGCAATGATGAAACGCGACGCAAGCAAACACCCAAGTCCTAACGGCGGCTGGGCAGAGGCGACTGTTGCCGGTGCATTAAATATTCAGCTCGGTGGAATAAATTCTTACTTCGGAGTTCCACACTTCCGCGCATACATGGGCGATCCGAACGAAACGCTTCAGCCGCAACATATTTTGTCGGCGATAAGAATGATGTATACTGCAACTGTAATTTTTTTGGCTGTGTTGTATTGTATTTGAATTTGAATTTGAATTTGAATTTGAATTTTGTGAACCAATTCAGCTTTTTAAAATTTTGCCCACAACAAAATGAGTTTACAAAATTTTCCTGCTTGTCCTTTTGCTTTCGATTTAATCGCCACAACCTCACTGTCACTTTTTCAATATTTCCAAATGTGGTATCAAAATTTCGGAACACAGAGGAGATTTTAAAATTTTACTGATACAGGGAAAATATTTATTTTCTCGAAAATTATTTTGCAAATTTTTTCCGCGAGGTGATGTTAATGACAGAAAAAAAAGAAATGACTGCCGAAGAAGTTTTAAAAAAATTCGATCAAGAATCCAACACAATGGAATACAAAGGTTTAATGGCAAAATTTGTTTCGGCGTTGGCGATAACTTTTTCAATCTTTCAACTCTACACGGCGAGTTTTGGAATTTTGGACGCACAACTTCAACGCGCCTGTCACTTAGGTTTCGGACTTGCGCTTGCATTTCTGCTTTATCCTACAAAAAAATCTTGGCGGCGAGATAAACTTCATCCGCTCGACGCAATTTTATCTGTACTCGGCGCGGCGGCTCCTGCTTACATTGTAATTTTTTACCGCGAATTAGTTTTACGTGCGGCAATTCCAACTTCAACAGATGTTTTTGTCGGAGCGATTGGAATTTTGTTGGTAATCGAAGCGGCGCGTCGAGTTGTCGGCATACCGATGGTTTGCGTGGTTTTATTTTTTGTCGCCTATGCATTTTTAGGGCCATACTTGCCGGGAGTTTTCGCGCACAGAGGTTTGACGATAAATCAATTTGTCAGCCATTTATATTTCACGACGGAAGGAATTTTCGGAATACCGCTCGGGGTTTCCTCGACATTTATATTTCTGTTCATTTTGTTCGGAGCATACTTGGAAGGCACAGGACTTGGAAAATTTTTTATCGACGTGGCGAACTCGATAGCAGGTTGGGCGAGCGGAGGTCCTGCGAAGGTTGCTGTACTTTCAAGCGGACTTATGGGGACAGTTTCAGGAAGTTCCGTCGCAAATGTAGTCGGCACAGGTTCACTGACAATTCCGATGATGAAGAAACTTGGTTACCACAAAGATTTTGCCGGCGCAGTTGAAGCGGCGAGTTCGACTGGCGGACAACTTATGCCACCTGTCATGGGGGCGGCGGCTTTTTTGATGGCAGAATTTGTCGGTGTTCCTTACGTCGAGATTGTCAAGGCGGCTGTGATTCCTGCGTTTTTATATTTCACAGGAGTTTGGCTCGGCGTTCATTTCGAGGCGCAGAGAGGAAAATTGAAAGGTATTCCGCGCGATGAACTTCCAAAACTTTTTGACATACTGCGCGACAGAGGACATTTGGCAATTCCGCTGATCGTAATTGTCTGGCTTTTGGTGACAGGTTATACTCCGATGAGGGCGGCACTGGTTGCAATTTTGTTGTCGATAATTTGCTCGGCGTTAAAAAAATCCACGCGAATGAAACCTTCCGAGATTGTTAAAGGTTTGGAAAATGGCGCGAGAAATGTTTTAGGCGTTTTGGTTGCGTGTGCGGCGGCAGGAATAATTATCGGCGTTGTGACAAAAACAGGAGTCGGTTTGAAACTTGCGTCGGGACTTTTGGAACTTTCAGGCGGTTTACTTTTGCCGAGTATGTTCTTGACAATGATAACGGCGATAGTTTTGGGGATGGGTGTGCCGACAACTGCAAACTATGTTATCACTTCGACAATCGCGGCACCTGCTTTGATTCAAATGGGTGTTCCAATTTTGGCGGCGCATATGTTTGTTTTTTACTTCGGAATAATTGCGGACGTGACTCCGCCTGTCGCGTTGGCGGCTTATGCAGGGGCGGGAATTTCCGGCGGCAACGCTTTGAGGACAGGAATTAACGCATCGAAGTTGGCAATAGCGGCTTTCATAATTCCATATATGTTTGTTTTAAGTCCAGAACTTTTACTGGTGGACGGATTGACAAGCGGACTGGCTCTGTCGCTCTTGACTGCGTTGGTCGGGATGGTCGCGTTGAGTTCGTCGCTAATCGGTTACCTGGCGAATAATTTAAATTCAGTCGAAAGAATAATTTTAGCTGTCGGCGGCTTGATGATGATTAAACCGGGAATTTCGACAGACATTATAGGCATTTCAATTTTCGCAATAATTTTAATCTGGCAACTTAAAAATAAAAAATCTTAGTCAACTCCACATCTTCGCCTTCAAAACGTCGTAATAATTTTTGTCGGCAAATTTTACAATCTGCGCGGTCATTTTCGACTTCTTGACAACAACTTCGTCGGTCGGTTGAATTTTAAAACTTTCCTGTCCGTCCAAAGTTACAATAACGTCGCCTGTTGCAGAAATTTTTATTCTGACTTCGTCGTCCTCGCTGACAACCAAAGGACGCATTTGAAAAGTATGAGCGCAAATCGGAGTCAATAAAAGTGCGCGAATCGTAGGATTTAAAATCGGTCCGCCCGCGCTGAGAGAGTAAGCAGTAGAGCCTGTCGGACTGGAAACGATTACGCCGTCGGCTTTGTAGTCCATTAAATGAGTGTCGTTGACTTGCAAACTAAGTTTTAACATTCTCGCGGTGCCGCCTTTGGAAATTACAACGTCGTTAATCGCATTTCCTAAAAATTTTTCGCCGAGCTCGTTTCTGATGTAACCGCTGAGTAAAAGTCTGTGCTCAACGACATAATCGCCGACTAAAATTTTTCCCAGTCTGCTTTCAAGTTCTCGCGGCTCAATATCTGCCAAGAAACCGAGCGTACCTAAATTTATTCCGCAAACAGGAATTCCTTGCTCACGAAATCTGCGACAAACTCCAAGCAAAGTTCCGTCGCCGCCGATCGAAAGAGCCATATCAATGTGAACTCTTTCCACGCAAGGCAAACCAAATTCTTCTTTGCGAAATTGTCTGGCTTCCGTCGCCGGCATAACCAAGCGAACATCTTTGTTTTTGTAGTAATTAAAAATTCTGTCCACAATTTCTCCTGCGCGTCTTTTGCTCAAGTTCGGAAAAACTGCAATTTGCATCATTCCCGCATCAACGCCAAAAACTGTGCCGAAAATATTTTGTCTGGCCACTTAAAATATTTCTCTCCCTTCAGTCGCAATTTAGTTGTTAGTTAAAAAGTTTTTAGCGATTAGGAAAACTCTCCAAAAACTGACAACTAACAATTAAAAACTAAAACCGTGCGCCGCTGAAACTGTCTCGCTAATTTTTTCCGACAAATTTATTTCTGCCGCTGAAAAATTTTTCGACAGATATGCCAAAAATTCTATGTTTCCTTCCGGACCTCTTATCGGCGAAAAGTCCAGTCCGCAAATTTTAAAATTTATTTCTTGAGCGAAGGTTAAAATTTTTTCCAGAACCTGCTCATGAATTTTTTTGTCGCGGACGACTCCTTTCTTGCCGACATTTTCTCTGCCTGCCTCGAACTGCGGCTTTATCAACGCAACGACTTCTCCATTATCCGACAAAAAATTTTTCACGACAGGCAAAACTTTTTCCAGAGAAATGAAAGATACATCAATCGACGCGAAATCTAAAATGTCAGGAATATTTTCCTGCGTGACGTTGCGAATATTTGTCCGCTCCAAATTTATAACTCTGTCGTCCTGTCGAAGTTTCCAAGCAAGTTGTCCGTAACCTACGTCGATGGCATAAACTTTTTTCGCGCCGCTCTGCAGCATACAATCTGTAAATCCTCCTGTCGAAGCTCCGATGTCTGCGGAAATTTTTTCGCGCAGATCAATTTTAAAAACTTCCAGAGCTTTTTGAAGTTTAAAACCTCCGCGACTTACAAAAGGCATTTCGCGACCGATGATTTCAATTTTTGCGTCGCGATTTATCAAAGTCCCTGCCTTTTCAATCTTCTCGCCGTCCACCAAAATTTTTCCAAGCATTATCATGGACTTGGCCTTTGCGCGGCTGTCAAAAAATTTTTGTTCAGTCAGTACAATATCTAATCTTTCCTTGTTCGACAAAATAAACTTCCTCCGCAAAATTTTTGAAATTATTTTGTCACGAACCGAACCTGTTTGTCAATGCGTTTTCCTTGCGGCAAAATAATTTTTTCTTTATATTAAATTTAATCTTCAATAAAAAATTTTGTGGTATAATCAGAAAAATTTTCTCGGAGGTCGGTCGAGTGACTCAAGAAAAAAATATTCTTTCTGACAGCGAAAAATTTTTAAATGATGTTTTCAGTCGCCATGTGTCGAGTTCAATAATTTCCATGTTCGGAGTTATGGCGAGCGTCATGGCGAACAGTATTATTGCAGGAAAATTTTTTGGAACTGACGGTTTGGCGGTGATGAGTGTCGTCGCGCCATTTTATTCGCTGTTTGCAACTATCGGAGCACTTGCGGGAGTCGGCGGTGCAACTTTGGCATCTCATGCACTCGGTCGCGATGATTTTGCAGGAGCGAATAAATCTTTCACGCTGTCGATGATTTTAAGCGCAGGAATTTATTTTTTTGTCGCGTCGGTTTGTTTTGTATCTTTGGACAAATTTTTGTACTTGTTGGGAAGCTCGGAACAAATTTTTGAAATGGCAAAAGAATATTCCACAATTTACATAGTCGGCGGCTTTGGAATAACTTTGATGTATCTGCCTTACAATTTTTTTAAACTTATCGGAAAGTTGAAATTATTAAAGTCGATGTACTTGGCTATGGCGGCGATAAATATTTTTCTGGACATTTTTTTTGTAAAAGTTTTGGACTTTGGGATTGACGGAATTGCACTCGGCACAGTTATTTCGACGTTGGGAATTTCAATTTTCGGAATGAAATTTTTGCTTGTCGGCGAAAGTTCATTTAAACTTGTAAAAAATTTTGACGCAAAGTCTGTAAAAAAATTATTGAAACTCGGTACGCCTTCCGCGCTGAATAATTTGCTGACATTTTTCAGACTGCTGATTTTGAACAGAATTATTGTCGCGGCAGCAGGAAGCGTGGGCTTGGCGGCGTTTTCGGTTTTCAGTTCGCTGGAAAAATTTTCGCTGGTAATTTTATCTGGGCTGGCTCAGGCGACGGTTGCCTTTATCGGAGTTTTCAGCGAAGAAAGAGATACTGTGAGCGTTCGGCGAATTGAGAAACGCGCACACATTATCGGCGCAATTTTTGTTTTGCCTATGATGTTTGGAATAATTTTTTTCGCGACAGAAATTTGCAACTTTTTTGGAATTTATGACGGCTACAAATTACAAATTGCTGAGAATGCGGCAAAAATTTTCGCGCTGAGTTTACCGCCGTCAATTTGTTGTCTGCTGATGTTTTCCTACTTCCAAGCGGCGGGATTTACAAATTTGGCGAATATTTTAGTTTTCAGTCGCTCATTTTTATTTTTAATTTTGCCGGCATATTTTTTAACGCCGATTTACGGATTAAATGCGACTTGGTTTTCCATGACAATCGCCTCAATCGCTCCTCTTGCAATAATGATGCTTGTCATTCCCCACTACTCGAGGAAAGGTTATTCAGGAATTTTTTTGCAGGATTTGAGCGCGGAGAAAAATGGAAATTATATTTCCTTCGCCGTGAAAACAAATCCTGTCTCGATAACTGACAGCGTGGAAAAAATTTCCGACTTCTGCAAGCAAAATGATTTAACAAAAAAAGAAATTATGCTCGTGCGCCTGTCGATGGAAGAAATGTTGATGAGTATTTCCGAACACTGTTTTGAAAATATTCCTGACGAAGTTATGGACGTTAGAATTTTGATTGTCAAAAAGTCGGAAGATGTTATGATAATTTTACGAATCAGGAACGGCGGAAAACTTTTCAATCCTATAGATTATTTTGAAAAGTTGAGCGAAGAAGATCCTATGGCGATGGGCGACGCTCTCGGAATCGCGATGATAGTCAATGCGGCGGACGCGATCCACTACAAGACAACTTTCGGAGTAAATAATTTGACTGTGCTGATCGACAGAAAAAAATCAGACAAATAAATTTCGGAAGGTGAAAAAATTTTTGAAAACGATTGAACTTTTTGCATAAGCAGGAGGAACTTTGTTTTATCATTACGCAATTTTTCTGCAGAAACTTCAGCCGAAAATTTTTTTGTTTGAAAATGTTCGCGGACTTTTGAGTCACGACGGCGAAAAAATTCCCGACGCTTTGCCAAAAATGTTTAAGAAGGCAGAAGAAATTGTCAAAGCTCAGTTGTAAAAAATAAAAATTTTTTTCCTCCAAGCGCGGAGGTTTTTTTGACAAAATTTGTAAATTTTTTTAAAATTTTATCGAGGTGATAAAAATGTTGACGATTGAAGATATTAAAAAAAATGTCGCTGAAATTGCGCCGAAATATCAAATTACAAAAGCAATTTTGTTTGGAAGTCGAGCGCGTGGAAATAATCGCGAGGACAGCGACGTTGATTTGATTATTGAATTTGATGAAAAAAAAATTGTTACGCTTTTTACTATTGCAGGTATTATGAATGATTTAGAAGATATTTTTGGCGTTGGCGTTGATGTTATTCACGGACCGAAAAAAGATTCTTGGATGATTGAAATTGATAAGGAGATTGAAATTTATGCAGCATAGAGAAAAAATTACGTTGCAAAAAATTTGCTCGGAAATTGATTTAGCAATAGATTTTTTAGACGAAAGTAATCTTGAAGTTTTTTTGGCAGACGAAAAAACAAAACATTCAGTAGGAATGGCGGCAATAAATATCGGCGAACTTGTAAAAAATTTAGACTTTGAATTTAGAAAAAAATATTCTGAAGTGTCTTGGAAAGATGCGGCAAGATTCAGAGACGTAATTGCTCATAAATATGAAAACTTTAAATATGGAAGATGTTTACAACACAATAAAATATGATTTTCCTGAATTAAAGTTACAGATTGAAAAAATTTTAGCAGGTTGTGTCAATAGATTTGTGTAAGTGAAAAAAATTAAAAATCAAATTTATCGAAAAGA
>CALEPR010000023.1 GCA_937910665.1 uncultured Selenomonadales bacterium
ATAATATTACTTCTTGGATTTTTATGGGAGATTCCGATGATTTATAAGTTTTATGATGTTGCTTTTGTTTCTGAAAGACACGGAGATTTTTTGAGAAGAACAATCGGCTTGAACGAAGTTCTTAAAAAAGATCTTGTTTTGCATCTTGCTGAGATTTATGAAAAGAACAGAAGCTCTTTCCAAGAATACGCTGATTTTGCCTTTATGGACACACAGTTCCATGACCTTGACGGCAACAAACTTTACGCATATTTCACCGAGAACCGAAATGAGAGCGCAAAACAAAAATGGTACTGCCAGGGATTCAAGACTGAGGATGAAATTGAAGCCTTGTGCAATCCTGAAGAAACCGAAACTGAAGAAGAGCCGAGAAAGCCTTTAAAAAAGCGAATCATACAAGACGAAAAAACAATATGTATATAAATAAACAAATAATATGCGACAATAACGCATTCACGTTAGCAGAGGTTCTTATTACACTTGGCATAATAGGCGTTGTTGCAGCAATGACAATTCCGACACTTATGACAAATATAAATGGGGCAAAATATAGAAATCAATTTAAAAAATCTCTCTCAACCCTAAATCAAGCAGTAAGAATGAATAAAGCGAACTTTGATTTTGATTTTGCTGATTTTGCTGTTGATTTTGAGTTGTCGGCGAATTTTTTGGGCGCGGCATGAAATATCTGACTAACTGATTTAAAAATTGCATGCCTTCCGATTCAGGTTGCTTCGTTTGAGTGGTCTGAGTTTGTGCGGCAAGTTGCGACAAAATTTCATAAAGTGCTTGAGGAAGTTGCTCGGGATTTTTTGAGTCGATAAGTTCAAAAGCCGCCTTCGACATCAAGACAGGTTCAAGAGAACTGCCGCCTTCGGTCGAAACAAGCAAATTTTTAAATTGCGACAAAAGCGTTTGAGTTTCGTCGCTGAGTTCCATTGAGAAACCTTTTTCTGCAAGTGCGCCGATCTGCGACAACATTCTTGCAAAAACTGCCAACTGTTCCACAGAAAATCTTTGACTTTCAATCGTGCTGCCCACGCCTTGAGCCAAAGTTTCCTGCATAGAAAAAGATTGTTGCAAAATATTTTTTACAATTTCGCCGACTTCCTGCGGCATTTTTGCAATACCAAATTTTTCCTGCGAAGAAATTTTTGACAGCGTTCCCGCCAAATCTTCAATCGCAGTTTTTAGCGCAACATTTGTCTGCGGTTTAAAAGTACCGGCACTCGAGCCGTCGTCTCGCCTCTGAACACCTTCAGGTCGTCCTGTCGGTCGTTCTTGAGTTACAGGGCGAATACCTATGGCACCTGTATCCATTGGCATTTAAAAAAACCCCCTTCTAACAATCAGGAATTAGGAGTGAGGAATGAGGAATTATTATTTTCCATCTTTCCATCTTCAATCATACTTTTCACAGGATTGAAACTTTTTCTGTGAATCAAGGAAGGTCCAAAATTTTTTATCGCGTCCAAGTGAAATTTTGTTCCGTAGCCGCGATTTTTTTCAAAACCATATTCCGGAAATTTTTTACTCCATTCGTCCGCCATTTTGTCACGAGTAACTTTTGCGATTATCGAGGCGGCAGCGATTGATGCGGAAAGTGCATCTCCGTGAACTATCGAGCGCGAAAAAATTTTATCTCCGAAGTCCAACTTCATCGCGTCGGTCAAAACGCAATCAGGTTGAACAGATAAATTTTCCACCGCACGTTTCATTCCGCTCAAAGTCGCCTGATAAATATTTTTAGAATCAATTTCCTCAATGCCGACAAGTTCGCAACGCCAACTGATTGCATTTTCCACAATCAAGTTGTAAAGTTCCTCGCGAATATGTGCGGAAATTTTTTTTGAATCGTTCAGCTTGGGAAGATATAAATTTTTCGGCAAAATTACTGCGGCAACTGTCATTTCTCCGACAAGACTTCCTCGCCCGGCTTCGTCAACTCCCGCGATTAAATTATATCCTTCGCTATGCGCCTGATCTTCAAAAAAATAAAGTTTGCGAACTCTTTCTCTGTCCGCATCACTGTTTGCTTTAATTATCGACATTTTAATTTCACGCCTTTAAAAATTCCCCTTCATTAAAGTAGATAATATATAACTTCTTAGACAACTTTGTTTTTTTCAGCAATTTCACCAATGCCTTTTGATTGATGAAAAATTTTATTCTCTGCGTCGCAGT
>CALEPR010000024.1 GCA_937910665.1 uncultured Selenomonadales bacterium
AAAATTTTTGGAGTTGTCGGCTTTGGCAGAATCGGCGCAGGAGTTGCAAAACGCGCTCAATCTTTTGAAATGCAAGTCGTCGCCTATGATCCATTCGTCAGCCAAGATCGCGCAGAAAGTTTAGGCGTGAAACTTGTCGAACTCGATGAACTTTTCAAGACGGCGGACTTCATCACAGTTCACATGCCGCTGACTAAAAAAACTGAAAATATGATTACCCTCGACAAGATGAAATTGATGAAACCGACAACGCGACTGATAAATTGTGCTCGCGGAGGGATTATCAATGAAAAAGATTTAGCAACTGCGCTGAAAGAAAAAATTATTGCCGGCGCGGCGATTGATGTTTTTACTTCAGAACCTCTCGACCAAAATTCTCCGCTCATCGGTCTGCCGAATATAATTTTGACTCCGCACTTGGGAGCGTCTACTGTAGAAGCGCAAATTGGAGTGTCTGTCGATGTCGCGGGAGGAATTATTGATGCGCTGGAAGGAAAACCTGTTTCAACCGCAGTAAATTTGCCGCATATTCCTTCGCACGTCCTGAAAAAAATTACTCCTTATCTCGGACTTGCCGAAAGACTTGGCAGAACAATTACAGCACTCAGCAAGGAACCAATTTCAAATTTGCAAGTCAAAGTCAACGGCAAGATCGCGGACGAAAATACTTCAATGATTTCAACCGCAGTTTTGAAAGGTATTTTGTCCGACGCACTCGACGCAAATGTTAATTTTGTCAATGCAAATTTGTTGGCGACGAACAGAGGTATTCACCTGTCGGAGCTTTCCTCGCGCAATCCTACAGATTTTTCAAACACAATCACAGTTACTGCAGGAAAAAATTCTGTCACCGGTGCATTGTTTGGAAATGAAGGACGCATTGTCACAATAAATAATTTCCGCGTCGATGTCGATCCTCACGCAAGAATTTTGATCTGTCCGCATATCAATCGTCCCGGCGTTATCGGAGACATTGGAACTTTGTTGGCGACTTACAAAATAAATATTTCAAGTATGCAAGTCGGCAAGACTGACATTGGTGGAACAAATTTGATGGTGCTGACTGTCGATAATCCAATTTCTGACGAAGTGATTGAAAAAGTTAAAAGTTACGAAGCAATTTTTGATGCGACGCTTGTTGCCTTCGACGACGCTGCAGGAGTTAGTAATGAGGAGTGAGGAATTTTTTTTTCTAACCCCTAGCTCCTAATCCCTAACCCCTAGCACCTAACAACTTGAAAGGTTTTATAAATTTTTGAAACAATGGCTGATAAAAAATATAAAATAATTTTTATTATTGCGCTGGCAGGTTTCTTTGTCGGCGCAACTTTCTACTTTTCGATTTTCGGCGAAGAAGTTCAGCCGCAGGAAAATTTTGAAGTCGAGCCGGCAAAAAAAATTTTCACTGTCTTTGTTTCAGGTCAGGTGAAAACTCCTGCAGTCGTGAAATTGGAGGACAACGGAGACCTCAGACTTGTTGACGCTGTAAATGCTGCTGGTGGACTTACTGAATTTGCGGATACAGAAATTGTAAATCTTGCCGAGCCTTTGACTGACGGCGAACACATTCACATACCGACGAAGGAAATTATTTTTCAGGAAAGTTTGGAAAGTCAAATTTCTTCCTCAAGTTCAGGCGGCGACTTGGTGAACATTAACACTGCGAACGAAACTGAATTGCAAAGACTTTATCGCGTAGGCCCGGCTATCGCAAAAAGAATTATTGAGTACCGCGAGCAGAACGGAAAATTTCAGACAATCGAGGACATAAAAAAAGTTCGCGGCATAGGTGAAAAAACTTTCCAGAAAATGAAAGACAAAATTACTGTCCGCTAAAATATTTCAACTAAAAAAATCCTGCCGAAATTTTTTCGACAGGATAAATTTTTATTTCAATCACAAACGCTTATCAATGTTTAAATCTTTTCACAAAAACGTCCTCAGGCTCGGGATGACCGAAATAGAATCCTTGAATCTGATCTGCCTTGCACTCGTCGCGGAGATATTCATAACATTCTTTCTCCTCAACGCCTTCAATGCAAACTTGCATACCGATCGAGTGACAAAGCATAATTGTGTACTTCACCAAATTTTTATCGAAGTCGTTATCCAAAATATCTTTAACAAACATTCTGTCAATCTTGATGATGTCGCAGGCAAAATTTTTCAAAAATCCCAAGTTCGAATAACCTGTGCCGAAGTCGTCCATTGCAACTTGGATACCTAAGTCGTGAAATTCTTGGAACTGCTTGTTGACAAATTCCCAGTCGTAGACGTTGTGACTTTCAGTAAGTTCAAAAGTCAGCGTCGAAGGATTGATATTGTGTCGCTGAATACAATCCTGAACGAAGGGGAAGAACATATGTTCTTCAAGTTGGTAGAGCGAAATATTTATGCTCATCTGAAAGTCCGGCTGAAATTCCTGCCACTTCTTAGCAACAATGATCGCATTTTCAATAATCCAGTGACCGACAGGAATAATCATTCTTGACTTTTCCAACATCGGAATAAATTGCATAGGCGCGACGATGCTTTTATCTTCGTCGTACCAACGCAAAAGTGCTTCCGCTCCGATCAAATGTCCGTCCTGCGCATCAACCTGTGGCTGGAAACACAAGAAAAAGTCCTCGCAACCCCGAGCAATAGAATTTTGCATCAAGTTTTGCATCTCAAGATCGTAACGCCAACGCTCATACATTTCCTTTTCAAAAAATGCAATTTGATCCCGACCTTTTTTCCGCGCCAAATCTAAAGCAACTTCAGCGTAGCGAACCAAAGTAATATAATCAGTCGCATCGCTCGGGTAGAAAGTTGCGCCCGCCGAAGCTGTGCAGTAAATTGTATCGTCGACATTTCTGATCTCGCGCATACAAAGTTGGATACTCGCAAAAATAATTTCAATTTCTTCAGGCATAGCGTCCGGCATGAAGAAACCGAACATATAGCTGTTAATTTTATAAAGTTTAATGTCGGGCGGCAAGACGTTTGTAATATTTTGTGCAATCTGTCTCAAAGTCGCGTCGCCGAATTTGTGTCCGTAAGTTTCGTTGATGACGTGAATATTATCCAAGCCGACAATCACAACGACTCCGTGTGCGTCCTCATTTTTCAATTCTTCCTGCAAGTCGTCGTAAAAAACATTTCGATTCAAAAGCCCGGTCACATAGTCGGCTTTTACAATTCTGTCCATCCGCACAATATTCCCTGTGATAAATTGCGGCTGTTCAAATTCGTCCGCGCAGAGCGTCATTCTGAGATTAACCCAACCGTACTCGCCTTCCGGGTTCAAAAGCCTGAACTCACAACTCACCGAATTAAGTTTGCTTTCTGAAGAAACAACTTTCATAGCTTCTTCGTAAATGTCGCGGTCGTCGGAGTAGATGAAAGGTAACAACAAACCTTCAAAGTCCTCAACCAAGTTCGAGGAAAAATTAAAATCCCTCAAGAAGTTATCGGACAGCAGAAATTGATTTGTCTCTGCGTCCACGACGAAAATGTAATCATCGGTAGAGTTCTGCAAGGCATTGAAATAATCTTGTATTCTGCCGAGCGGAGAATTTTCCTCAAATTGTGAAGTTTCATTTATAGCCATGTATATCTTCCTTTTAAAAAATCTCTCGCGTTAAATTCTTACAAAATGCAATTCGACATTGAAAAAAAACTTCCTGCTTGCTTGTTTATCGAATTTACATTATAAAAAATTTAACCATTGACAACCAATTTCCCAAAATCGGCAATTCTTGCAAAAAGTTCATCAACTGATTTTAAAAGCGCGAGACGATTTTTTCTAATTTGCAAATCTTCGTCCATAACCATAACTGAGTCGAAGAAGGAATCAATCGGCGCAGAAAGTTTTTTCAGAGCGTCGAGTGCGCCGATAAAATCTTTTTTGTCGATAAGTTCTCCGGCGACGACTTGAACTGCTTCAAACGCTTTGTATAAAACTTGCTCCGCCTCAAGCCGAATTAAATTTTCTGCAACTTCATCTGTTTCAGCTTTTTTCGCGATATTGGAAACGCGGACGAAGGACTGAATATTTTTAACAGCCTCTGTCGTCGCCAAAAATTGCTCCAGAGCCGTCGCTTTCAAAGTCACGGCATAAATATCATCAACATCATAAATAACCGCGTCTATGACGTCGTAGCGCGTCGAGTCGGACAAAATATTTTTCAAGCGCAGTTTCATAAATTCTGCAAAGTCATTTTGAATTTTTTCGCGACCAACTTTGTCAGTCACTTTCAACAAATCCAGAGAAGTTTCAACAAGTTCAGTCATCGAAATTGACCAGTTAGACTCGACAAGCATATTGACAATTCCCAGTGCTTGTCTGCGGAGCGCGAAAGGATCTTGCGAACCTGTCGGAACTAATCCGCGACTGAAAGTTGCAACAATGTTATCAACTTTATCTGCAAGACTTAAAATTCTTCCTGCCGTCGTTTTCGGCTGTGAATCTCCTGCAAAGCGCGGCATATAATGTTCGTCAATCGCGGTTGCAACTTCAGAAATTTCGCCGTCAAGTTTTGCGTACTCACGCCCCATCACGCCTTGAAGTTCAGTAAATTCCGTTACCATTCCTGTAACCAAGTCGGCTTTTGAAATTTCGGCTGCGCGAATTGCATTTTGTCTTTCGACTGCGGAAACTTTTTCGCCGAGCATTTCAGAAATTTTTTCAGAAAGTTTTACCAACCTCTGCGTCTTCTCATACATTGATCCAAGACTTTCCTGAAATACGACGGTTTTGAGTTTTTCTCTGTGTTGGTCGAGATTTTTTTTTCGATCTTCATTGAAGAAAAATTGTGCGTCCTCAAGTCTGGCTTTCAAAACTCTTTCATTGCCGTGCTGAACAATGTCGAGATAATCTTTGCCACCATTCCTGACCGTGATAAAAATCGGCATTAACTTTCCGTCCGCAGTTTTTACAGGAAAATATCTCTGGTGGTCGCGCATTGGAGTTATAACTGCGTCGGGCGGCAAATTTAAATATTTAATTTCAAAGTCACCTGCAAGTGCGGTCGGATATTCAACCAAGTACAAAACTTCTTCCAAAAGTTCTTCAGAAATTTCTGCCTTGCCTCCGCGTTCTTTTGCAACTGCTTCAATTTGTGCGGTAATCATTGCGCGACGCTGATTTTGATCGACAATTACAAAATTTTTCTCGCAAGCATCAACATAATCATCTGCAGAATCAATTACAAATTCGCCTTGACTTAAAACTCTGTGACCGCGCGAAATTTTTCCTGACTGAACATTTGCAACTTCAAAAGGAATAACTTCATCACCAAGCAGAGCGACAATCCAGCGAAGCGGTCTGATAAATTTAAAATCCAAATTGCCCCAGCGCATATTGTTTGGAAAATTCAGCTTGCAAATAATTTCAGGCAGGAGCGTTTTCAAAATTTCCGAAGTCTTTTTTCCGCCTTCCTTGACAACTGCATAAACATAACCGTCGCGAGTGATTAAATCTTCAGGATTTATTTTTTGTCCGCGAGCAAAACCGATAGCCGCCTTTGTAAGTTTTCCGTCCGCATAGAAGGCAATTTTTGCCGAAGGTCCGCGCTTTTCTTCCTCAACGTCGGCTTGACTTTCAGAAACATTTTTGACAAGCATAGAAATTCTGCGCGGCGTTCCGAGCGTCTGAACTTCTCCGACTTCAATTCTGGATTCTTGGAAAGATTTTTCTGCCAAGTCTTTTAACTGAATCAAAATCAGCGGCATAACGTGAGCCGGAATTTCTTCAGTTCCAATTTCAAGCAATAAATTTTTTGTTTCTGCCATTAAGCCTTCACCTCCGATTTTTTTAAAAGTGGATAACCAAGTTTCTCACGCTGTTTTAAATATTCTTCCGCACAAAGTCTGGCAAGTTTTCTGACGCGACCGATAAAAGCTGTTCTTTCGCTGACTGAAATTGCGCCGCGTGCGTCGAGCAAGTTAAATGTATGCGAACATTTCAAAACATAATCATAGGCAGGGTGAACAAAGCCAAGTTTAATAACTCTGACTGCCTCCGCCTCATACTTTTCAAACAAATCAAACAATAAATCTTCGTCGCTCAAGTCAAAAGCATAACTTGATTGTTCAAACTCATTTTGGTGGAAAACATCGCCGTAAGTCACGCCTGCTGCCCACTCCACGTCAAAAACATTTTCCACGCCTTGAATATACATTGCAAGTCTTTCAAGTCCATAAGTAATTTCTACGGCGACAGGTTTTATATCTTGACTGCCGACTTGTTGGAAATATGTAAACTGCGTGATTTCCATTCCGTCCAACCAAACTTCCCAGCCAAGTCCCCAAGCTCCGAGCGTCGGAGATTCCCAGTTATCTTCAACAAATCTGATGTCATGTTTTTCTTTTTCAATTCCGATAGCCGCCAAACTTTCAAGATAAAGTTCCTGAATATTGTCGGGCGAAGGTTTCATAATTAACTGAAGTTGATGATGCTGATAAAGTCGATTGGGATTGTCGCCGTAACGTCCGTCCGCAGGTCTGCGCGAAGGTTCGATGTAGGCAACATTCCAAGGCTCGGGTCCGAGTACGCGTAAGAAAGTGAAAGGATTCATTGTGCCCGCGCCTTTTTCAATGTCGTAAGGCTCGCCGATAACGCAACCTTTGTCCGACCAAAATTTCTGCAAGGCTAAAACTAATTCTTGATATTTCATTAAAGCGACCAACTCCTTTTTTTTTCGATTCACAATTTAAAAAAAAATTATCCTCTATATCTGAAAACTTCAAGTCAATAAATAAAAAATCTTTTAGATTATAAGTAATTGAGCTTGCAATGTCAAATTTCAAAGTTTGACTTTTTCAGGTTTGCAAAGTTTAGTGGACTGTGTTAAAGTTCGATTGTGGAAATAAAAAAATTTTTTTGAGGAACTGAATGGAAATTATTAAAGTTGAAAATCTGGACCACATTTACAAGACTGTGACAGGTGAAAAAGTTGCGCTGGACGACGTGAGTTTAAAAATTTCCGACGGCGAGTTCGTCGCGATAATCGGAACGAACGGCTCAGGCAAATCGACGCTTGCCAAACATTTCAACGCACTTTTGCAGCCGACTTCAGGAAAAGTTTTTGTTGAGAACTTGGACACGGCGGACGAAAAAAATTTGTGGCAAATTCGCTCGAAAGTCGGAATGGTTTTTCAAAATCCTGACAATGAAATTGTTGCGGCGATTGTGGAAGATGATATTGCTTTCGGGCCTGAAAATTTAGGAATTGAATCGGCAGAAATTCGGCGACGAGTTGACTTGGCTCTCGACACGGTTGGAATGATTGATTATAAAAAATTTTCGCCTTCCAAACTCAGCGGCGGACAAAAACAGCGAATCGCAATAGCCGGAGCGATAGCGATGAAAACAAAAATAATTGTCTTCGATGAACCGACAGCGATGTTGGATCCGCAAGGTCGCCGAGAAGTTTTGAACACAGTCAAGAAACTCCACTCGCAAGGTTTGACTGTGATTTACATAACGCACTTTATGGAGGAGGCAGCGGCGGCAGAAAAAATTTTTGTGATGGAGCGCGGAAAAATTTTAAAAGTTGGTACGCCGCGCGAAATTTTTTCAGACGCGAAGGAAATCAAAAGACTTGGTTTAGATGTTCCTGCGCCTGTTGAACTTGCCGACAGATTGAGAAGTAAAGGTTATAAGTTACCAAAAAATATTTTGACTGCTGATGAATTGGCGGTCGAGTTGAAAAAAATTTTTTAATTTGTAAATTGGAAGGAGAAAATTTTTTATGGAAAATGAAGTAATGGCAGGTATGATTAGTTGGTTGCCGATAATTTTTATGCTGGTGATTTTTTATTTTATGCTTTATCGTCCGCAGAAACAGGCGCGGCAGGAGCGTGAAAAAATGCTTGCCAATCTGCGAGTCGGAATGGAAATTGTGACTGTTGGCGGAATTTACGGCGCAATAACCGCGCTGGACGATGAAATTATAAAATTAAAAATTGCTGAAGGCGTTGAGATAAAAATTTCGCGTCAAGCTGTGAATATGGTTCCACAGAAAACTAAGGACGCAGAGTAAATGAATATCTCACCGTCAGGAGAAGATAAATTTTTTGTTCGCGGTTTTCAAAATCGACAAAAACTGATGAATCATTGGCGAAACGGCAGGACACACAGTGACGAGTATCCTGATTTTACAATGGAGCAATATGAACAGCGTGCACTTGAATTGTTGGAAAAGGCGACAGATGAAAAAATTTTTGGTCATGCCGATAAAAATAATTATTTAATTCGTTATGACCGAGAAGAAAATGACTTTGCAAAAGGACATCCTCATAAAGGAATTGTAACAATGTTTAAACCGGTTGATGGCGAGAATTATTATTTTCGTTCACTGAAAGGAGATATGGAACATGGAGGAAGAAAATAAAGTGCTTTGTCCGTGTTGCGGTGAAGGATTAGTCGAAGAAGGACATAACTACGATATTTGTGATGTTTGTTTTTGGGAGGACGATCCTGTTCAATTTGAAGATCCGAACTATTACGGAGGTGCAAATCGCATTTCCTTGAATGAGGCAAGACAAATTTATCTTGAAAAGCGCAAATCAGCTTGAGGAAAAATTTTAAAAAAATTTTTAGGCGGTGAATGAAATGGTTGACAAGGAAATTTTTGAACAGAAAAAATCTTTGCGGAAGGAAATGACTTCAAAGCGTGCCGAACTTTCAAAAGAAGAGCGCGAAAAAATTAGTCACGAAGTCGTTCAGAAAATTTTGGCGCATCCTGTTTACCAAAATTCCAAAACTGTAATGGCTTATGCGTCGATGCCTGAAGAAATTCAGCTTACAGAACTTTTTGACGACGCTTTTGCCGCAGGAAAAACTTTGGCGATACCTTTCATTGTCGGGCGAGGAAATATGCGTCCTGTTTTGTTGCCGAGCAAAGATGTTCTGGAAGTCGGCGACTTTGGAATTTTGACTGTGCGTCAGGAGAACAGAAAATTTGTCGACGTGAAAGCGATTGACTGCGTGATTGTTCCGGGCGCGGCGTTCGATTCTCACGGCAACAGACTTGGCAAAGGCGGCGGCTATTACGACAGATTTTTGAAACTTGCAGTCAACGCGAAAAAAATTGCTCCGGCTTTTGATTTTCAGCTTATCGAAAATGTTCCGATTACTCCATCCGATTGCGGAGTTGATGTGATTATCACGCCGAGTAAAACTATTGACTTGCTCGGCTGAAAGGTTTTTGATTATGGACTTTAAAAATTTTTCACTGCTTGTACTTGCAGGAGGAAAAAATTCAAAACTCGGACAGGACAAAAGATTTATCGAAGTCGGCGGAAAAAAATTGTTGGAAAATATTTTGCAGAAGGCGCAGGAAAAAAATTTCGCGCAGATTTTTTTGTGCGTCGAACAGGAAATTTTGCCGCTGAGCATTTTATCTTGGAAGTATGACGCAAAAATTTTAGTCAACAAGTTCAAAAATTCCGAGCCGCTTTCGGAAATTGCAACAGGACTTTCAAAAATTCAAACTGATTGGGCGTTGGCGATTTCTGCCGATATGCCTTTTTTTGAATTTGAAACTTTGCAGGAGATAGAAAAATTTTCCAGACTCCGCGCGATAATTCCTGAAGTCGGCGGAGAATTGAAACCGCTCGCAGGATTTTATCACAAGTCACTTGCAGAAAAATTTTCTCAAGCAATTCAATTCGGCGAAACAGATATTTTAGAAGCTGCAAAAAAAGTTCCGCACAAATTTATAAAACTTTCGGCGGACGAAAAAAATTTTTTCAAAATAAATACTCGCGCAGATTTAAGAATGGCTCAAGGTCGCGCCGCAAATTTGTCGCGCAAAGTTCCAATAATTTCCGTCGCCGATGAGGAAGAAACTTTCACTGAAAAATTAGTTGAAAATTTGTCGGCTGAAAAAATTTCTGTCGCCGTGATAAAAAGCGAACTGCAGGAATTTAATTTTGAAATCGAAGGCGTAAAAAAATTTCAGGACGCAGGCGCGAAAAATGTCGCGGTAATTTCTTCGGAAGGTTGGCTGATGTTTCGGCAAACGGAGCGTCGCGAAGATTTTTTGACTGTCGCGGAAAAGTTTGAAGGCGCGGACTTGATCTTGATTGAATGTCGAACGCCTGTCACTCAACCTGCGCTGTCGCTCCTCAACGCGGAGGACATTTCTGCAGACAAAAAAATTGCCGCGATTTTTTCAAGCGAACCTGAAACTTCAGATGAAGTTTTTCAGTTCGATCTTCGCGACATAAATTCTGCAATAAAAATTTGTAAATTTCTGATGAACTAAATTTTTTCCAAGTGCGCCGTGCTGTTCATCAATTCGACAATCCAATTTCCATCGTCCTCGCGCAAAATATTTACCGCCGTATTGAATTGAGCAATCGACCACATTTTGCGAATTGGAATATCCAAAAAGGCACAAAGTATCACTCGATTAATTGCGCCGTGAGCGACGACGATAACGTGAGAATTTTTTTCTGCGGAGTGTTTGTCGATAATTTTTTGTATCGCCTCCATTGCGCGAATCTGAGTTTGTCGAAAAGTTTCGGCGTTCGGAATTTTCAATTCGTCGGGCTGCATAAAAAATTTTTCAAAGTTTTCGGGTTCTTCCTTCGCAATATCGCGGAGCAATTTTCCTTCCCAGTCGCCAAAACTTATTTCACGAAGTTCGGGAACATTTTGAACATGGAGATTAAATTTGTTCGCCAAAATTATCGCGGTAGTTTCGGCGCGGGCGAGAGGACTGGAATAAATTGCGTCAGCTGTATGAAAAGGACAATGAGCTGCCAAAAGTCGCGCCTGATGAAGTCCGTCCGGCGAAAGGTGAACGTCGCTACTTCCTTGCATTTTTCCAATTCCGTTCCAAGGTGTAAGTCCATGTCGAACCAACATTATTTTCATCATAAAAAAACTTCCTTTTTTTCGTCGTGAGGTGAATCGCAACTATTTCAATCATCTGAATCACCTGCGAATTTTTCATTTGTTTCCGGCTAATGCTTCCGGCGATTTAATTTTCCTGCGAGAAATTCTTTTGTGGTTCAATTCCTTTTTAAAACATATTTGCAACCATAGCTTTGTTTATTGTACATAATTTCATAGCTTTAAACTACTAAAAAAGTTCATGTAAATTTTCAGCAGTTTTTTTTATAAGAGGCATTTTGTTTTCACGCAAATAATCTTTTTGATTTATGAGAAAACAGTCAGAAAGATTTTACTATTTTTCAACTCTGATTCTCTTGTGCAACAAGTCGCTCTGCTCCATAGCGTTTTCTGAGCGCAGGTTTTTCAATTTTGCCTGTCGCATTTCTCGGAATGTCAGCGAAAATAATTTTGCGCGGACGTTTATATCTCGGAAGTTGGTTGCAGAAATTATTTATTTCTTCCTCTGTGCAAGTCATGCCTTCCTTAATTTCGATAATCGCCGCAGAAATTTCTCCAAGCCTTCTGTCCGCAAGTCCGATAACTGCCACATCTTTAATCTTGTCGAACTTGTGCAGGAAGTCCTCAATTTGAACAGGATAAATATTTTCTCCGCCGCTGACAATGACATCTTTTTTCCTGTCGACCAGAAAATAAAATCCATCTGCGTCCTGCATCGCCATGTCGCCCGTCAAAAGCCAACCATCTTTTAAAACTTCTGAAGTAGCTTTTTCATCGTTGTAGTAGCAAGTCATAATTCCGGGGCCTTTTACGCAAAGTTCGCCGACTTCGCCTTGCTGAACTTCCGCGCCATGTTCGTCAATAATTTTGCATGTCCAACGATAACCTGGAACGCCAATCGCTCCGACTTTTGAAATATTTTCCAGACCAAGATGAACGCAGCCGGGCCCTGTCGATTCTGAAAGTCCATAATTTGTGTCGTACTGGTGGTGAGGAAAATATTTTTTCCAACGCTTTATCAAACTCGGCGGAACAGGTTGCGCTCCGATATGCATAAGTCGCCACTGCGAAAGTTCATAGTCCTCAAGTTTCAAATTTCCGCTGTCCAACGCATCCAAAATATCCTGCGCCCAAGGAACTAAAA
The DNA here is from genome assembly GCA_937910665.1 of uncultured Selenomonadales bacterium. Taxonomy (GTDB): domain Bacteria; phylum Bacillota; class Negativicutes; order Selenomonadales; family Selenomonadaceae; genus Quinella. The sequence goes on from CALEPR010000024.1 coordinate 11,994, forward strand.
GCCAAACTATTGTGCAACGTTCCTTGCTCACAGCGTCCAAAATTATTTCAGGTTTAGTTCCTTTCAACAAGACTGCTTTACTTCCGGCAACTAAACTTCCCATCCAGTGAAATTTTGCGCCTGTGTGATAAAGCGGAGGAATACACAAAAAATTATCTTTCCTCCCCGTTAAATGATGTTTCTGCTCCATCTGCGCGGCTTGAGTCAAACTTTGATGTTTATGCAAAATTGCTTTTGGAAAACCTGTCGTTCCTGAAGAAAAATAAATTGCTCCGAAGTCGTCGTCGGTAATTTCAAAATCCAAGTTCGGTTTGTGACTTGAACAGTCTGCCACCAACATGTGATAACTTTCCGCAAAACTGGGACAATTATCGCCGACATAAATTAAAAGTCTGCCGCGAGAAAGTCTCTCTGCATTTGCCTCAATTCTTCCAATAAATTCACTGCCAAAAATTATTACGTCGACTTCGGCAAGTTCCGCGCAATACAAAATTTCATCAGCGTCATAGCGAAAATTAAAAGGCACAGCGATTGCGCCGGTTTTCAAAACGCCAAAATAAATTGGCAACCATTCCAAGCAGTTGTACATAATGATTGCAACTTTGTCGCCTTTCTGAACTCCGCGCTCCAAAAGAAGATTGGCGCAACGATTTGCCTTTTCATCAAAGACGCTCCAAGTAATTTCTCTGCGGTAAGGCTCAAAGCGATTCGATTCAATCAAACTAAATTCTTTCCAGCTGATTCTTTGACTGCTCGGCTCCGTCGGGTTGAGTTCGACAAGAGCGACTTCATCGCCATAAAGTTCAGCATTTCTTTCAAGATACTCCATTACAGGCATAAAAAAATTTCCTCCTCAAAAAAAGGTTTTACAAATATTCTTGTCTATTCTTTAAATGCCGCAATTTCCCTGCAAAAATATCATAAATATGATGAAGATAAAACAAAATTGCCTGCGCGATATTTATCACACAGACAATTTTGTTATTTTTAGTTCAAAGTTTCAAAAAAAATTTTACACAACGCCCTGCGCCGACATTGCTTCTGCAACTTTTTTGAAACCGGCAATATTCGCGCCCATGACCAAGTTGTCGGGATCGCCAAATTCTTCGGCATTTTTCTTTGCGTTCTTGTAAATATTTTCCATAATCTCTTTGAGTTTGTTATCGACTTCCTCGAAAGTCCAATGCAAACGCTCGGAGTTCTGACTCATTTCCAGAGCAGAAACTGCAACGCCGCCGGCATTGGCAGCTTTCGCAGGAGCAAAGAGAACATTATTTTTCAGGAAGTAATCAATCGCCTCAAGTGTGGAAGGCATATTTGCCCCTTCGCCGACAACTTTACAGCCGTTGGCAACAAGTTTTTTCGCGCTGTCAAGGTTAATTTCTTCCTGCGTCGCGCACGGCAAAGCGATGTCGCATTTAACTCCCCAAACGCCTTGACAACCTTCGTGATATTCGGCATCTTTGTGGTAGTTGAGATATTCTTTAATGCGTCCGCGATGAATTTCTTTAATTTCTTTAACAGCCGCCAAATCAATTCCGTTAGCGTCGTAAACATAGCCGTTTGAATCGGAGCAAGTGACAACCTTCGCGCCAAATTCCTGAGCCTTCTCAATCGCGTAAGTCGCAACATTTCCTGAACCGCTGATAACGACAACTTTATCTTTCAAGCTGATATTTTTTGCGTCCAACATATTTTTGACAAAGTAGAGAAGTCCATAACCTGTCGCTTCTGTTCTTGTCAAACTTCCGCCGTAAGTCAAACCTTTTCCTGTCAAAACTCCATTGTCATAAGCGTCACGAACTCTCTTGTACTGTCCGAAAAGGTAACCGATTTCACGACCGCCAACGCCAATGTCGCCCGCAGGTACGTCGATGTTCGGGCCGATATGGCGATAAAGTTCAGTCATGAACGCCTGACAGAATTTCATAACTTCGTTGTCAGTTTTTCCTTTCGGATCGAAGTCACTGCCGCCTTTGCCGCCGCCGATAGGAAGTCCTGTCAAAGAATTTTTGAAAACCTGCTCGAAAGCCAAAAATTTCAAAATGCTGAGGTTGACGCTGGGATGGAAACGCAAACCGCCTTTGTAAGGTCCAATAGCCGAGTTCATCTGTACACGATAGCCGCGATTGACTTGAATCTCATTTTTGTCGTCCTCCCAAGCGACGCGGAAAGAAATCACGCGCTCCGGCTCGATGATGCGCTCAAGAAGTTTTTCATTTTTATACTTGGGATTTTTTTCCAAGAAAGGTACAATCGAGGTCAAAACTTCCTTCGCTGTGTTTTGAAATTCGATCTGATCGGGATCGCGCTGTTTGACAAGTTCCAAAATATCATTAACATAAACCTGCATTTCTGACATATTTATTTCCTCCTTTTAACGAGGGAAAGTTTATCACAGTATAAAAATTTTGTATAGCACTCTTGCCAAAATATATTGTATACTTTTCAAGATTAAAAATTAGGAATCAAGAATGAAATAATTCCTCACTCCTAATTCCTAATTCAAAATTTACCGTCGTTCCTTTGCCGAGTTCGCTTTCAATTTCAATTTTTATTTCATGCTGATCTGCGATCCATTTTGCGATTGAAAGACCGAGTCCGAAAGAATTTTTTTCACCGACTTTTTTTGCTCGCGACTTGTCAATTTTAAAAAATCTGTCAAAAATTTTTTCAAAATTTTCCTCTGCCATCCCAATACCGCTGTCAATAATTTTTATGCGGGGCTTTTCAACTTTCAGAAAAATTTTTTCTTCGCTGAAACTTAGAGCGTTGTCGATGAATTCGCGAAACATTTTTTCCAGAAAATCTTTGTCGCCGACAATTTTAAAATTTTCCCCGGGCAAAAATTCCAGTCGGGGATTGTTATATTTTTCGATGACAGACTTTAAAAGTTCGTTGACTTCGACAGGAAATTTTTTCAGCGGCAAATTATTTTGATCTGCGCGGGCGAGGAATAAAATTTTTTCGACTAAATTTTGCATATTTTCCGCAGAATTTTTTATTGCCTCCGTCGCCTCCTGAAAAAGTTCCAAATCTTCTCCGCCGAAATTTTCTAGGATGTCCACATATCCGCGAATAATCGTAAGAGGCGTTCTTAGTTCGTGGGACATATTTGCAATCATTTCCAAGTCAACAGAATCAATCTCGCACGACATAACCTACGCCTCGCGTTGTGTGAATATATTTTTTTCCGAACCTGTCGTCAATTTTTGTCCGCAAATAACTTATGTAAACGTCCACGACATTAGTATTGCCGAAATAGTCGTAGCCCCAAACTTGTTGCAAAATTTGATCGCGGCTCAGCACATGATTTTTATTTTCTACAAGATAAATCAAAAGTTCATATTCTTTGTGAGTGAGTTCGACAGGTTCGCCGCCGACTTTAACTTCGTAGCGATCGGGATACAAAATCATGTCGCCGATGATAAAGTGATTTTCTTCCTGCCGCCGAACTTCGCGCCGACGTTTTATAATTCCTTTAATCCTGGCTAAAAGTTCCTCCGACGCAAAAGGTTTTATCATGTAATCGTTCGCGCCAAGTTCCAAACCTTCAACCTTGTCTTTGATTTCATCTCGCGCAGTCAACATAATAATTGGCACGTCGCTGATTTCGCGAACTTTTTTGCAAATTTCCATGCCGTCCATCTCCGGCAACATAACGTCGAGCAAAACTAAATCATATTTTTCCTGAATAATTCTTTCGTATGCGCGGCGACCATTGTGTTCAATCGCAGTTTTGAAACCGGCTTTTTCTAAATTTATCTGGATGAATCTTGCAATATGCTTTTCATCTTCCACGATAAAAATTTTCGCGCTTTCTTCCAAGTAGAACACCTCCAAAAAAAAATTTTCAAGTCAATAATACATTAAATTTGACTGGAAAGAAATATTTTTTTGAAAAAATTTTTTTAGATGTGGAAATGATTCATCATTTTTTCTGTCAAAGATTTTGCGTCGTCGTCCTTGTGTTCAAGCAAATATTTCAGCGTCGTCTTGTTGAAAAAAGAAGTTATTGGAACGTAGCGATTATATTTTCTGAAGTCGCCGAACTTCATTAACTTTTTGTGCAGGGCGAAAATATCTTTCTCGGTGGCATTATTTTTTTTCAAAATGTTTCCGAGATAAATATCTTTGCTGATAATTTCAAAAATTTCATGAATAAGTTTCGGGTTGTTTTTGTCGCGCTCATATTTTTCGATAAGTGCGACTGATCTTTTCGACATAACAAGAGCTCTGCAAAGTCCCGTCAAGAAAACAAAAGTTACAAGCACCAAGAGTACAATTAAAAAAAATTCATTCACTGTTTTCGCCTCCAATGTTCACAAGAAAAAAAGTTTATGTTATTATTGCAAATAAAAAATTATGAGCGATTAGAAAAAATTTTCCGCAAATATTCGCAGGAACTATTTTAGCACAACGGAGGTATTTTTTAAATGCAAGGAAAATTTTATGGAATAGGAGTAGGCCCCGGCGATCCCGAACTTCTGACAGTCAAGGCGATAAAAATTTTGAAAAAGGTCGATGCAATTATTTCTCCCAAGACTGAAAAAAAATCTGACAGTTTGGCGTTGTCGATCGTTCAAAGTTATTTGCGCTACGGCGTGGAAATTTTTTATCAAACTTTTCCAATGGTTCGCGACTTTGCGGAATCGAAAATTGTTTTTGAAAAAAATCAGCAAGAAATTTTAAATCTCCTCGACGCAGGAAAAAATGTTGCCTTCCTCACGCTCGGCGATCCGATGTTCTACAGCACTTACATTTATGTTTTTCAACTTTTGCAGGAGTCCGGCGTTGAAATTGAAACTGTCCCGGGCGTTCCCGCTTTCCTGTCAATTTCTTCTTACATTGGAAAGCCGCTGACTTTCGGCAACGATATTTTGACTGTAATTCCTGCGACGGCAGACAAAGAAAAAATTTCTAATGCGCTGAAATTTTCCGACACGACTGTTTTGATGAAAGTTTACAAAAATTTTTCCGAAGTCGTCGATTTGCTTGCCGACGAAAGTATGCTTGACGAAGCCGCGCTTGTAAGTCGTCAAGGGTTGGCTGACGAAAAAATTATCACGAACCTTCAGGCGCACAAGTCTGACAAATTAAATTATCTTTCGACAATCTTGACGCGAAGAAGTAAAAAATAATTCACGGAACTTGTATTCACAAGTTCTAGGGTTAAGGAAAACCTAAATCCTTTGGACTAAATCCTATTACCGAAAGCTGTGAATACAGTTTCTAAAAAAAATTTTTTCAATAAAGGTGGAGTTTTTCATGGAACGCACAGTAAAAATTTTTGCATTGATTTTGTCGCTGTCAATTTTATTTTTATCTTCGACAGAGGCGGCTGAGAAAAAAACTTTGCGCTTGGTTCAGTTGCCGATAATTTTTCAATCCAATCAACCCGACTATGAAACTTGCGCTATTTTGGAAACAAAAATTACTCGCGCCGTAAATGTTCCTTTGAATGGAACTTTGAAACTTGTCGAGTATGTGGACAGCAAAAAATCTACCGTCGCACTCAATGAAGTTTGGAAAAAACTGCGCTCAGAAAATCCAAAAGCAAAATTGAGGGACGCGATGAAACCTCTGGCAGAAAAAATTAACGCAGATATAATTGTCTGTCCTTTGCTCCGCCAATATTCTCAAACTACAGTTCAGCGCGGTTTAAATCTTGAAACTTATCTTGTAAGTAATGTTTCGGCAACTTTGATTGTCTACGACAGGCGAACCGATGAACTTGTCGAGAAAAAAGATTCGCGCAGTTTCAATAACAGTTACAGTAAACTCGGTACCGCCTCCGCGCTCGCCAAAGAATGTTTTGAAAGACTCCTCGCCGCTACAAAACTTCAGCAAAAAATTATCGCCATAAAATAATCTTGAAAAAATTTTTTAAAAAATTTTTTCCGCAACAAAAAAAAGCAATTCGCCTTGCTTTGAAAATTTTAGAAGCTGTATTCACAGCTTCTTAGGGGTTAGGAATTAGGTTTTCCCCCTAAACTTGTGAATACAAGTTCTAAGAGTCTTTCCTTGCCTTCTTTGTAATTCTTGCAAACTTCAATCTAAAAAAAATGTTCAACTTATTATTGCAATTTTCGGAAATAATAATTTTCCATTTGCCACTACACTGTGGCGAATTTTTTTGCTAAATTTTTTTTACTGCAAAAGACTTAAAATTTGACTTGAAGATTGATTAGCTTGAGCCAACATTGCCTGCGCGGATTGAGACAAGACATTAAATTTTGTATACTCTGCCATTTCTTTAGCCATGTCGGCATCTCGAATTGTACTTTCAGCTGCCATATCATTTTCAACCTGTGTAGTTAAATTTGCGCTGCTGGTTTCAAGTCTAGCTCTCTGCGCCCCAACCATAACTGCCGCGTCAAGCAAATATTCCAGTGCCGAATCAATAGCACCTTGCCTTCCTTTGCTGTCATCGCCTAGCAATGCTTCTCTATCTTTCTTCGACGTGAGATTGTATTCCCAAACTTTTCGACTGTTTTCCTTGTTTTCAAAACACCAATCTTGAAATATATCTTTTAAAGTTGTAGAAGGAATATGTAAAGTTATGTTCAAGTCCGAATGGTCTGTATCCTGAATGACAAAGCGACGCTCACGTTCCGCACTGTGCAAGGTTTGATGGTCAACGCGATCTTCATAATAATCTTCAGTGACAGGAATACTTGTGTCTTTGTAACCATCCATGATAATGGCACCGTAAGTACCTTGTTGACCATGACGCACTTCACTGGGATTGCTATAGCTGGTTCTTTTGTCGTACAACGTCAGTATGCCATTTTGTGTATCACCTGAAAGAAACATATGGTGATTTATTGAATTTAAAATAGGCGTAGCTTGAGAATAAATCGCTTGGATTAAGCCTTCGTAGTCGCCGTCCTCAACTTCAGAGACATCTATAGGAATGTTCTTTATATCTTCATCTGTGTCAATATCAGGTTTTGGGACGCTGATTGGCGGAGACAGATTGTGATCGGTAAAATAAAAATTAAACCACTGCGGATCAGGTTGATGCACTGAAGGACAAGTTGCACAATATGCCATAAAACCTTTGCCATACAAGTCTGACATATTTAAATCAGCATTATTTTCAAACAGTGCTTTAAAGTCAATGTCATAGTGATAGTAAGGATTACTGCGGACGCCCATTGAAAAATATCCTTTGTCATTATTTGCCTCGCCATATGCGTAAGCGTTAATCCTTATGCCGCTGGAAATTTTTTCAACTCTCGGAGTTTTGCCATCCACAGATTTACTTGTTATTGTCGTGAAAAGATTTTGCAAAGCAGTTGCTATATCGTTGCCACTTTCAACAGATGTTCGTAAATTATTTAAATCCAAGCGACTTTCGGACGGTGAGGTCAAATCATTCAAAATTTTGGAGTCAACAAAAGAATAAGTTCCGACATTAGAAATATAAAAATTTACATCTTTTAGCTCTTTAATGACATTTTCTAAATCTGCTGTGCTGTAATTGCCGACATATTTTGAAAGATCAATATCATAATGTGCAAAATCGCCATCGGTAGCTTGTTGCTTAACTGCAGCATCGGCAGCTGTGGTTGAAAGGTATGTATCAGTAGCAGAAATAATCGGTTCATTTGTTTTGTATTGAAAATAAAGCGTGTATGGCGAAGAGCCAAAAGTTTTGGTTCCATTGTCAGAACTACTGGCACGCGATGATCTGCAATTTAAAGTGCCGTTACTCACCGTGCAAGTAAAAGGATAGGAACTAAAAGACCACGAAGAATTTATACCAACCTCAGTGATTGTTACATTTTGTGGAACTAAAGTTCGTGGAGGAGTTCCTTTTGTCAAATCTGAACCACTGACATTGAAAGGTTCTTCTGAAATTGATACCGATTTTGTCGTTGTGCTACTTCCAGAGACAAATTTTATTAAATTGCCGCCAATATAGTACAAATTTCCAATTTTATCTGTCAAGGATACACTTCCTGTAGCCGTTGCGGGGTCTGTGATGTTAATGCTTGGGTCATCGTCGCTTCTTACTTGCGTTTGTCCGCCGCTAAATGTAACCGACAAAGTTGAGGTTGGTATTGATTTTGTCACGTTAGTGTGTGTGTATTCCAGCGGATTTGTAGCAGGTGTTATGGAAATTGATCCGCCTGTAGTCGAAAAACCTGTAATTGTTATTTTATTTATTGTATCGGCAGTATATCCGTTAGGATTTTTTGTAGTAAATTCGATTTTGTTGGGATCATCAGCTGAAACTGCAACATCGCCGAAAGTTCCTGAAACGCTTGATTTTATTTTTGTGGCAACGTCGGCAAAAGAATTGCAACTGCTTATATCAATCGCATTGTTAATTTTATAGGTGCTTGCAGTATAGTCTTTTAAACTGATTGGTGCAGTTGGAAATAAACTTTCATTGACACTTTTAGAACTGACAGTTGTTGAAGTAATATCTACATTTCGCGAGGCATAATATTGACTTGGGTTTGTTGACAAAACATAAGGCACACCATCTACTCTAAAAGCTAAACCGTCAAGGTCACTGACGCTATTATAACCTGAAAAGTCCATTGAAATAACTTTATTAGCACCGTTAGAACCGCCAGCCATATAGTAAGCAGTGCCTGTGTTAATGTCGCCGAGTGAAGACAAAGTTTTTGAAGTCGCGGCAGTAACTTTTGTAAATGTGTCAAAAGGTCCACCATTTTCAACGTAAGGTCTGCCGTCGTCAAGAAATTCAAGTGTTGTATCCACAATATTGTCTGTGTTGATTAAGTTTAGCGAATCTGAACCTTCAACAATTTTTGCTTTACCTGCGTCAGTTAAGTTAGGCAACCATGCGGTTACTCTTTTGCCTACATAATCACCGCCCTGAATTACTGCGTCCCACTCAGTGACTTTTTCATTAAATTTTGTGTTTGCAAGCAAAGGCTTTTGTATGTTGTAATCGCTGTAGTAAGCTGTCTGCTCCATCTGGTCGTAAAATTGATTGACTTCTTTCTGAATAATTTTTCTATCTGCGTCAGTGTTATGGTCGTTAGCTGCGTTGATGACTCTTTCCTTAATCGTGCGCATAATGTCAATTTGTTGTTGAATGCCGTCCTCAGCCGTTCGCAAAAGTGAATTTCCGTTCTGAACATTTTGCATCGCCTGAGACAGTGCGCGAATTTGCACACGCATAACTTCAGAAATTGCAAACTGCGCCGAGTCATCCTGCGCGGAATTTATTTTCATGCCACTGGAAACTTTTGCCAGTGCTTCACCAAGTTTGCTGATATTTTTATTGAGTTCACCGAGTGAAACTTGTGCGGCAAGATTATTTTTCAAAACCATTGACATAAAAATTTCTCCTTCCTAGAGTAAAATTTTTCTAAACAAAAAGCAAGTCGTTGCCTTGCTTGAAAAATTTTTTAATATTGCCCGAGAGAAACTTCGCCTTCCTGCAGCGACATTGTGCAATGATGATATTCTTCCTGAACATTTTTTACAACGGCGTTGATCGAAATTCTCGCGCCGGGATAAATTACATCGTCCGCTTTAACTTTTCCATTTTTCATTTCAGCCAATTTTGCTTCAAGTTCCAAAATTTTTTGTTCGTCGCGCTTAAGTTGTCCTGCGATTGGAAATTGTGATCTTGTAATCGCGTTAATCTGATCTACTCTTTCCTGTGGTAACTGACTGATGTCGATTTTAGAAAGTGTGTTCAAAGTCTGCGTAATGTGCAAAAGTCTTTTCTTGCCTTCCTTATAACTTTTGCAAACTTCATGATATTCTTTCTGCAAATTTGGATCTACGCCGACAGAAACGCGGGTGATGACGTAAGCCTGATTTCCGATAACTTTTGCATTGACTTCCTCACCTGAAACTGTCAAACCTCCTGTAATTTGTCCGTGCTTGCCTTCGACATTTATTTTTTTACCTGCGCGAAGTGTGGAGTGCAGAGAAACGTCCGCAATGTAAATATCTCGACCAGCCTCGATGATTGCATTTTCAGCAAAAGCTGCGCGAACATCGTACTCAGCTTTAACTTTGCCGCGCTTCGCTCCCGTCACGCCGCCGCTGACTACGACATTTCTGCCTGTAACCTCCGCGCCGTTCACGCTGCCTTTAATTTCAATATCACCTGTAGCCTTGACGACAAAACCTTGTTTGACATCTCCGTTAATCTGAACGCTGCCGTCAAAGTCAATGTCGCCTGTTCCGACTCCAACCGCGCCCTTAATCACAAGTCGCGGGTCTATACTAATTTTAGTTCCTGTATCTACAATCTGTCCGTTTATCGCGGCAATAAGTTGATGTTCTCCGAGAATTTTTGTATTTTTTCCGTCCGGCATTGGAATTGGTCTGCCATTTTGTGCAGGAACCGAGTCACCGAAAATATTTTTTCCCGGCGTCCCTTTAGTCTGGGGAATACGAATTGCAAGAGTATCGTTCGCTTTGACCAAGACAAACAGATTTAAATTTTTGTAATCGACGCGATCATATTCGTCAATGACCGGACGACCTTTTACGCCGAGATCAAATTTTCTGTCAATGTAAGCGTTTTCTCCATTCACAGGCGGAGTTCCCTGCGCGGCGATGAACGGAGCAAGACTTTCGATGCCGCGCTTAATTTCGTCCTCATCAATTCCATGTCGAATACCTTTTTCAACAAGTTCCTCCATAACCATATCAAAAGTCGGCAGACGCGAACCCATTTTTGTGTCATATTTAATTGTCGCCTTCATTTTGTCGCGCGAAATATCCACAATGATTCTTGCATACGCTTCGTCTTGGTTTGTATTGACTGCTTCGCCACTTCTGATTTTGTCCAACAATTCTTCTGTCATCTCGACAGGATCGGCAACCCTTTGAGACTCTCCGGATGCCTCGCGTAATGTTCGAGAAAGCAGCGCAACGTCATAATCGACAACGCCACACTCTTTTAAAATCTGACGCATATCAGATAATTCAAACAGGAGGGAATCTGCCGCGTTGGGATATATCGTCAAATATACTCCGTCGTCCCTAAATTCAAATTGATAACCGGCTTCAGGTCCGCCCATTGTCGGATAAAAATTTTCAAAACCTTCTTCTCCCACCTTGCTCTCCCTCCTTCAGGTCACAAAACAAATTTTATCTCAACGTTTGAAACTTCTTTTTCAATTTATAAAGCCATTTTTCATTCGAGTCAAATAACCGCGCATTCTAAAAATTGCCTTCGTATGGAGCTGAGAAATGCGCGCTTCGCTGAGGTGAAGTATCAAACTTATTTCTTTCAATGTCAATTCTTCATAATAGTAAAGTGAAACAACAGTTCGCTCCTTTTCGGGAAGTCGATCTATTGCCCTCGCCAAAGTATCTTTAATTTCAAGATATTCCGTCGTGTCTGCCGGATTTGCATCGACTGCCTCCGGAGAATCAGTTTTTAAATATTCTTCAAGCGGAACAACAGTTGCAGAATTGGACTGACTGATTAAATTCTGTAATTCATCCATAGAAATTCCCAAAGCCTCTGCAACTTCGTTATCGGTTGCACTCCGCCCAAGTTCAGTTTCAAGTTGGTAAACAGTTTGCTCATACTTGCGAATTTTCTGACGCATAGTTGTAGGAATCCAATCTTTTGCGCGGAGATAGTCAATCATCGCGCCGCGAATCCTAACGCCTGCGTAAGTTTTAAATTGTATGTTGCGAGTGATGTCGAATCTTTCAATCGCATCCATCAAGCCGAAAAAGCCGCTGCTTATCAAGTCATCTTTGTCCAGATGTGGCGGCAGACTGACGGCAAGCCTTCCGCCGACAATTTTAACAAGCGGCAAATAATACTCGGCAAGTTTGTTTCTGAGTTCGACGGATTTTGTAGCCTTATACTTTTTCCACAACTCAAAGACTTTTGCATTTTTTTCGTCACTTTCCATAGTCTTTCACCGCCTCTCCATAGTTTCAAAAAATTTTTAAATTTAAGCGTTAGGATAATTTTCAGTCGGCTGGAAACCATCGTCCCCGGTTTCGCCTTCTGATTCTTCCTCGCCTTCGGCAGTTTCTTTTTCAAGCTGATCAGTTTCCTTCTGCAAGCGTTCGTTATACAAATCGAACAGCATTAAAAGGAAATAACAAGCCGCACTTGCCAAACAAAAAGCAAAACAACTTCTTAAAGCCAGCGTACTAAGCCTGACAACGCCGCTGGCAAGTCCTGCCAGAAAAGTTATTATCATTGAGACTGCGCCCAACGATAACGCCATTAAAATTGTTGACACAGCCTATCCCCGCTTTTTAATGAGGAATTAGAATTTAGGAGTTAGGAATTATTTTTTTAAATTCCTCATTCCTCTTTCCTCACTACTAATTGAATTAAATATCCTTCTCGCCGCGATCGATTGTCTTAACTTTGTAAACGCCGGTATTCAAATCGATCTGAACTGTGCGACCATAATTGCCGCCGGTGTCCTCAGCGATAACTTTAATTCCGTTACGACGCAAAATTTGTTTAACTGCGTCTGCGTTTCTATTTCCGACGCGCATAATGTCGGTTGCATTTGCGAAGGCGAACATTTGCGCTCCTCCGGCAATTTTTGCAACGAGACGACTTTTGCTTGCGCCAAGAGCCAAAACGTCATTCAACATCAGCGGAATACCTGTATCTGCAAACTTTGCAGGATTATCGCTTGCTCTCGCCTGATTGCTGTCGGGCAGCATAATGTGGAGCAAACCGCCGATTTTAGTTTGCGGGTCATACAATGAAATTCCAATGCACGATCCCAAGCCATAGCTGATTAAAGTCGAAGGACTGCGTCCGACTTTGTAATCAGCCATACCGACTTTGATAAGGTTCGCCATAATTACTCAACTCCTACTGCCTTAATCAATGTTCCAAGCGAACCGGGGTCGGGTACAAGGAAGAAATGTCCGTTGATCCCGTCGTCTTCCGCCAAAAATTGAGTCTCGATAACCATTGCCTGATCGCCCATTTGCCCGAGCTGGACAAGGATTATATTTAAAATCGCACCTGCCATATCCATAGCCAGCGCAGGAATTGACGGTAACATTGAAATGTGAGTGAAGTTGAAGAACGCATTTAGATATGCGCCCGACAAAATATTTCCAATTTCCATCAACGCCGACTCGTCCATAAAGTCCAGTGATTTAGTTGTGCCGTGTTCGCGTCCCATTAAAGTATCCACAAGATAGAAAGCACTTTTCTGCGGCAGGAGGAAAAGAACATTTCCAGGTGCCTTGCCGTAAATTCTGAGGAAAACGCCGACGACTATTGCATCGGGTCCGCCTACCAAATCGGGAACTGACTCAATCGGCACAAGCGCGACCTTCGGAACATTCATATCAATTCGCTTGTTGATAATCTGTGAAAGTGCAGTTGCAGAATTTCCTGCTCCCACGTTTCCGATCTCGCGCAATGCATCCAGTTGTATCGGAGACAAATTAAATTCATCATTCATAGAAAAAACCTCCAACTTAGGTTTTAGTATCAGCTTGCTTGCAAAAAAAACTATCCCGGGACGCCGACAATTTCTTCCAAGTTCAGCATAATAACCAGTCGTCCGTCAATGTTTCCAATGCCGCTTAAAAATTTGCTGATGTCTTTTTCGTTAATCGCCTTTTTGGTGTCGACAAGTTTGGTGCGAATTGTCAAAACTTCCGTGACGGCATCAACCAACATTCCTACAGGCAAGTCGCCGACCATTACCGTGACGATTCTTGTATTGTCTGTGTAAGGCGTTTGTTCCAGACCGAGACGACTTTTCAAATCGATAACCGGCAAAACACTTCCGCGCAAATTGATAACGCCTTTAATGTAACTCGCGGAGAAAGGAACGCGAGTAATATCTACAAGGTTACGAATTTCCTGAACCTGAAAAATATTTACGCCGTACTCCTCGTCGCGCAATTTAAAAGCGACGACTTGCATACCTTCATTTAAACTTACTTCCTCGCCAAGATCGTTGACTACGGTGTCTTGCGCCATAAATTTTAACCTCCCTTGTGTCGATTTGGAATTGAATGCACAAAATAATTTTCCGCGCTCAATTCCAATTCCGAATTACTGAAGCATCGTGGCAACGTCCAAAATCAACGCTACGCGCCCGTCACCGAGTACTGTTGCGCCGGAGAACATTTTCAATCCCATGAACAAATTGCCCAGAGTTTTAATAACAATTTCTTGCTGTCCAATCAATTTATCAACAACAATTCCGGCTTTCGCTTCGCCTGCATGAACGACGACTACAAAAAGTTCTTCCGAATCTTTGACGTGCGGCACAAAGAGTGTCTGTTCCATTCTGATTATCGGAATAATTTCGCCGCGCAAAACAATTACTTCGCGATTCTGAACTGTTTTAATATCTGTCGGCTGAATATTTATCGTGCTGTCGATCGAGCCGAGCGGAATTGCATACATTTCTTCCTGAACCTGAACCAACATAGCCTGAATAATTGCCAACGTCAGCGGCAATTTAATTTTGAAAATTGAACCTTCATTGACATGAGTTTCAACGTCAACGTGTCCGCTGAGAGCTTCAATTTTGCTGCGAACAACGTCCATACCAACGCCGCGCCCGGAAATATCGGAAATTTTTTCTGCCGTCGAGAAACCCGGCAAGAAAATAATTCTGACTGCATCTTGGTCGTCCATCTTGTCGACTTCTTCTTGCGAGAAAAGTCCTTTTTCGACAGCCTTCCTGCGAATTTTGTCGGCGTCAATTCCGCTGCCGTCGTCGGTAACCATGATGACGACGTTGTTACCTTCGTGGCGAGCGATTAAGCCGACTTCGCCGACGCGAGGTTTACCTTTTGCAACGCGTTCGTCAGGCATTTCAACGCCGTGATCCAAAGAGTTTCTCAGCAAGTGCATGATAGGATCGCCGATTTCGTCAATGACGGTACGATCCAATTCAGTTTCTTCACCTTCGATAGTGAGATTGATTTCCTTGTTGAGTTCTTTGGTAACGTCGCGAACCATGCGCGGAAAACGGTTAAAGACTTGGCTGACAGGAACCATGCGGACTTTCATAACAATATTTTGAAGGTCTGTGGTAACTCTGTCCATTTGCTCCAGAGTTTCAGTAAGTTCTGAAAGTCTGTGCGTCTGACCAATCTGTTCAAGGCGAACTTTGTTAATAACCAATTCGCCCATGAGGTTCATCAAAGTATCAAGTTTTTCAATATCGACGCGGACTGATTGACTTGCGTGAGATTTTTTCGCCGCACCGCCGCCGCCGGCTGCAGGTTTCGCCGCAGGAGGTTTAGCCGCAGGTTTCGCCGCAGGAGCGGGAGCATTCGCAGGAGCTGAGGCTGCAGGAGCGGGAGCAGGTGCAGTCGCCGCAGGTTTCGCAGTTGAAACTGCAGGAGCCGCCGCAGGAGGAGGCGCAGGTTTTGCGTTGAGATCGATGACAAAAGTTTCAGCCTTTTCAACTTCGGAAATGTTTGTGACTGCATCCTGAATTGCAGTTTCCTCAGCCGCAGAAACTAAAATGACTTCAAAGGAACGCTCAAATTTTTCCTGCTCCAAATCTTCTGCAGGCGGAATTGATTTTATAACTTCGCCGAGTTCGTCCAACGCATTCATAACCATGTAGGAACGTGCGGACTTCAAAAGACAGGATTCGGAAAGCGTAACGGTCAAATGTATGCCGCGCATTCCATCTTTCTCAGCTTCCTTGATAACATTTTTTTCTGTCTCAGTCATTTCTGCAACAATGTCAGCTGACTGAATATCTCCTGTCGCCGCTGGAGCTGCCTCTGCCGGAGCAGGTGCTGCCGCAGGAGCCGCCGCTGCCGGAGCAGGTGTCGCACCTTCCGCCGGAGGTTTTCCGCTCAAAATCGCAGTCAACTTTGAAACAAGTTCCGAAACGTCGATCAAATCTTCAGGATCGCCGTTCGCAACATTGTCAATCATCTGTTCCAGTGAATCGACGCACTTAAAAAGCGTATCGATAATGTCCTCACGAATTTTAATTTGTTCTTTGCGGAGAGCATCCAAAACGTCCTCCATTTCGTGAGTAAGTTCAGCAATTTTGTTGTATCCCATTGTCGCCGACATACCTTTCAAGGTGTGGGCGTTACGGAATATCTCATTCAGTATAGATAAATCTTCGGCGTTATCTTCCAATCCCAACAAACCGTCATTGAGGGATTGCAAGTGCTCATGCGACTCGTCCAGAAACATCTCCATGTATTGATTAGTTTCCATTCATACTCCTCCTGTTTAATCAATTACGAATTAGGAATGAGGAAAGAGGAATTTTAACTCCTCACTGCCAACTGCTAATTCCTAATTAAATTTCAGCGTCGAACTGCATCAACGATAGCCTCAGCAATTTTTGTCAGCGGTTTTACTTCGTCCGCCAGCCCGGCATCGACAACGGCTTTTGGCATTCCATAAACCACGCAACTATTTTCATCCTGCGCGATTGAGTAACCGCCATTAGCCTTTATTTTTTTCATTCCCTCGCAACCGTCAGCTCCCATTCCTGTCATTATCACAGAAACAAGATCTTTGCCGAACGGTGCGGCGGAGTCAAACATAACATTAACTGCGGGGCGATGATTCCCCACAGGCGGTTCTTGACTTAGGACAATTTTTCTATTCCCGCCTCCCGCAGGAAAAATTCTTAAATGAAAATTTCCGGGCGCGATGTAAACTTGTCCAGGCTTTATGATTTCATCATTTTCCGCCTCTTTAACCGCAATTTCACTGATCGAGTTCAACCTCTCGGCAAGAGATTTTGTAAAACCTGCCGGCATGTGCTGAACTATTACAACGCCACAAGGCAAATTTCCCGGTAAGCGCGTTATCACCGTCTGAAGTGCTTGAGGTCCACCGGTCGAAGTTCCGATAACCACAAGTTTTTTTCCTGTCGTCGCCATCGCCGTCGATACGTTTTGTCGCAGCGCAGTCGGCGGGGGAGACGGCGGCACACGATTGATGACAGGTTTCTGTCCGAGCACCATTCCTGTTCGTCGCTGAACCTCAATTCTTTTCATTACAGGCGGATCTGAAGCTTTCGGAGTGAAAGTTAAAGGTTTTGAATCCGCTGGCGACTGTCTGAATTTTGCAACGTGTGCGGTGGCGGCGGCTCGACATTTTGCTAAAAGTTCGTCCTCTATCGAATCAATTTTTGAAATTGGTCCGCCCGCCTTGCTGATAAAATCGACTGCGCCCAGTGACAAAGCGCGAACCGTCGCATCTGTTCCGCGTTGCGTCATACTGCTGACCATTATGACCGGCAGAGGACATTCGTCCATTATAACTGCAAGTGCTTCCAGTCCATCCATCACCGGCATCGTCACATCCAAAGTCAACAAGTCCGGTTTCAACTTTTTAACTTTGTCGATTGTGTCCTTGCCGTTTATCGCCGTTCCTACAACTTGGAAGTCGCTTTGTCTGCTGAACATATCGGATATAACTTTTCGCATAAAAGCTGAGTCGTCAGCAATCAATACACGAATCATCCGAGTCACTCCTTCGTTATCCTAAGACAATGCCACCAAAACTTTTAACTTGAAAACTTTTGAAAAATTTCAAACGCCGCGACATTATCTAAAAATAATTGTTCCTTGTACTATTCGCCCGACTTTTTAAAGTTCCTTCAAACTTACAAAAAAATATCAAAGGCTTTTCAAAATTGCAAGCAAAATTATTATAACATTTAGAACCAAGTTTGTAACAAAAATTTTTTTCCGCGAGCAAAAAAATATTTTCAAACATAAATTCTGTGATAGAATACAAAAAGAAAAAATTTTTTTAAGGAGCGAAGTTAATTGATTTTGAAATTGAAACCGGCTTGCAAAAATTATTTGTGGGGCGGACACAGATTAGTAGAGGAATATGGAGTGGATTACGACGGAGAAATTTTGGCTGAAGCTTGGGAGCTTTCCTGTCACCCCGACGGTCCTTCCATAATTGCGAACGGAGATTACGCAGGAAAAACTTTGCGCGAATATCTTGATGCGGAAGGTTTGGAAGTTTTGGGGACACACTGCAGACGTTTTCGCGAATTTCCGATCTTGGCAAAATTTATCGACGCGAAAGATAATTTGTCTGTTCAGGTTCATCCTTCCAATGCTTACGCTCTGAAAAATGAAGGGCAGTACGGCAAAACAGAAATGTGGTATGTCCTCGACGCAGAGCCGGGCGCATTTTTATATTACGGTTTCAAAAATGAAATTGACAAGGAAGAATTTAAAAAGCGCATTGAAGAAAATAATTTGTTGGAAGTTTTAAATGCTGTTCCTGTAAAAAAAGGCGATGTACTTTTCATTGAGTCGGGAACTTTGCACGCGATTGGAAAAGGAATTTTAGTCGCGGAGATTCAGCAAAATTCAAATGTAACTTACAGAATTTACGATTATGGACGCATCGGTGCAGACGGAAAAAGGCGCGACTTGCACATTGAAAAAGCTCTCGCCGTGACCAATCGAGTTCCAATAGTTTCAAGCGGCGAAAATTATCCTCACGTCGCCGACTGCGATTATTTTACTGTGGACAAAATAAATTTGGACGGCAGATTGACTTATCGGACGCAAGGCAACGTCGGAGAAGAATCTTTCTTGAGCATTTTAATTTTGGACGGCGAGGGAACAATTTCCAACAAAGGCGAAAAACTTTTCTACAAAAAGGGAGATTCTTTTTTCCTTCCTGCAAATTCGGGCGACTGGCAAATTGAAGGAACTTGCGACGCTTTGATTACCACAATTCGCGAAAAAGCAAATCCAATGCGCGTCGGGGTGAATATCGGCAGCTCGGAAATTCAGCTCGGCATTGTCAACGATCAAAATAAAATTCTTGCCGCAAAAACATATTCCACCAATCCGAAACGCACCGCCAAAGAAATTATTGAGGAAACCGCTGAAAATATTTTAAAACTTTTGGCAGAGAAAAATATTCCTCTGGAGCAGTGCGTCGGCGTGGGGGTGGGAGTTCCCGGAACTATCGACAGGCGGCAGGGAAAAGTTGTTTATTCAAATAATTTGCGTTGGGAAGATGTTTCTCTGGTCAAACAACTTGGAGAAGTAATTCCTTGTCCTGTGAGAATTGCGAACGATGCTGACTGCGCGGCTCTTGGCGAAGCGGTCGCGGGCGCGGGAAAAAATTTTTCAGACGTTGTGATGTTCACTCTTGGAAATGGAGTGGGCGGTGGAATAATTTTGCATGGCGAAGTTTTTGAAGGCGGAATTATGGGCGGCAGCGAAGTCGGTCACCAAGTTATTCGCGTGAACGGCAGACTTTGCACTTGCGGCAGAAAAGGTTGTCTGGAGGCTTATATTTCAGTTCCTGCGCTTTTAAAATCTGCAGCTCAAGTTGCGGGACGCGAAATGACTTTAGATGAAATTTTTGAACTTGCAAAAGCTGAGGATGTCGCGATGACTGAAGTTGTCGAGCAATATATTTTGATGTTGGGGCAAGGCATGGTTAATATTGTAAATATGTTTCGACCGCAGTTAATTTTGCTCGGCGGGGCGATGAGCGTCTACGCAAAAAATTTTATCGAACCTTTGAACGACATTTTGCAGGACGATTGTTTCGGTGGACAATTTGCGCCGATTCCAAAAATTGCTATCGCCGAACTTGGAAAAGAGGCTGGACTTATTGGTGCGGCAAGTTTGTAGTCTGTGAACTTGAAGCTGTGAATACAACTTCTAAAATAATTTTTTGTCGAAGGAAGGGCGGCGAAATTTTCATGGCTGAAAAAAATTTTAATCGACTGATGTTTTTGGCAGCGACAATTTTTATCTTCGCGATAATGTTTGAATTGAATAATTTAATGCCGCTCCACCGCGACGACTACGACTATTCAATGATTTGGAAAACCGGCGAACACATTGACTCAATCGCAGATGTTTTTAATTCGACTTGGCGACATTATTTTTCTCACGGCGGCAGAATATTTTCTGTCTTTTGTCTGAATTTATTTTTGTGGCTGGGGAAATTTCCTTTCGACGTCGCCAACGCAATAATGTTTACCGCATTGGTTATGCTGATTTATTTTCACGCTCGCCGCGAATTTAAAATCGAAAAAGACTGTGGAATTTTTGCCGCCGCAGGTTTAATGGCGTGGCTTTCCTTTCCGCATTTCGGAGAAGTGGCAATTTGGAAAAGCGGCTCGACTGTCTATCTTTGGTCGGCTGTTCCTGTAGCAATTTTTTTACTGCCCTACAACTTCTATCAATTAGGAGTGAGGAATGAGGAGTTAGGAAAACATAGTCACTATCAATCTTCCAAACTCTCTATTTTTCCGTTTTTCCTGCTTGGAATTATTTCAGGTTGCAGCGTGGAAAATCTCGGCGTGACTTCGACTTTGTTGACGCTCGCAATTTCATTTTACTGCTACAAGAAAAATAAATTGCAAAATTGGATGCTCGCGGGAAGTTTTGGAAGTTTGATCGGGGTGATAATTTTGCTTGCCGCGCCCGGAAATTTTGTTCGCTACGATGATCAGAGCGTCGGCAAGGGAATTTTCGCGCACATTGGAAATCAATTTGCAGGAAACGGCGAAATGCTTTTGTATATTCTGCCTGTGATTTTAATTTTGGTTTGCGCTTTTCAGATTTTAAAAATTTCTGTCGGCAGGCGTCGCGGAATAAATTTCACTCCGCAAAAATTTATCTTTCCAAAAAGTTGCGCGATAATTTTATTTGTCGCAGGAATTTTTTCAATTTCTTACTTCAACGACAGTTTCATTACAAAAAATCTGCGCGACTTTTTTATGTCGAATGTTTTTTCAAATGCGTCGGAAAAATTTTTGGAACGCTTCGACAACTTTATGATGAAGTCTGAAGAAATGATAATTTACTGGCTGATAATTTTTGCGATTTATTTTTTGCTGAGAAATTCGCTCGGCTTTTTCGGCAAAGATTGGAAAAATTTCAGCAAAAAAATTTCGCTCGGCGAAGTCATAAAATTTTTTCCGCAAATTAAGTTCAGTTTGTTTTTATTCGCGCTCGGCTTGTTCAATAATTTTGTGATGATAGCTGCTCCGACATTTCCTGCGCGGTCAACTTTTAGCTCGGTGGCGATGTTTTTAATTGGCGCGATTGTAATTTTGCGTCTTGAACCTGTGCGCGAAAAACTTTTTGCAAAAACTTCCGGAATGATTTTGAAATTCGGCGCGGCAGCGATTGGGATTTTTACAATCCTGTCTGCCTTCGTGATAACTTCAGATTTGCGGCAGGAAAATGATTTGCGAATTGCAGAAATTGAAAAAGCCGTCGCCGAAGGTCGGGACAGCTTGACTTTCGCGCCGATTGAAATTAAAAATCGCGCACTGCGCCATGTCTTTTTTGTGGACTTCGACAACGGGGTTACTACCGATGGACTTTGTGAATTTTATAAAATTAAAAAAATTTCTGTTGAACAGTGAGAAAAATTTTTGAGGTGAGATTATGAAGTATGAAATTTTGTATCCTGAAGCTTTTCCGATTGTGAAATTTTCTTTGCAACGCGGAGAAAAAATAAAAGCTGAGTCCGACGCTATGGTCGCTATGTCGGCGACTGTGGACGTTGAGGGAAAATTGGAAGGCGGAATTTTGAGCGGCTTGGCGAGAAAATTTTTGTCGGGCGAGTCAATGTTTTTTCAGGAACTTGCAGCAAATCGCGGCGACGGAGAAGTTTTGCTTGCCCACGCTCAGCCCGGCGGAATTTTGGATCTGGCATTGGACGGCAGCTACGGTTTGCGAGTTCAGAAAAATGGTTTTTTGGCAGGCACGGAAGGTATTCAAGTAGAAACAAAAATGCAAAACTTGATGCAGGGAATTTTCGGCGGCGAGGGACTTTTTATTTTGCGAGTCAGCGGTCGCGGGACGGTTTTTGTTTCCAGTTACGGAGTGATTCATCCGATAAATCTTGCGGCAGGCGAAGAAATTATTATCGACAGCGGTCACTTGGTCGCTTGGCCTGATTATATGGACTACAGAGTTGAAAAAGCGTCAAACGGCTGGATTTCAACTTTTACGTCGGGAGAATTGGCTGTCTGCAGATTTCGAGGTCCCGGCGTTGTCTTGATCCAGACTCGCAACCCCGAAGGTTTTGAAAGTTGGATTCGCTCCATGATCCCTGTCGCAGGAAATAATTCTTCAGGCAGCAATAATTTGACTGACAATTTGACATCATTTTTTGGCAATCACTAAAAAAAAATTTTCCCCCCCGCAAAAAAAAATTTTCCCCTCCGCAAAAAAAATTTTTCCTCCGCAAAAAAAATCTCCCGAAATGCTCCAGGAGATTTTTTATTTTTATTCGCTTAAAAAAAAATTCAATTCATTGGTGGAGACGAGGGGGTTCGAACCCCTGACCTCTTGACTGCCAGTCAAACGCTCTCCCAGCTGAGCTACGCCCCCGACAAATCTACAATGCGGTTATAATACTCTAAACTTTAAACTTTGTCAACTCTTGCCAATCAGAGATATCGCTCGCGCTTAAAAATTTTTGTAAATTTCGTTGACAAGTTTTAAATCTTCTTCCGTGTCCACTCCGACAAATTTGCAGTCGCTTTTTATGACGCGAATTTTATAACCGTTTTCCAATGCGCGAAGTTGTTCGAGAGATTCTGCTTGCTCTAATTCGGTCGGCGGCATTTTCGCATAATCTAGCAAAAAATTTCTGCGGTAAGCGTAAATTCCAATGTGCTTGAAAACTTTTGACTTGCCTTCGTTGCGAGGATATGGAATCAGGGAGCGCGAAAAGTAGAGCGCGTTATTATTTTTGTCTATGACAACTTTGACATTGTTTGGATTTTTCATTTCCTCTGCGTCCGAAAGTTCTGTTGCGACGGTTGCCATTTGCAAAGTTTCATCTTCAAATTGTTTTGCAAGTTCCTCGATCAAAGTCGCCTCAATTAAAGGCTCGTCGCCTTGAACATTTATCACAACGTCTGCATCGGGAAATTTTTCCGCAACTTCGGCAAGTCGATCCGTGCCTGTTTTGTGATCTGCGCGGGTCATCATGGCTCGACCGAAATTTTTTTCCACAGCTTGAAAAATTCTTTCGTCGTCAGTCGCAACAATTACTTCGGAAATATTTTTTGCAAGTTTCGCCCTGTCGTAAACTCGGCAGATCATCGGCTTGCCGCAAATATCTTTCAGCGGTTTGCCGGGCAATCTTGTTGAAGCGTACCGCGCAGGAATTACGCAAATTGTTTTCATTTTAATTCACCTCAAAAATTTTTCATCGTTCGCCAAGTTTTTCAGAAAGTCTGCGTTTCATTTCAGATTTAAATTCGTCGCCGCCGGTCTGAAATTTTACTTCGACGCAAATTACAAAAATTGGAATACTCCAACTTTCATTTGCCACTTCGTCGGGAACTTTTACAGCGTCCTTTTCGGTCAGCACGATAACTTCTGCGTCGAGTGCGTCGGCTTGCTGAAGAACGTCCTGCATTTCTGTCATTGTGTATTCATGGTGATCGGGATAGCGGAGACTTTCAATAATTTCCGCACCTAAATCTTTCAAAGTCCGCTCGAAAGACGCAGGATTTCCAATCGCCGAAACTGCCATAACTTTTTTGCCGGAAATTTTATCGACGCTGATTCCTTCCTGCGAAAGATCATTAAACCAGTCAGCAAGCGGAATAAAACAGCGCGGCTGATGAATACTCTCGACAATTTGAGCATTTTTATTGTACTTGTGAACAGTTTCGCGAATATATTCTCCCGCTCCGCTTTCGGCTTGATCAACTTTTGTAATTAAGCAAACATCTGCGCGGCTGATATGCGACATTGATTCGCGAAGTGTTCCTCGCGGCAAAATATGTCCGTTGCCGAAAACATTCACGGCATCGACAAGCAAAATATCCATGTCGCGAACAAGTTGCCAATGTTGATAGCCGTCATCCAAAATTGCAACCTCTGCGCCGAAATTTTCAATCGCATAACGACCTGTGACAGCTCTTTCCGCTCCGATTAAGACAGGAACATTAGGTAAGTGTTTCGCCAACATAAAAGCCTCGTCGCCCGCCTCAGCCGCAGACATTTTTAATTGCTTGCCGTCAGAAACTATTCCAACTTCGCCGTGCCATTTTGCTCGGTAGCCGCGATTTAAAATTACAACCTTATAACCTAAGTCGCGAATATCTCTTGCCAACCTCTGCGCCGTTGGAGTTTTTCCCGTGCCGCCGACTGTAATATTTCCAAGACTGATGACATAGCAGTCAAGTTTTTCTTTGCGTGAAATTCCAATTTTGTAACCAAGCAATTTAATATTGACAAGCTGCTCATAGATCAGCGAAAAAAGATAAAGTATTCCCATGAAAAAGTGCGTAGAAATTCCGTGAACTTCTTTGCTGTGAATCACGTCGATAAAATAAGTTCGCAAATTTTCAACTTTCTGCGTCGTGCGAAGGTGCCTAGCACTTTCTTTCGCTTCGTACTCTGTCAAAACTTTTCTGAGCAAAATTGCAGACTTCCGAGCCGCCCCGCGATTTTCATGAATTATTTTTAAAGTTTCTTCCTCAAGCTGTTTTCTTCGCTCGGGATCGTCGAAAAGTTTTTTTGTTTCCTCAACAAGTTCTTCAGGACTGTTTACAGTTATGCAGGCGTTGCGACTTTTGAAAAGCGCGTGAGTTTCTTTAAAATTTTCCATGTGGTAGCCGATAATAATTGCTTTTCCATGCGCCGCCGGTTCCAAAATATTATGTCCGCCATGAGTTACCAAAGTTCCTCCGACATAAATAACAGTTCCAATGCTGTAAATTCTGCCGAGTTCGCCGACGGTATCGACAATCACAATATCATTTTCTGTCGAAGGATTTTTTTGCAATTCTGTTCGCGTACCGACTTTGAAACCTGAACTGCTGCAAATTCCGATAACTTCTCTTGTTCGCAAAGTTTCACGCGGCGCGATAACTAATTTTGCTTTCGGATGATTTTCACGAACTGCGCGGAAGGCATTTAAAACATATTCCTCCTCACTGCGGTGAGTACTTCCTGCAACCAAAATTTCATCATCAGCATTAAGTCCCATTGTTCGGAAAAAATTTTGCTTTTCTTCCGGCGTAACGTCGGTGTAAGTTTGATCAAATTTTGTATTGCCCGTGACTGTGACAAGTTCCTCAGGTGCGCCGAGTTGTTTAATATATTCTGCGTCGATGTGTGACTGCATTGCAAAAAATTTTACAGTGCCGATCATGTCCGTCAAAATCGAGAACATATATTTGTAGCGGCGAACACTTTTGTCAGAAATTCTGCCGTTGACCATCATCACAGGAATATGAAGTTGACGCGCAGTTTTTAAAAAGTTTGGCCAGAGCTCTGTTTCGACCGGCATAAAAATTCTTGGGTGAACTCGACGCAAAACAGATGCCGAAACAAAAGGCAAATCGAGCGGAAAATAAATTATGCTGTCAGCGTCTTTGATAATTCTGTTTGCCATTTCGTAACCAGCAGTCGTCACGACTGAAACTAAAATTGGCGACTTTGGAAATTCGCGCCGAAATTCTTTTATCAGCGGCGAAGTTGCAACAATTTCACCGACCGATGCTGCGTGTACCCAGATACAATTTTTTTTCGCGACAGGATCGAGTGCGCCCTCAGGAAAAAATCCCAAGCTCTGTTTTATTCGCTCAACAAATCCTTTTTCGCGAATGGATCTGATTGCGAACACAGGAATTATTATTATCACGACCAATATCGCCGCTAAATTGTAAAGTAACTGCATAAATTTTCTCCCTTCGGGATAAAATAATTAGGAATTAGGAAAGAGGATTGAGGAATTATTTCATTCCTAACTACTAACTCCTACTTCCTAATTGAATTAGTTTGTCCAGCCATTGAAACATTTTAAACTGAATCTGCGCCAAGTCACCGATGCGCCGAATTATTGCTCTGTCATAAATGTTTGGATTGCCGATAACTTCCGCAGTCAAAATAATTTCTTCCGCGCCACCGAAATTCAAAACAAATTCCCTGTCGCCGTCCAAAACTTCAGTCAAAATTTTTTCTCCATCCGACTCGGCAAAAATTCTGACAGGTTCATCGACATGGAAACGATAAAGTCCCAGCGAAATTTTTTCAACCTCGACAGGCAAAAATAATTTGTAGAAAAAATCTTTTCCTGCAGTGAGTTTGACGAACGGGGGAATCTGTCTGCGCGGCTCGGCGTTTGAAAAAAATTCAACTTCGCCGATACCGAAATTTTCTCCGCCTTCAAGCATTTTTATTTCAGCGCATTTTACAAAAATTTTTTCAGTGTCAATTTCTAAAGGAAGTCCATGACTCGGCAAAATTCCTTCAACTTTGTAACTATTATCTAAAGAAATTCCTGTGTTGTCAATCTTTAACCGCGAATTATCCAGTACAAAATTTATTTCAATCTTCGCCGACTGTTCGTCCTGCCAATTTCCATAGACAAAAATTTTTTGAATCTGAACGCCTTCCTCCCAGTCGAAGGTAAAGACAGAATTTTTTTCCGCATCCAAAATTTTAAAGTCGCAAATTTTTTCCGCAGAAATTTTTGCAGTCAACGCTTGATTGTCAGTCCGCCTTTCAAAGTAAACTTCGTCGCCGTTCAAAATTCTTAGCGCATTTAAGTTATTCCTGTAACTTTGAATCGCCTTCGCGACAGGATTATCTTTCTGCAAAGACTTTTGACAAATTTCAGGCACAGGGAAACGCACACGATTTTTCCAAGAATAATTTGCGCGGTCGATAATGTCGAAATTGTAGCCGTCGGTCACTCCAACTTTAGGGCGCACAGTCGAAAGCAAATTTGTCGCATAGAAGTCAGGTGGAGAATTTAAAGCAGTAGCGCAGGCAAATTTTTTGTAAACTTCAGGACGATAATCTTTGTCCTCACGCAAAACTTTTGCAAGCACTTCATCAAAAATTGTCGACAAATTTTTATATTCAGCTTGTGAATCATAATCCGCACAGAAAATTATATTCGGTTGGAGTTCAAGAATATTTTTTTCCAAGTCAGTTTTAAAATTTCCGTCGCTGAGGAAAATAATTTTTTCTTCCTTCAAGCCAAGACTTTTCAAAATTTCTGCGTTAAAATTTTTCCTCGACTTGTAAGCGACAAAAATTTCTGCCTTCGCCGACGCGAAATGAAAAATTAAATTTCCCGCAATCAAAATTTCGTCGCCGGGCTTTGGAGCAAAAATTAAAATTCTTGTACCGAAATAACTTCTGTCGAAAAAAGAATTTCCGGTCGTGACAACTTCCTCCGCAAAAGTCATCTCGTTACCAAGTTCAAAAGTTCCGTCGAGAGCCGCATCGAAAAATTTATTTTCCTTCATCAAAATGCCTTTCAAAAAATTTTTTTCAAGATTATAACAGACGGCGCAAAAAAAATCAGCAATTTTGTAAACAGATTTAAATTTTGATATAATGTTAAAAATTTTTTCGTTGGAGGAATTGAAATTGTCGCTTGAAGAAATTTTAATCGACGCAGCAAGGCGCGAAGTTTCTGATATTCATTTGACGGCAGGGCAGGAAATTTTTTTTCGCGCAGACGGAGAATTTTTTTCTGTCGGCGAGGTTTTAACTTTGCAAGACTTGGAAAAAATTTTGTCTGAAATTTTGTCGCCGCAACTTGAAAAAAATTTGCAGGAAAAAAAATCTGTGGACTTTTCATTTGTTGCGGAAAAAATTTCCAGGCGTTTCCGAGTCAACATTTATTTTCAGCGAAAATTTCCTGCCGTTGCATTTCGATTGATACCTGAAAAAATTCCTGCGTTGGAAAAAATTGGTGCTCCGAAAGTTTTAAAAAATTTTTTCACGGCGACTCAAGGTTTAATTTTAGTCACCGGCAAGACAGGCTCAGGAAAGTCGACGACACTCGCCGCCTTCCTAAATGAACTTTGCAAAGTTCGTCCCTGCCACTTGCTGACGCTTGAAGATCCGATCGAGTTTGAATATTCCGCACCGAAATCCTTTGTAAGTCAACGCGAACTTGGACAAGATTTTTTGAACTTCGCGGACGCAGTGAGAGTTGCTCTGCGCGAAATGCCGGACGTTTTACTTATCGGAGAAATTCGCGACGCAGAAACAATGCACGCAGCATTGGAAGCGTCGGCGGCAGGCGTTTTGGTTTTGGCAACTTTGCACACAAAGTCGGCGGCGGAAACTGCGATGCGTGTCGAAACAATGTTTCCGTTAGTTCAGCGAGACGCAATTCGAGATTTATTTGCAGATGAGTTCAGCGCAATAATTTCCCAGCAACTTTTACAAACTTCTGGCGGCAGAAAATTGGCGGCAGAAGTTTTGCTTGCGACTCCGGCGGCGCGGTCTTTGATTCGGCAAGGAAAATATATTCAACTTCCTACCGTGATGATGAGCGGAAAAAATTTAGGTATGCAGACGATGGATGCGGCAGTTAAGCAGTTAGGAATTAGGAGTGAGGACTGAGGAATGTTTTGTGAAATTTAAATATGAAGGTTACGACAAAAATTCTGTCGCGAAGTTTGGAACTTTGGACGCAGAAAGTTTGACCGACGCATATTCCGCACTTCAATTTCAAGGCGTAACGGTTGTAAATCTTGAGGCGGAGAAGTCGAGCATTTTAAAAATTTTTTCGGAATATTTTTTACGTCTTCAGCTTGGCGAAAAGTGGAAGTCAGTTTTCTTTCGTGAACTAAGCGTTATGCTCGGCGTTATGAACATTCACGACGCAATTCAGTCTCTGAAAAAATCTGCGGCAGAAATTTCCGCACAGAAAATTTTTTCCGAACTTTTCAACTCGATCGAAGGCGGCGAAACTTTTTCTGCGGCACTCAGGCGGCACGAAATAATTTTTGGTAGCGATGTAATTCAGTCAATCGAAATTGCGGAGACAAGCGGAAATCTTCAGGAAATCACCGCACAAATTGCAGACAGACTTGAACAAAATTATTCGACTGAAAGAAAAGTTCGCGGCGCGATGTATTACCCGATCGTAGTTTTGGTGGCGGCGGTAATTGCGGCGTTGATAATGATAAAATATACTTTGCCGGTTTTTGAATCTTTTTACAATGATCAAGGCGGAGAATTGCCGCTGATAACTTTAATTTTACTGCGCGGCGGAAATTTTTTGATTGAAAATTTGCCTGTAATTTTTATTTTGACACTTGCCGCAATTTTTTTAGCGGTTATAATTTATCGCGAAGTCGGAGAAGTAAAATTTTTTTTCGGCAAGCTGAAATGGCAGATAAAAATTTTTCGCGAAATTGAACTCAGAAATTTTTTTGGCAGATTGAGTTTTTTACTTGAAAGCGGAATAACTTTGAATGACGCTGTAAAAATGTGTTCGCTGTCGAGCGGAAATTTATTTGTAAAAAATTTTCTTGGCGAAGTGAAAAATTCTGTCGAGCGCGGAGAAAAATTTGGCGCAGCTTTAAAAAAATTTGTAAAAAATTTTTCAGCGTTGTACTTGGGCTTGATAGTGACAGGCGAGGAGAGCGGAGAACTTACCGAAATGTTAAAACAATGTGAGTCGATGGCAAATTTTGAAATTGAAGAAACTCTCCGCGAACTTCCTGCGAAAGCTGAAGTTTATGGAACGCTGGCGGCGGGAATAATTGTCGGCGCATTGGTCTTTTCAATAATCCTTCCAATTTTGAATATGACAAATTTATTTTAAGGAGTGAAAGAAAATGGAAAATGTAAAAATCAGAAAAAGTGGCGAGGCTTATTTTTTTAAAATTGCCGAGTGACATGGAAAATATCAAAAATTTTGTTATTTCGCCTTCAAACGAAAATACTTTGATTTTGGCACCGAAGGGAAGTAAAATAGCAAATATTCTTGAAAGTTTGAATATGTTTTCAAACGACATCTTTGAAGATTGGGAGGAGAACAAAATTTGAAATATATTTTTGTCACGCACAACTTGAAAAATTTTTCGCGCATTGAAAATTTAGAAATTAAAGATTGGACAGTTGAAAATGATTCACTTGACTAACGTTACAAAAATTTACAAGCAAAATAATGTCGTCGCGCTGGAAAATGTCAGCTTGGACATTGAACGCGGGGAATTTGTTTTTTTGGTGGGAACTTCAGGCAGTGGAAAATCTACGCTGATGAAACTTTTGATGCGTGAGGAGTTGGCGACTTCGGGAGAAATTTTTGTTGACGGAAAAAATGTTGTCAAACTTCAGCAAAAAGAAGTTCCATATTTGCGCCGGGCATTGGGAGTAATTTTTCAGGACTTTCGACTTTTGGAGGACAGAACTGTTTATGAAAATGTTGCCTTCGCCATGCAAGTTATCGAGGCTCCGCGTCAACTTATGGAAAAAAGCGTCGGAGCAGTTTTGGACATTGTAGGACTGAGCGAAAAGCAAAAACATTTTCCAAGTCAACTTTCCGGCGGCGAACGTCAGAGAGTTGCCATTGCCCGGGCGATTGTGAACGATCCAAAAATTGTAATTGCCGACGAACCGACAGGAAATTTAGATCCTGAAACAAGCTGGGACATCATGGATATTTTTCAGCGAATCAATGCGGCGGGCGCGACGATTATAATGGCAACTCACGACAAAGATATTGTAAATCATATGTACCGCCGAGTTATCGAACTGGATCACGGAAAAATTATTCGCGATGAGAGTCGCGGCGGCTACGAAAAATTTACAGACAGATTTAAATAGTTGAGAACTTGTAGATTTTAAGGGCTAAGGGATTAGGGAAAACTAAAACCTTTGCACTAAATCATATTTCCTGAAGCTGTGAATACTGCTTCTGAAAAGGTGGAAAGTAAAAAAACTTTACGCCTAAAAAAAATTTTTTTTACTGAAAGGAAAAAATTTTTCAATGAAGTTACAGACTATAGAATATTATTTTCGCGAAGTAGGAGCGTCGATTGTCAGAAATCGCAGAATGTCTTTCGCGTCGGTCGGAACGGTGGCAGTTTCGCTTTTCGTGCTCGGCGTGGTTTTTATTTTGGTGATGAATATGACAAAAATGGCATCCGCGCTCGAAAGTCAAGTTCAAATTTCTGTCTACCTTGAAGATGAACTTTCGGAGGGTGGACGCAAGGAAATTGAAAAATCTTTGAAGGCGATGACCAGAATTTCAAATGTCGAATACATAAACAAAGTTGAAGCGTTGAAAATTTTGCAGGAGCGACTCGGCGAACAGAAAAAAATTTTGGACGCACTCGGCGACTCAAATCCTCTGCCAAATTCTTTCTTGGTAACTGTGAAGTCTGCGGACGACGTGAAAAAAACTGCGGCGACAATTTCAAAACTCACCGGCGTGGAGGAAGTAAAATATGGTCAGGACGTTGCGGCGAATTTATTTGACTTGACGCATTTAATCAGAGTTTTCGGATTGATTTTGATGTTGCTTTTGACTTTCGCGACAATTTTTATAATTTCAAACACAATTCGACTGACAGTTTTCGCCCGGCAAAAAGAAATTGCGATAATGAAATATGTCGGAGCAACTGACTGGTTCATCAGAATACCTTTTATTTTGGAAGGAACTTGCTTGGGACTTGTCGGAGGAAGTTTTTCGGCAATCGCGCTGAGAAGTTTTTATTCGGCGGCGGTGACAAAAATTTATTCGACGCTTGCTTTTCTTCCACTCATCGAACAGTATCCATTTATAAATTATTTGACAGTCGGAATAATTTTTTCAGGAATTGCGATTGGAATTTTGGGAAGTACAATTTCTCTGAAAAAATTTTTAGAAGTCTGAAAATAATTAGGAATTAGGAATGAGGACTTAGGAATGAAAAAATTTTTTGCAATACTTGTGGCAGGAATTTTTTTTGCGACTGCGGCGGTCAACGCAGAGACTGTGGAAGAAAAAAAATTGCAGGAAGAAAAAAATATTCTCGACACAGAGGCGGAAAAAGCAAAACAGGCGGCTGACTTACTTCAGCTAAAAATAAATTCTGTTTCTGAAGTCAAACGCGGACTCGACGAAGAAGCGGCAGCGGCAACTTTGGACTACGAGAACAAACAAGCTGCTCTGGATAAAACTTTGACAGAGATTGCCGCGAACGAAAAAAAACTTGCCGAAATAAAAAAAGATCACGAAGTCCGACACAAAATTTTGGAAAAAAGAGTTCGCGACATTTATATCAATGGACAAATTTCTTACATTGATGTTTTGTTCGGCGCGGAAAATTTTTCAGATTTTTTGACGCGAATGGATTTGCTGAAAAGAATTTTGATTCAAGATTCTGACTTGGTAACTTCGCTTTTGGAATTTCAGTCGCAGGTTCAGGAAATTGGACGGCAACTCGATTCCGAAAAAAAAGTTCAGGAAGATTTGACGTTGCAAGCCGAGCGAGCAAAAAATACCAAATTGGAAAAAGTTGCCGCTCAACAGGAAATTATTGACAGGATGCAAACAGACTTGGAAGTTTTTAATCAGCAGTATGATGAAAAAATGGCAGCGGCGAAAGAAATTCAAAATATAATTGAAGAATATCAGCGACGGCAGGAGGCTTCGCAAAGTTTTGTTTCAGGTGCGGGAACGATGATTTTTCCGGTAAAAGGATCGATAACAGATTCTTTCGGCTGGCGAACTCATCCTATTTTTAACAGACAAATTTTTCACAGCGGGATTGACATTGGCGCGGATTACGGAGAACCGATTTGCGCCGCACAGAGTGGAACAATTATTTCTGCAGGTTGGATCGACGGCTATGGAAATACTGTGACGATTGATCACGGCGGCGGGGTGGTGTCGCTTTATGGTCACAATCAAAGTTTGGCTGTCAATGTCGGGCAAAAAGTTAGTCAAGGTCAAGTTGTCGCCTATTGCGGTTCTACAGGAAATTCAACAGGTCCTCATTGCCATTTTGAAGTTTTGGTGAACGACGAGCCGGTTGATCCTCAAACTTATCTTTAAAAAAAATTTTCCCTGCCGAATTGAAAATTTTTCGGGGGGGAATTTTTTTTTACCAACCAACTTGATCGTAATATCGATGCATGGCAGGATTGGATGCGCCGTAAACTCCGACTTCAAAAATTACGTCTCGAACATTATAATCCAAAACCATTTGCGATAAAGTTTCTCTGGTATAGCGAGCGTCGAGCCAATAAACATATTCATAGTGATCGATAAGCCAAGGAACAAAAGCGTTGCCCATAGAATCTTTGATCACGACAACCGCACTGCCGTCGTGAATTGTTTCATTGTGCGCGAAAGAAAAAGGTTGATCGCCCATGACAAACGCAGAATATTTTGCGCCCGGGTCGTATTCGCTCGCGTCGGCAATGATGTCGCCTTCATAGGGATTGTAATAGTCGTCGTAGAAAGTCATTTTTCTCGCGCCTTTTGGATAGTAGGCAATAACCGTGTCGGGATTGGCGGCAAGTTCAGGACTTCGATTTCCTGCAGTGTAAAGACTTCCTAAAAATCCCGGGTAGCTCACGCTTTCAAAAGTTTTTATGTCGTGAGGTTCAATTCCTTTTTCTTTGCAAAAAGCTGTGTAGGCGTAGTAAGCTCCCAAAGCCGTCCAATGATGATCGGTGTGGAAATAAATATATTCGGCGTTATGTTTCCTCAAAATGTCGACGACATTCACTTTGCGGATGCCGGAATCAAGATGCGAATAGTCGAAGGCGATCGCCTCAGCTTGATCGCTGACTCCCATATCTTCCAAAACATTTTTGTCGAGCATAACTCCCGCGCTTGTCGGAACCAACATTACATAAAAGTTCACGGAATCTTTAAAACGACTGTAAATATTATTCATGGTCTGACAAAATTCCAAATTCACATCTTCCAAAAATCCATAAAGTTCGTAACCTGTATTGTTGGTTATATAAATGTCGCCGCGCATTTCGCCAATATTCCGAATCGTGCCGTCGGGAAGTTGCTCCTCAGGCTCAGATTTTTTTTCTTCCGAAACTTTTTCTTCCTGCGACGGAGAATTTTTTTCTGTCTGAATAATTTGTTCACTGCGCTCGCCGTAAAAACTTTGCAATTTTTGACTTGCCAAAATCATTGTTTCGCGCAAAGGATAAGTATCCGAGTACCAGACATCAATAGCTTTGAAATATGAACCGTCCCAAAGTCCTTCGACGGTGAAGTCGGGAAATTTTGCAAGCTCTCGCTTTTCTGACATGGAAACGGTCGGGCGGAGCGACATCATCAAACCTATGACGCTCATCACGCCCAAAATTATCGCGAAGACAAAAATTTTTATCAGCTGTATCTGTCGATACTTGTCGCCGGATTTTTTTTCAGGCGGAGAAATATTTTCTTCCTCGACTTCAGGAATTTTTTCAGCGTCGGGAAAAATTTTTTCAGCTGCGGGAATTTCAGCGACAATTTTTTTTTCAGGAGCGACAGAAATTTTTTTTGCGGCGGGCGCAGATTTTTTTTGCGGAGAATTTTTTTTATTTTCGGCAGAATTTTTTTTTGTCGTGGTGGAAGTTTTTTTTGCCGCAGGAGATTTTTTTGATGCGGCGGCAGATTTTTTTGAATCGACCGGGGAAGTTTTTGACGGCGAATTTTTTTTGTCCTCATTCATAAATTTTTTTACCAACTCCTAAAAAAAATATCTTTCTATCTCGCGATAATTGAATCAAATTTTTATTCTGCAGGCAAATAAATTTTCCTTCAAATCGAAATTTGTATTGCACTTGCAGGAAATTTAAATTTGTGGCAGAATCAGAAAGGACGGAGTTGATTTATATTTTTTAGCAAAGGAAGAAACTTTATGAACTTATTCGGTGAAGAACTCAAAAGTTGGATTTTTTCAATCGCAGGCGCAATTTTTCTTGCATTGATCATCAGAACTTTTATTGTTGAACTTTATGTGGTGGATGGGCCGAGTATGCGTCCGACACTTCAACATGAGGAGCGACTTGTGGTGAATAAATTTATTTATCGCGTTCGCGATCCTCAGCGCGGGGAAATTATTATCTTCCGCTATCCTCGCGATCCGAGTCGAGATTTTATTAAGCGCGTGATTGCCGTCGGCGGGGATACTATTGAAATTAAGGACGGTCGCGTTTACGTCAATGATGAAATTATTCGCGAAGATTATATCTTGGACAAAACCAGAACCGAGTATCCAAAAGTTACCGTACCTGAAGGAACACTTTTTGTTTGCGGAGATAATCGCGACAATTCTCTGGATTCGAGAAGTGCTGACGTTGGATTTTTGCCTTTGGAAAATGTTAAAGGCAAGGCGATGTTAATTTTCTGGCCTGTCGATGAATTTAAAACTTTGCCATGATTTTATAATTTCTGCGAAAAAAAAATCCCGGCTCTTGGTCGGGATAATTTTTTTTGCTCAGAAAAAATTTTTTTATTTCACTTCGATGCGCGGGAAAAGTTGTTCAGGCTTTCCGACTTCGTGATTGTCCTCCAGTCTGCCGAAAGTTTCCGCATCCTCAAGTTGAATTTTTTCAAAAGGCTGATTAACTTTTAATTGGTCATGAATTTTTTTCGCGGTCGCGGGCATATACGGCGAAATTAAAATGCTGACAATTCTGAGCGACTCGGCGAGATTATAGAGTACATTGGCAAGATTTTGTTTCTGCGTCTCGTCCTTCGCCAATGTCCAAGGAGCAGTTTCATCAATGTACTTGTTTGAACGACCGATAAATTTCCAGACAGTTCTAACTGCGTCGGAAATTTGCATATTTTCCATGAGACGGCGATAATTTTTTGCAGTTTCCATCGCGTCCGATTTCAAAGATTTATCAATTTCATTTTCTCCTTTCGGCGCGATTAAAATTCCTTTCTGAAATTTTCCAATCATATTTAAAGTTCTGTGCAAAAGATTTCCCAAGTCGTTTGCAAGGTCGGCGTTAATTCTTGTGATTAAAGCGTCGCGATTGAAATTTCCGTCCTGCCCCAAAGTTATTTCTCGCAGGAGAAAATATCTTATCGCGTCCGCAGAAAATTCATCAATCAAAAGCATCGGATCGACAACATTGCCTTTCGACTTCGACATTTTATCTCCGCCAATTATAAGCCAACCGTGACCATAAATTTTTTTCGGCAAAGGCAAGTCCGCCGCCATAAGCATACAAGGCCAAATTATTGAATGGAAACGAACAATTTCCTTTCCGACAAGATGAATGTCTGCAGGCCAAAATTTTTTCATTTTCTCTGCATCGCCAAAAAGTGGAGTGATGTAATTTATAACTGCGTCGAACCAGACATAAATAACATGTTTCTCGTCGCCCGGCACAGGTATTCCCCAATCGAAAGAAGTTCGCGAAACGCAAAGATCCTCCAGTCCCTGCTTTATGAAATTTATCATTTCATTTCTGCGCGAGACAGGTTCGAGGAAGTCGGGATTTTCTTCAATATGTTTCAAAACTGCGTCGGCATACTTCGACATTTTGAAAAAATATGCTTCTTCAGAAACTTTTTCGACAGGTCTATGACAATCCGGACAGCAACCATTTTCATCGAGCTGCAATTCAGTCCAGTAAGATTCACAGGGCGTGCAGTAAAGTCCTGTGTATTCGCCTTTGTAAATGTCTCCTTTTTCCTGAATACGTTTGAAAAAATCCTGAACAACTTTATGATGACGCGGCTCTGAAGTTCTGATAAAGTCATCGTTTGAAATTTCAAGTTTCTGCCAAAGCTCCTGAAAACTTGCAACAATTTTGTCAACGTACTCAAGCGGAGTAATTCCCTGCTCCTCTGCCGTGCGCTGAATTTTTTGTCCATGTTCGTCCGAGCCTGTCAGAAAAAAAACTTCGTAACCTGCAAGGCGTTTGAACCTTGCGACAGCGTCGGCAATCGTCGTGCAGTAGGCGTGACCGATATGAAGTTTTGCGCTTGGATAATAAATTGGCGTGGTGATATAAAAAGTTTTTTTATCTTTTGTTTCAGTCATAAAAATTTTTCCTCCTCCGAAACATTTCTGCAAATTCAAAAATATTTTATCACAAGTTATTTTTTCTGAAAAGTTTTTAAGCATTTTCAATAAATTTGCTGCGAAGTTGTCCGCAAGCCGCATCGATTCCCGCACCCATTTCGCGTCGAATTGTTGCGGCAATTCCGTGAGTATTCAGGAAGTGGAAAAATTTTTTTACAGATTTATTTGTCGGTCGCCGAAAATTTCTTTCGTCCACAGGATTCACAGGAATTAAATTTACATTCGCAAGCTGTCCCGAAAGAATTTTTGAAAGTTGCCTTGCATGTTCTTCGGTATCATTCACGCCGCCGAGCAAAATATATTCATAGGTCACACGGCGCCCTGTTTTTGTCGCATAATCGTTTCCCGCCTGCAAAACTTTTTGGATACCGAAAGCAGAATTTA
The DNA here is from genome assembly GCA_937910665.1 of uncultured Selenomonadales bacterium. Lineage (GTDB taxonomy): Bacteria > Bacillota > Negativicutes > Selenomonadales > Selenomonadaceae > Quinella. The sequence continues at coordinate 49,124 of CALEPR010000024.1, forward strand.
TCGGCATAATTGCGGAGCGAAGATTATCTGTAGGAGCGTGCAGAGAAATTGACAGCGTGACAGGAATATTTTCCTCAATCAATTTGTAAATCGCCGGAACTATTCCGCAAGTTGAAATTGTGACTTTTCTGTAACTCAAACCAAGCGAGTAATTTTCGTGGAGGAGTCGGAGCATTTTTATTAAGTTGTCAAAATTTGTCAGCGGCTCGCCCGTTCCCATGACAACCAAAGTATCGACTTTCTGATTTTCCTGCGCCAAAAAATTATTTACAAAAATAATTTCGCCAAGCATTTCTCCGGCGGTCAAATTTCTTTCCAGACCTTTCAAAGTCGACGCACAAAATTTACAGCCCATCATGCAGCCAACTTGCGAAGAAATGCAAACGCTGTTTCCATAATCTTGACGCATCAAAACAGTTTCGACAGCCGCGCCGTCCGAAAATTTCAATAAAAATTTTGTCGTCAACTTGTCGTCGGAAATTTGTTTTGTCAAAAGTTGCGGAGTTTGAATTAAAAATTTTTTCTCCAAGTCTGCGCGAAGATTTTTTGACAAGTCGGTCATTTCAGAAAAAGAAGTTGCACCGCGCTGATAAATCCAAGCCGCGATTTGTTTTGCGCGGAACTTCGGCAAGTCGGAAAGTTCAATTTCAAGTTCGGGCAAAGTCAAGCCGAACAAATTTTTTTTGTCCAAAATTTTTTCATTCCCTTCAGTTTGAAAAAAAAATTACTGCCGTTCCGATTAAAAGTCAACGAAACTAATTTGCTGCAAAAAAAAATCGACAAAAATTTTTCTGCCGAAGTAGAGTTCTATTTTTCGGTTATCCAAAAAAATTTTTCAAACATTAGCCGAATTTGCCGAAGTTTTTTTTGCGCCGTTCGACACAACTTTTATTCCGAGAGGATCGACAGCGTGTTCTCGAATCGCTCCACAATTTTTGCAGACAACGACAGCGCAAGGCAGAGCATTTCCTGCTTGAAGTTTGCGAGCAAAAATTCCGTCAAAGACCGCAGAATTTTCTTCGCCGCACACAGGACACTTCAAAGCATTTTTTTCTTTCAGAAGTTCGGCAACTTTTTCCGAAAAATTTTGTGTTTCCATTAAAAATTTTCATCCCTTCGTCGAAATTTTCTAGGTGGAAAGAGAACAAGTAAAAAAACTTTACACCTGTCCACCTTGCCACCTTTTCATCTTACCTGAACAAGACGCTGACACTTCGACGCGCCTGAATCATTGTAATAACGTCGGCGATAGATTTTGCCATAGAAAGCGCGACGATTTTATCTGATTTTTTATCTTGCGGAAGTGGAATTGTATCTGTCACAACAAGTTTTTCCAAAACTGAATTGTCAATTTTTTCGACGGCATTTTTGCTCAGCACAGGATGAGTGCAAGCGGCGAGGACAGATTTCGCGCCGAGATTTTTTAAAGCCTTCGCGCCTTCGCAAAGACTTCCGGCAGTGTCAACAATGTCGTCAATCATCAAAGCAATTTTATCTTTCACGTCGCCGATAATGTTCATAACTTCCGCTTCGCCGGGGCGAGGACGACGCTTTTCTATAATCGCGATTGGTGCTTTCAAAAAGTCTGCCAAAATTCTCGCGCGAGTGACTCCGCCCAAGTCGGGAGAAACTACAACCAATTCTCCGCCAAAGTCATGTTCATGAAAATAATCTGCGATAACAGGTGCGGCAAATAAATGGTCAACAGGAATATCAAAAAATCCCTGAATCTGCGCGGCATGCAAGTCGACTGTGATAACGCGATTGACTCCGGCGGCGACCATTAAATTTGCAACAAGTTTTGCAGAAATAGGTTCGCGTCCGCGACTTTTTCTGTCCTGCCTTGCATAAGCGTAGTAAGGAACGACTGCGTTAATTGAGTGAGCTGAGGCGCGTTTGCAAGCGTCAGCCATCACCAAAAGTTCCATCAAGTTGTCATTGACAGGTTGAGAAGTCGGCTGAATGATAAAAATATCTTTGCCGCGAATACTTTCATCAATCATAACTGCAGTTTCGCCGTTGTTAAACTTTCCGACAGAAGTTTGACAAAGTTCCACGCCGATAAGTTCAGAAATTTTCTTTGCAAGATCAGGATTTGCATTTCCTGTCATCAAACAAAGTTTCCTTGTGTCAAAAAATTCTTTTTCCATTTACTAAAATTCCTCCATTATCACATACACAAAAATTTTTTTACATCAATGGCGTTTTCTTTCCATACAAAAGCATATCCCACATATCATAAAAAGGTACTTCGCCTGTCGCAGTTCCATTGACCGCCCTCCAAAGTTCAGGAGTAGCCATTTTTGTAAGGTCAAGATAATATCCCGATTCCAAATTAGTATCGAAAGGAACAAAACAAACTTTCTTGGCAAAAGGCAACTTGTCAAACTCCGCCAAAACTTTGTAACTTTCAGTGTACATTGTGACGAGTGTATTGAACCAATTTATTCTCTGCGATCTCTCGCGCCATTTATTTTTTGCCATCTCAAAATCTTTGTAGTGATTCATATGCCATTCACTTTCGCAAATTTTAAAAACAGGATATTCAAATCCGAGCACATCATTAAATTCAGTTTTTACAAGATTAAATTCTCCGCGAACATTTTCGACAGGATTTTTTAAAAATTCCAAAAAATCTTCCTCTGAAGTATACATATTTATCGTCGGCGAGAGAAACGGCAAAGCAAATCTGTGATAAAGCAGCCCCGCAAAACAATTCATCGACAAAATTGAAAGTTTTGAGCGGCGAAGTTTTTTATATTTTTCAAGAGTAAAATTTGGAACCAAAACTATTCTGTCCGCGATAATTTTATCTGTATTAAGATTAAGTTGCTCCGCTTCATGCAAAACCGATGCAAAAAAAGATTCGCGCTTCGAATCGTTGCCGGTGAAAAACGCTTCGCCTTGTGCATTGTCACCAACAACTAAAATTAAATCGAAGTTTAAAGTTTTCAAATCTTCCTTGTCGAGAACGGCTATTCCGGTGACTTTCATTTCTTTAGGAAAAATCCCGCCGACAATTCTAACACCGCCATACAAATTTTTCAAAACTCCGAGAGAAGTATTGAGAAGTGAAATCCCATGCCCCCCCCCTGGATTGTTAAACCAAATTACCAAATTCATTTTTCAGCCTCCGAAATTATTTGCGCTTGTCAGCCCAATTTTCAATATTTGTTTGACGCGAGCGAGCGACCGCCAAATTATTTTTCGGAACATCTTTTGTAATTGTCGAACCTGCGGCAACGTAAACTCCGTCCTCAAGCGTGACAGGCGCGACCAAGTTTGAATTGCAGCCGACAAAAACATTGTCGCCAATAGTCGTCCGAAATTTTTTCTTGCCGTCGTAATTTACCGTGATAGTTCCGCAACCCATGTTGCAACCTGCGCCCATGTCCGTGTCGCCGATATATTGCAAGTGCGGAAGTTTTGAGCCTTCGCCGACTGTAGAATTTTTTACTTCGACAAAATTTCCGATCTTGACCTTCGCAGAAATTTTACTGCCGGGACGAATATGAACATAAGGACCGAGAATAACTCCGTCGCAAATTTCAGAATCGTGACAGTAACTGAACTGCGCCTGAACATTGTCGCCGACAATCATATTTGTAAATTTTGTTCCGGGACCAATTTCACAGTCCGCGCCAATTTTTGTTTTGCCTTCAAGGTAGGTATTTGGAAAAATAATTGTGTCCTGACCGATCTCAACTTCAGAGTCAATGTAAGTTGTCGCAGGATCTAAAATTGTCACGCCGCTGTCCATGAGTTCAAAATTTTTTCTCTGCCGCAAAATTTTTTCAGCTTCGGCAAGTTGGACTCTGGAATTTATTCCGAGCGTGTCAGAAAAATTTTCCGCAGTAACGACAGAAATTTTTTCGCCGGAATTTTTTAAAATTGTCAATGCGTCAGGCAAATAATATTCTCCCTGTGCGTTGTCATTTTTTACTTGAGTAAGTGCGCCGAAAAGTTTTTGAATGTCGAAACAATAAATTCCTGCGTTGACTTCGCGAATATTTTTTTCAGTGTCGTTTGCGTCCTTGTGTTCGACAATTTTTTTGAAACTTCCGTCCGCCTCGCGAATAATTCTGCCGTAACCTGTCGCGTCAGGAAGTTCAGCGGACAAAACAGTCGCGGCGGCTTTTGAATTTTCATGAGCGTCGGAAAGTTTTTTCAGCAAGTCGGAAGTGACAAGCGGAGTATCTCCGCACAAAATCATCAAAGTTCCCGCCGAGTTTGAAAAATTTTCTTTCGCACACAAAACGGCGTGACCTGTTCCAAGCTGTTCGGCTTGCAAAACAAATTCAACGCCGGAAATTTTTTCGCGCACAAGTTCTGCGCCGTTTCCGATCACGACTACTTCACGACTTGAACCGGTCGACTTCGCCGCATCGATGACATGCTGCAACATTGGCTTGCCGCAAACTTTGTGCAAAACTTTAGGCAATTTGCTTTTCATTCGCGTGCCTTTGCCTGCCGCCAAAATTATTGTCTCCAAAAATTTCAACCTCCAAAAATTTTTTTCATTGTAACATAAAAATCTACTTTCGCCCAAAAAAAATTTTACCCTTTAACTTTTGCAAAAAAAAATTTAGAAGCTGTATTCACAGCTTCAGGGAGTAGAATTTTCAGTTATAAATTTACGAAAGAAGTTTTCGTCACGAAATTTTGTAATCTAAAAAAATGTTAAAAACCATAATTTACCGAAAAATAAATCCCGCCGAGAAAATTTTTTCTTAGACAGGAGAAAAATTTTTTATAAAAATATTTTTCGAACTGTGACGAAATTAAATTGTCAGAAGTTCGATCGAACTTGTACCGCCTTCGCCATACTTAATTCCGGCAGTCATAACGACAACGTCGCCTTTCTGAACAAACCCCATGTTGCTTGCCGTTTCTGTAATGTAAGGAGTCATTTCCTCCGGCTTGAGGATCGGAACGCCGGGAATTACAAAAACTCCCCAGCGCAAATTTAAATGGCGAGCAACGCGCTGATTTGGAGCGAAAGCAATAATCGGAGCTTTCGGACGATATTTTGAAACTACTCGCGTGGTGTAACCTGATTTTGTCGGAGTGAAAATTGCAGTCGCGCTGAGTTCGTAAGCAATTTGAACAGTCGCGTGAGCGATTGCATCTGTCTGAGAATGTTTTCTATGAATTCCTTTGTGTTCAAAAATTGATTTGTATTCGAGAGATTCTTCAATGCGTTGAGCAATTTTTGACATCATTGCCACAGCTTCGACAGGATATTTTCCGCTTGCCGTTTCTCCCGACAACATAATTGCATCTGCGCCGTCAAAAATTGCGTTGCCGACGTCAGAAACTTCCGCGCGGGTCGGGCGAGGATTTGTCGTCATACTTTCAAGCATCTGCGTCGCAACGATTACAGGTTTTCCTGCGTCGTTGCATTTTTTAATAATTTCTTTCTGAATGATCGGAACTTCTTCGGCGGGAATTTCAACACCGAGATCGCCGCGAGCAACCATAATTCCATCTGAAACTGCAATAATGTCGTCGATATTTTGAACGCCCGCGAGGTTCTCAATCTTCGGAATAATTTCCATGTGTCCGCCGTGTCTGGCAATAAGTTTGCGAATTGATTCAACATCGGCTGCACGTTGAATGAAACTTGCCGCGACAAAATCCATGTCATTTTCAATTCCGAAAATAATATCTTGTTCGTCCTGCTCGGAAATTGGAGGAAGTCCAAGAGCAACGCCCGGGGCTGCGACGCGTTTTCTTGTACTCATCTTGCCGGAATTTAAAATTGTTGTGACAATGTCTTTGCCTTCGATCGCATCGACCATCAACTCGACAAGTCCATCGCTCAACAAAAGTTTGTCGCCCGGTTTTACTTCGGTATACAAAAGTTTATGATTGACTGAAACGCGAGTTTCATCTCCGGGAGCGTCGTCATTTGTCAGCGTAAATTTATTTCCTGCGACAAGCTGAACTTCGCCGTTTGCAAATTCACCGAGACGCATTTCCGGACCTTTGGTATCGAGGATTAAGGAAACTACTCTGTCTTTCGCGAGAGCCGCCGCTCTGACCGCCTCAATGCGTTTTTTGTGTTCCTCGTGAGTGCCGTGAGAGAAATTGAATCGAGCGCAATTCATTCCGTTCTCGACCAATTTTTCGATAACGCCTTCAGCGTCGGTTGCCGGACCTTGCGTGCAGATAATTTTTGTTTTCTTCAGCATTGCATTTCCTCCTTGCGGTAAAAAGTTTTCATTTGCATTTAGAATACTTTTTAGCCGCTGCGCTGTCAAGATTAAATGTTTTTTATTTTTGTTTGCTCGACTGAAAAAATTTGCAGGAAATTTTCAGCTTGGCAAGAATATTTTCAGGTAAAATTTTTTAGGAGTTGATCAGATGAAAAAGTATGTTGCCGAATGTATCGGCACAATGGTTTTAGTTACTTTGGGTTGTGGAACTGCTATGCTTGTCGGCTGCGACGCAGCGAACGGAGGCGGTTACATTTTGACTGCGTTCGCTTTCGGTCTTTCAATCGTCGCTATGGCTTATTCGATTGGAAATATTTCAGGCTGTCACATTAACCCGGCGGTTTCGCTCGGAGTTTTGCTTTGCGGAAGAATGACAGGAAAAGATTTTGTTTATTACATCATCGCTCAGTGTATCGGTGCACTTATCGGCGCGGAACTTTTGGTTACAATTTTTACTTCGGGAAATGTTGTCGATATGACAGGCGGACTTGGCAGCAACGGCTTGGCAGGAGTTCACGGCAGTTCGGTTGCCGGACTTTTGGTGGAAATTGTTTTGACTTTTATTTTTGTGATAAATATTTTGGGCGTTACTTCTCCTAAATTTAATCATGGAAGTTTCGGAGGATTGATTATCGGTTTGACTTTGGTCGGCGTTCACATTCTTGGAATTGGATTGACAGGAACTTCAGTAAATCCTGCAAGAAGTTTTGGTCCTGCAGTTGTCGCGGCGGCATCGGGAAATGGAGTGCCGCTTGAATGTCTGCCGGTCTTTATAGTCGGTCCTTTGGTCGGTGCGGCGTTGGCGGCTTTTGTTTACAGAGGACTGGAATAATTAGGAGTTAGGAATTGGGAGTGAGGAGTTTTTATGTTGAAAAAATTTTTTGCGTCGTTTGTAATGGCGGCAATATTTTTAATTTCTTCGACGGCTTGGGCAGGTTATGAAGAAACAATTCCTGAAGGCGTTGACCTTTCCACAGTAAAAACTTTGGCTGTCGCCTTGCCTCAACATTACAAAATTGAAGCCACTGAACCTACGATGGACGAATTTGCAGATATTTTGTCAAACGCCGCTCGCGTCTCGAAACTCAATGTTGTTTCCTACGACGATATGATCGAAAATATTTGGCGCGACGCTAAAGTTGACATCAAAGCACTTCACGACGAAAATTCAAAAAAAATTTACGCCGAAAATGTTTCAAAATATGCCGACGCTTATGTCACGGCGACGAGCGCAAACAATAATAAATTTGTGCAATTTTTCTTCGAGGTGCGCGACGCGAAGACCGGAGACTTACTTTACATGCTCAGCACTCAGAGCAGATATTT